>CAZVPK010000107.1:0-8892 GCA_964628505.1 uncultured Chthoniobacter sp.
TGCCGCAGGCAGCCCGCAGGGCGAGACGAGCGGGAGCGAGCGAGTCAACATCCCGGAGCGCAGCGGAGAGGCAGGGCCCTCCGGGGCGTTTTGTGAAATATCGCGAGGGGGGTGTCATGGGGTTTCGGGGAGGCCGGGGGCGGGTGGGAGCGGGGCGGTTTCGGGTTCGGTGGCGATGACGACGCGGTGGAGTTCGAAGTCGTCGATGTTGCTGCCGCTTTTTCCCGGGCTGATGGCGAGGGTGTTCCGGCCCTGGCGGAGGAGTCGCGAGGGGATGGGGATGTGGAGGCGGGCGATGTCGAGGCTGTCCTCGATGCCGGCGATCTGGTCGTTGAGGATTTCGACTTCGGTGTTGTTGACGAGGAGGGAGGTTTTGTAGCGGCCGGCGAGGTATTCGGGGTGGCGGGAGGGGACGAGGTGGGAGGCGAGGATGGTGGCGTGGAGGTCGGTCTTGGGGAGGGTGCGGAGGTCGAAGGAGGCCTTGAAATCGCGGGCTTCGGGGCGGGGGCTGGTGAAGGGGGGCATCAGGATGTCGCCGATGTGGAGGGGGGCTTCCAAGAGGACCCGGGACCATTCCGGCGATCGGGCGGCGGCGGGAGAAGCGGCGCCGGGTTCGGTTTCCTCTTCGGCGATCGGGCGGGCGGGGGTGGATGCGGTGATGCCTTGGCCGGCGAGCTGGCGGAGGGCTTGGAGGGCGTCGGGATTGGCGGCTTCGGAGAGGGTGCGCAGGCGTTCGAGGGCTTCGGCATTGCCGGCCTGGGCGGCTTGGCGGTAATGGTCGATGGCTTTTTTCAAATCCGGGGCGAAGCCCTTGCCGTTTTCGTGCATGCGGCCGAGTTCCCGGTGGGAGTCGCCGAGGGCGAAATTGCGTTCGGGATTTTTGATGGACTCGTTGAACCAGAAGACGGCCTGGGCGTAGTCGAGGGGGGTGCCGCGGCCGAGGAGGTGGCACATCGCGGCGTAGTGCTTGGAGGATTTGCTGTCGCCTTTGGCGAGGCGGTCGAAGACTTGGAAGGCGTTGCGCCAGTCGGCGGGTGCCAGGTCGGTGAGGCCGCGCCAGTGGAGGCGGCCGAGGCACATGTCGGCTTCGATGAGGCCGAGGCGGGAGGCTTTTTGATACCACTCGGCGGCGGCTTGGGGATTTTTATCGACGCCTTTGCCCGAGAGGTTGCGATGTCCGAGTTCGACGAGGGCGACGGGATCGTTGGAGTCGGCGAGGCGGCGGAGGTCGGCGAGCGACTTGTCGGAGTAGGGGGTGGCCACGTGGGTGATTTCGGGGAGGGAGCGCGCGGGGGACGTGGCGGCGGGAGGGGGAGCCTGATCGGGAGCGGTGGAGGGTTTGGGATCGGAGGCCAGGAGGGCCTCGGCGGATGGAACGAGGGTCGCGGCCCAGGGGGTCGCCTTGAGGGCGTCGATTTCGATGTCATCGAGGTTGCCCTTGTCGGAGTGGTAGCCGAGGCGGCGGCTGGAGCCGACCCAGGCGATTTTGACCGGGCCGATTTCGAGGGTCGAGTTTTCGCCGGTGATGTCGAGTTTTCCCGAGCCGCCGAGGCCTTCGGGATTCGCGGGGGAGGGGGCGCGCCATTCGTAGGCGAGGAGGGTGTCGGTGAGTTCGGTGACGAGGATGTTGCTGTGGGGGCCGTTGCGGCGGGTGGCTTGGTTGATTTTTCCGGGGGGGGGCGCGGGGTGGGGGGGGGTTCGGGTTCGGGTGGCGCGGTCCCCGGGGGGGGGGGGGGGGGGGGTCGGCTGGGGGGCGGCGGTGAGTTTTTCGCGTTCGATGTTGACGAGGTTTTTGTCGAACCATTGTTCGGCGCCGTAGGGGGTGCGGAGGAGGACCTGGGTCTCCTCTTCGCGGAGGACCTCCATGATGGTGTCGGCGTCGATGAGTGAGGTGCCTTTATCCTCGCCGTTGATGAAGACCTTTCCCTGGGTTCGCTGGAGAAGGCGGGCGGTGAGGGCCTTGCCGCGGTTTTTCTCGGCTTGCTCCACCTGGGCGTTCAGTTTGGCGAGGTTCTCGGCCATTTCCTTTTTCTGGAGTTCGATGGCGGCCTCGACGTTCTCGCGTTTTTTTCGTTCGGCCTCGGTTTCCTCGCTTTGCTTGGTGAGGAGGGCCTGGGCCTCGGTGGCCATGTCGTAGTTCTCTAGGACTTCCTGCGCGAGATTGTTGGCCATGACGGCGAGTTCCTCCTTTTCCTCGGCGAGGAGGCGGTTTTGTTCGGCGAGTTGGCGGGCGGCCTCGGCTTTGGCGAGTTGGTTGGCGAGGCTCCAGATGGAGCCGGTGACGAGAAGGAGGATGAGGAGGAGGGAGACGCCGGCGGTGATCGAGGCGGCCCGGTTGCGGCGGATGATTTTGCGGGCGAGGTCGAGGGCGGTGACGGGCCGGGCGGCGATGGGTTCGCCGCGGCGGAAGCGCTGGAGATCGGCCAGGAGGGCGGAAACGCCGCGGTAGCGCTCGTCGGGCGAGGTGCGCAGGCATTTCAAAATGATGACCTCGAGGTCGGGGTCGAGGGAGGGATTGATGGCGCGGGGGCGGAGGGGTTCGTGGGTTTGGAGGGCCTGGATGTCGGCGATGAAATTTCCGGTGGCGGTGAAGTGCTTCCGGCCGGTGCACATTTGATAGAGAATGGTGCCGAGGGCGTAGACATCGGCGCGGGCGTCGATGTTCTTGCTGGATTCCGCCTGCTCGGGGGCCATGTTTTCGACGGTGCCGAGGACGTGTCCGCTCAAGGAGAGCGAGGCGCTTTTGTCGGAGCCGGATTCCCCGGAGAGCTTGGCGAGGCCGAAGTCGGCGACGAGGGGGTCGGCATCGGCGCGCAGGAGGATGTTGCCCGGTTTGAGGTCGCGGTGGAGGATGCCGTGCTGGTGGGCGAACTCGACGGCCTCGCAGACTTTTTCCATGAGGCCCAGGGCCTGGTCGACGGGGACGATGTATCCGCTCTTGTCGGATTCCGCAGCTTCGGGCGCGGGTTCCGTTTCGCCGGAAGGGGGCCCCGAGGCGCTTGCGATCGAGCTGCGGTTTTTGCGGACGGCGGCGATGAGGGAGGGGAGGTCGGAGGATTTGCCCGTGCGGGAGGCGGTGGAGGCGGCGTCGGCGTGGAGGATTTCGGAGAGGGTGAGGCCCTCGACATATTCCATCACGAGGAAGTGGGTGCCGTCGTGCTCGCCGGTTTCGAAGATGCGGCAGATGTTGCGGTGGGGGATGCGCGACATGATCTCGGCCTCGCGGCGGAAGCGCTTGATGGAATCGGGCGATTCGGCGGTGGAGGGGTGGAGGGTCTTGATGGCGACGGTGTTTCCGTAGGCGTCCTGGGCCTTCCACACGCGGCCCATGCCGCCGGAGCCGATCACCTCGGCGAGCCGGTATTTGCCGAGACGGGTGACGAAGCCGCTCTCGAGCACGGTTTCGCCGGAGGCCGCCGGGGCCGCGGTGTCCGAGAGGCGGATGGCGCGGAAGACGGGGAGGGGGCGGGCGTTTCCCTGGTCGAGACGCCAGACTTCCTCGAAGCGGAAAACGGCGGGGGAGTCGATTTCATCGGACTCCGCGACGGGAGCGATGGAAACGACGCGGGCGGGATTTTCCAAGGGGATGACGGAACCGGCGTGGCTGGTGTAGGCGGAGAGGTCCGGCTCGTCCCCGGCCTCGGAGGGCGTGGCAATCCATCCCTGCGGGAGGTTCGACACGAGGTGGTCGAGGGTGGATTGGGCGACGAGAATCTCGCCCGGGCAGGCGATCTGGGAGAGGCGTTCGGCGGATTCGAGGCACTCGCCCTCGGCGAGGTAGACGGCGGTGCGGCCGCTGCCGAAGCCGCCCGTGATGGCGTTTCCCGAGGCGAGACCGCAGGCGACAGGGGGGATGTCCCGGCCCTCGTCGAGGCAGAAGGAGCGGATGCGTTCCATGCGCCAGAGAAGCTCGAAGGCGGCCTCGAGCGCGCGGAGCGAATGGTCCGCATGGTAGCGGGGGGCTCCGGCGAATCCCGCGCAGATGGAACCGCGGGAGGGCAGGAGGGTGCAATGGTTGGCGATGAAGGCCTGGGCGGACTCCTCGAGAAACGCCCCGGTGATGACGCGGTGCTCCAGGGGCGGAATCCTGTCGGCGAGCGCGGAGGACGATATCATGCGGGCCGCGCAGCAGGTGACGAATCGGAGATCGGGAATGCGCGCGGTGCGGAGCTCGTCCTCGCCGAGTTGGTCGAACGGGGTTCCCGAAACAGGGGCCAGGAAATTCCGCAGGGACTCGACGGAGGAGACCTCGTCGAAAATCAAATCGGTGACGCCCTGGCGGGAGGCGGTCTTGAGTTCGAAGACGCGGCCTTCGGAGTCCGCCAGAAGCCGGTTGGGTGTGGCGGAGACCTGCGGGTTCTCGAAAAATTCCGAGATTTCCCCGGAGGCGAGGGCGGCGAGTTCGCGCGGATCGCGGCCGACAATTTGTTCGATGGGCAGACCGATATACTCGCAGAAGGCGCTGTTGGCGTAGAGAACCCCCCGGCCGCTGGATATCCAGAGGACAAGCGATCGGAAGGCGGGACTTCGGGCGGTTTCCTCGGTCATGGAAGATGGTTCAATGCGTCCGGACGCATCATGCGGGTTCCTTCGGGATGTGTCCAGTCATCCAAGCGGTATAGGAAAACCGCCGGTGCGGGTTGCAAACAGAGCGCGTTTTTTTTGAAAAAACGGGAGGCGGATGCGGTAAAAAAACCGCGACGCCTTATTTGCTGCCGGGTTTGACGGCGGGGATGGAACGCAGGTCCTCGGGGAGGTTCGCGGGATCGAACGTCTCGACGTTCATTTGAACCAGCGAAACAAACGGGCAACCGAAATCGGGAATCTGGCCGCCGCTGCGGTCCACGATGGCACCGGCGGCGGCGACGAGACCGCCATGCTCGCGGACAATCGCAATGGTTTCCTGCACACGTCCCCCGCGGGTCACGACATCCTCGGCGACGAGGAAGCGCTGTCCGGGATGGATTTCGAAACCGCGGCGCAGGACGAGTCCGCCCGTGCCGTCCTTCTCGGCGAAGATGTGCTTCTTGCCGAGATGGCGGGCGATCTCCTGGCCGACGATGATGCCGCCGACGGCCGGGGAAATGACGGCGTCCGCCTCGAAGGATGCGAGTTTTTCGGCAAGCAATCCGCAAACCTTGGAGGCGACGGCGGCATCCTGCAAAAGCAGGGCGCATTGAAAGAACTCGCGGCTGTGCAGACCGCTGCGGAGCACGAAATGACCGTGCAGAAGCGCGCCGGTCTGCCGGAAAAGTTGAAGGACCTCGTTCAAGCGGCGGGCCTTTCTATTTCTTGTTCGCTTCGACCCACTCGATGAAGGCCTCGACCCCGCCGCCGCCGTAGCCCACCTTGCGGGCCAGTTCGGTGCCGGTGCTGTCGAGGAGGATGACGGTCGGGAAGCCGTCGACGTTGTATTTTTCCGCGAGCGCCTGGTTGGCGGCGCGGATTTCGGGGCTCTGATCCGATCGGCGGGGGAAGTCGAGTTTCACGGGAACGAGGTTGTCCTTGGCGAACGTCTCGAAGTCCGGTTGGTCGAAGACCTCCTTGGCCTGCATCTTGCAGGGGGGGCACCAGTCCGAGCCGGTGAATTCCAGGAGAACGAGGCGTTTTTCCGCGGCGGCTTTTTTGAGCGAGGCCTCGTAGTCGGTGCTCCAGAGGTCCGAGGCGCCAAGCGGGAGGGTGGCGAGAAGAAGGAGGGCGGCGAGAGTTTTCATGGGGCGAACATGGCAGGGCGCGACCCGCCGGAAAAGCGAAATTCCACGGACTTTTCCTCTGATCAAAAAAAGACACCCCTCCGGCGGGTGTCTTTTTTTGACCTCTCCGTGCGGCGTCCGCGTGTAGGTGGCACAGGTTGGCACGACGATTGCTTCAGGCCTGCCGACCCGAAAAACCGGGCTCGAAAAAAACACAAGCACCAATGAAAAAAACAACGTTCATCAAATCAGGAATCGCCGCGCTGGCTCTGGCCGCGGGCGGTTTTTTCACCGGGATTCCCGCCTATGCGCAGGAGGAAACCACGACAGTGGTAGAAACCGCCGCCGTGGTTGTGGAGGAGGCTGCCGCGGAGGAGGAGGCTTCTCCGCTCGAGGCACACTGGGACGGCAAGACCGCCGATCTCGCCATGTTCACGGTCAACAACCTCTGGATCTGCATCGCGGCCGCGCTGGTCTTCCTGATGCACCTCGGGTTCTCCTGCGTGGAAACCGGTCTCACGCAGTCCAAAAACACGACGAACATCCTGTTCAAAAACGTGTTTGTGGTGTGCATGGGTCTTCTCGCCTATGCGGCCTACGGATTCAACTCGATGTATCCGGGTGACAACTGGACCTTCTCCGGGTTCTTCGCCCTGGGTTCGCCGATCGCGGCGGGCTTCACCGAGGCCGACGCCCAGATCGCCAACCTGACGAGCGAATACAATGCCGGCTACACCTATTGGGGTGATTTCATCTTCCAGGCGATGTTCGCCGCCACCGCGGCCACCATTATTTCGGGCGCCGTGGCCGAACGCATCAAACTCGGACCCTTCATGATCGCGGCCACCATCATTGTGGCGTTCGCCTATCCGATCACCGGCTCCTGGGAGTGGGGTGGCGGCTGGCTGAGCGAGGACTTCATCGACTTCGCCGGATCCTCGCTGGTCCACGCCTTCGGCGGCTACGCGGCCCTCGCGGCGGTCATCGTTCTCGGACCCCGTCTCGGAAAATACCTGCCCGACGGCAAGGTGAAGCCGATCCTCGGCCACAGCATGCCGCTGGCGACCATCGGCGTGTTCCTCCTGTTCATGGGATGGTTCGGATTCAACGGCGGTTCCGTTCTCAGCGCGGACGCGCCCCTGGTTTCGCTGGTCTTCGTGACCACCGGTCTCGCCGGAGCGGCGGGCGGTGTGGCCGCGGCGTTCACATCGTGGATCATGGTCAAGAAGCCCGATCTTTCGATGGCCCTCAACGGCATGCTCGCCGGCCTGGTGGGCATCACCGCGGGTGCCGACAGCATCGCCCCGTGGCCCGCGGTTCTCGTGGGAGCCATCGCCGGTGTGCTGGTGGTTGTCTCGGTTCTCTTCTTCGACAAAATCAAGATCGACGATCCCGTGGGCGCCATCTCCGTGCACGGCATCTGCGGCAACTGGGGCACCATCGCCGTGGGCATCTTCGGCGGCGGCGCGCTCGTCACCCAAATCATCGGAACGGTGGCGATCTCGCTCTTCGCGTTTGTCTTCTCGCTGGTCACCTTCCTCGTTGTGAAAGCCATCTTCGGCCTCCGCGTGAGCGCCGACGAGGAGGAAGGCGGTCTCGACATCGGTGAACACGGTCAGGAAGCCTATCCCGACTTCGTTCCCAACAAGTAATCCAAAGCGCTGTCCGGCCGGGCGCCCCGCGCGCCCGCCGGACGGCCCAAGCCTTAAAAATCCAATTCCAATCCAATGAAAAAAATCGAAGCAATCATCAAGCCCTTCAAACTTGAAGAGGTGAAGGAATCCCTCGCCGATCTCGGCATCGAGGGCATGACGGTCAGCGAAGTGAAGGGGTTCGGCCGCCAGAAGGGCCACACCGAAATCTACCGCGGCAGCGAATACACCGTGGACTTCCTGCCGAAGATCAAGATCGAAGTCGTCGTGGCGGACTCGCTGCTCGAGAGCGCGCTCTCGGCCATCGTGAAATCGGCCAAGACCGGCAAGATCGGCGACGGAAAGGTCTTTGTCTCTCCGGTGGACGAGGCGATCCGCATTCGCACCGACGAGACAGGGGAGAAGGCCATCTAATCCCAAGGGACCGGTTGGTCTAAAAATTGGCGGCGGAGGTTTGTGAGTCCTCCGCCGTCATTTTTTTTGGGCGGGGAAGCTGCAATGCGGGGGGCTTTGACCTTGTTGACCCTGCTGACAGCGGAGTGTCGTTAATGGACGCGCTTCTCGAACTCGTCGGGGAATTTGGCGAGGAAGCTTTGGGTCGGCCAGGAGCAGGCTTCGCCGAAGGCGCAGACGGTGCGGCCGGCGATGTTGTCGGCGATGTTTTTCAGGTTCTTCGCGTCGTCCGGGCGGGCTCCGTCGTCGAGGATGCGGGTGGTGACTTTCGACATCCAGAGGCTGCCTTCGCGGCACGGGGTGCATTGGCCGCAGCTCTCGTGGGCGTAGAATTGGTTCAGATTGTTGAGCGCCCAAACCATGTCGCGGGAGTCGTCCATGATCATCACGCCGCCGCTGCCGACCATCGTGCCGGCGGCTTGGAGTGTGGAGGCGTCCATCACCAAATCCAAAAGCGGGACATCTTTTTCGATCATCTGGCCGTCGGGGCCTTTGACCTTCATTTTGAAAACCTCGCCGGCGCGGAGGACCTTGGCGGAGCTGCCGCCGGGGATGACGGCTTTGAGTTGACGGCCGGGTTTGAGCCCGCCGCAGACATCGTGGATGAGTTCGCCGAGGGTGACGCCGCCGCAGGGGATTTCGTAAAATCCGGGGCGCTGGACATCGCCGCTCACGCACATGGTGCGGGTGCCGCCGTCGCCGGGGGTTCCCATTTTGGCGTATTCCTCGGGGCCCATCGCGAGGATGTGCTTCACATGGCAGATCGTCTCCACATTGTTGACGATCGTGGGTTTCATGTAGAGGCCGAGGACGGCGGGGAAATACGGCGGCTTGATGCGGGGGTAGGGGCGCTTGCCTTCGAGGGATTCAAGAAGACTGGTCTCCTCGCCGCAAATGTAGGCGCCGGCGCCTTGGTGGACATAGATGTCGAGATCGAAGCCGGAGCCGAGGATGTTTTTTCCGAGGAAGCCGCGGGCTTTGGCTTCCTTGATGGCTTCCCACACGATCTTGGCGGCCTTCGGAAATTCGCAGCGGATGTAGATGTAGGAAAGGTGGACATTCGTCGCGAAGGCGGCGATGGCGAGGCCTTCGAT
>CAZVPK010000108.1:0-3813 GCA_964628505.1 uncultured Chthoniobacter sp.
TTTTTTTCCGCCGAGGAGGCCCCAGAGGTTGGCGAGGTTTTTGACGGGGGCGGGCGCGGGGGTGTCGGCCCGGAGAGCGGGTGTTTGAGAGGGTTCGGGAGGCAGGGGGTGTCCGGCGCCGGGGTAGCCGTAGAAGCGGGAGACGACGGAGAAGTCGGATTCGCCCCAGCCGCGCTGGAGGGCGGCCATGGCGATGCCGGCGAAGGCGGAGGCGGTGGGAATTTCGACGTCCTTGTCGCGGGCCATGGAGAGGGCGAGTTGGAGGTCCTTGAACATGTGCTTGAGGGAGAAGCGGGGCTCGAAGTCGCCGGTGAGCATGGCGGGGAGTTTCATGTCGACGACGCCGGAGCGGGCGGCGTTTTTTTCGAGGGCGAGGGAGAGTTTGTGGAGTTCGACGCCGTGGCGGTCGAGGAGGGCGAGGGCTTCGGCGAGGGCGCCGACCTGGGATGCGGCGAGGAGGTTCGAGGCGATTTTGAGGACGGAGGCCTGGCCGATGTCGCCGACGGGGAGGATGTGTTGGGAGCTGGCCTGGAGGAGGGGGCGAACGGTTTCGAGGGCGGCGGGATCGCCGCCGACGTAGTAAACAAGCTGGCCGGCGCCGGCGGCGTCGCGGCTGCCGGTGAAGGGGGCGTCGAGAAAGGCGGCTTGGCGGTCGCGGACGATTTCGGCGGCTTCGAGGGTGTCGCGGGGGGAGACGGTGGCGTGGTTGAGGAGGATGTGGGCGGGGGTGAGGACCGGCGCCATGGCGCGGACGACGGAGAGGAGGGCTTCGCCGTTGGAGACGAAGATTTGGATGTGGCGGGCGGAGTCGGCGACTTCGGCGGGGGTGGCCAGAAAATTCGGTTCGGGGCGGAGGGTGCGGTTCCAGACCCAGACCTGGTATCCCGCGCGGCGCAGGCAGGCGGCGGCGCGGCTGCCGATGATGCCGAGGCCGATGACGCCGGCGGCGGGCGAGTCGGGGTCGGGATGGGTGGCGGGATCGGGCGGGGTCAAGGGAGTTTTAAGTTTTAAGGGTTGTGGAGCGGGGGTTGAGCGAGGTGGCGGGGACGGAAGAGGTGGGACCTTGTTGACCGCATTGACCTTGTTGACGGGTGTGGGATTTGTGAAGCGGGGATTGGTGAGGGTGCGGGGTCGCAGGGTGGGGTCCCCGGGACTTTGTGGGGCGGGGGTCGGTGAGGTGCGGGCGGCGAACCGGCCCTGACAAGCAGGGCCCTCCTGGTGACGCGGCGTTGTGAATTCGATAACACGCGGCGTGTGCGAAGCATTTCGGCGGGTCCGGCCTGGTGGAGTATGCGGAAGACTCCACAGGCGAACGAGGCCCGCGCCCTATCGGCGCTGCCGCGCCAGGGTGGGATGAGGGCGGTATTGGGGCCGGGACGGCCCCGCTCCTTGAGGGGGGCGGGGCGGGTTTTCATCGGACCGGGAATCAACCGGCGGAGGGGAGGAAGGTTTCGACCTTGGCGTTGTCCTTCAACTCCTGCATGACTTTCTGGGCGGCTTCGCGCTGGCCGGTGCTTTTGAGGTAGGCGGAGATTTGGTCCTTGACTTCGTCGAAGGGAACGGTGCCGGCGTCTTTTTTGCCGGTGACCTTGATGACGTGCCAGCCGAACTGGGTTTTCACGGGATCGCCGATCTCGTCGATTTTCTGGTCGAAGGCGGCGTTGGCGAATTCGGGGACCATGCGGTCCTTGGGGAAAAACCCGAGGTCGCCGCCGGATTGGGCGGCGCCGGGTTCCTCGGAGAGTTCCTTGGCGAGCGCGGTGAAGTCCTCGCCTTTCTTGGCGCGGGCGGCGGCTTTTTTGGCGGCCTCCTCCTTTTGTTTGACGACATCGGCGGGGGCTTCGGGGTCCACCATGAAGAGGATGTGGCTGGCCTTGACGGTCTCCGGGCGTTCGAATTCCTTGAGGTTCGATTCGTAGAAGGATTTGGCCTCGGCGGGGGTGACCTCGGGGGCCTTGATTTTGGATTCCATGAAGCCGCGGATCTGGAGTTCCTCGCGGACGTCGGCCTGGAGTTTCTCCTCGTTCATGCCGGCTTGTTTCATTTGGGCCTCGAAGACGGCCTCGTCGGGGAACTGGGATTTGAATTTTTTGATTTCGGCGTCGACCTGGTCGGGGGTGACCTTCACCGCGGCGGAGGCGTCGAGGAGGATTTGGCGGTCGACGAGGTCGTTGAGGAGTTGGTTGTAGGCTCCGAGTTTCTGGTCGGGCGAGAGGTCGGCGGGATTCATGCCGGTGGATTGCACGGCGGCGTTGAAGATTTCCTCGAGTTCGGCGCGCTGGATTTCCTTGCCGTTGACGGTGGCGACGACCTCGGGGAGTTCGATCGGTTGGGCGGCGGAGGCGGCGGGGGCGGCCTCGCCTTCGACCGGCGAGGGAGCCTCGGCATCGGTGACGGTGGTATCTATGGAGACCGGCTCGGTGACGGCCTCGGCGGCGGGCGCGGGCGATTCGGCGGGAGACGGGGCGGGGGTGGATTCCGGCGCGGAGGGCTGTTCGGCGGCGGGGGTGGAATCGGGTTTGGCGGAGGATTCGGCGGGGGCCGGGGGTTTGCAAGCGGGCAGGGCGAGGAGGCCCGTGGCGAGGACGCCGGCGAGGGCGGCGCGTTGGAAGGTGGATGGAATCATGGCTTTTGAGTGGGCGGGTTTCTTCTCACGACCATCGGAGGATTGCCACTTTTTTCTGCGGTGGGAGAAATCCCCACATCGACCCGGGGCGGGGGTGTTTGCGCGGAAGGCCCCGCTTTGGCATCGCCAGTCGGGCCGTGCCGGGTTCATCATCGCGGGGATGGTCTGTCCGCGCATTCCCGAATTCGATCCCGACTCGCCGGGGTCGGTGGATGCCGCCTTCGCGCGGGCGGCGGTGTTTTCCTTCGGCCAATCCTGGCTGGCAAACCGCGAGGCGGCCTTCGCTCCCGGCGTGGTGCGGGTGGGATGGCGGGCCGACCGGTTGTGTTTCGACGCCTTTCTCGAGGATGCGGTTCTCCACACGCGGGCCACGCGGCGCAACGAGCCGCTTTTCGAACTCGGCGACACGTTGGAGTTTTTCGCGGGCCTGGAGGGGCGGCCCGACTATCTCGAATACCACCACGCACCGAACGGCATGATCCTCCAACTGCACTGGCCCCGCCCGGCGCGCGGAATCGACCTGCCCGCCGCCGGGGGGCTCGGGGCCTTCGCGATCGAGGACGACCTCTCCGTCCACCGCGCGAGCCGCACGCCGGGCGGTTGGCGCGTGACCGCCGGCGTGCGCTCGACGGTTCTCACCGGCGGCGCGGCCAGCCTCGAGGGGGCACGGATCGAGCTGCACTTCGGGCGCTACGATTATTCCGGCCCCGATTCGCCCCCGGTGCTGTCCTCCACGGCTCCCCTCCCCCGCCGGTGCTTCCACGACCGGCCGAATTGGCATCGCTTGATTTGCGCAGTGGAGGATTGAATGGTCCAACGCGGGGCGGGTTCCGCCAGAGGAACGGGGCGACTGGGCGGGGGAACCTCGGGGCGGCGCCCTCGGCTTCGCCGGAATCGCCCCGCCTTGCCGCTTCCCGGCTGTTCAGAAATCACCAATTCCCCGCGACGGCCTGACGTTTTTTTTCCATTCCTCGCAAAAAAAAACTGGACACCCTGTCGGAATTGTCACATTTTTCGCGTTGTCAACCCCTCCATCATGGAAAAAATCCCCTCACGAACCAAGTTGGCCCGAGAGTTGCTAGTTTGGTTTTGAAACCACAACACCCACACCACTCCACACCATGAAAAAAACGTTATTCGCAGTTCTCAGCCTCGCGGCGGTCTCGCTGGCGGGGGTCAATGGGCAG
>CAZVPK010000108.1:3913-8712 GCA_964628505.1 uncultured Chthoniobacter sp.
ATTCGGGAAACGCGGCTAGGATTTCGCCGACAGGCGGAGGCACAAACCTCCGCCTGTTTTTTTGTGTCGACAAGGGGGGGCGGGAATTTTCGCGGGCGGCGGGGGATGCCGTCGAGTCCGCGCGCCGGAGGTTCGGGTGGACGGGCCGGGGGTGGCGGCGTGCGGCGATCAAGTCCCGCGCCGTCGGCGGACTGCCCCGCCAGGAAAAATCAGGGGGTGGAGAGTTTTTCGAGGAGGCGGTCGACGTCGAGGTGGCGGGCGACGAGGTCCTGGATGCGTTGGATTTTTTCGCGGTCGCCGGGCTGGATTTTGACGGTGAGGGAGTGGATGCGCTTGGCGATGGAGTAGCTGTCGATGGGGGAGAAGACGACGGGGATGTCGGTTTTTTCAAGGAGGGAGAGGAGCTTGGGGTGGGGGCGGAGACCGTCGGAGAGGATGAGGCCGGCGAGGAGGCCGGCGGGGGCGGCCTCGGTGATGGCGGCGAGGACGAGGTCTTCGCGGTCGCCGGGGGTGATGAGGAGGGTGCGTGGGGAGAGGCGCGGGAGGAGGTTGGCGGAGCTGACGGCGCCGATGACGACGCGGGCGGCGAGGTTGCGGGCGCGGGGTTCGTTGCAGAGGAAGTCGCCCTGGATTTTTCCGGCGATCTGGGCGAGGGAGGGCTCGGCGAGCATTTTTTGGAGGGGGATGACGCCGAGGAGTTCGAGGCCGAGGCGGCGGAATCCGCGGCGGGCGAAATCGGTGACATAGTCCATGCGTTCCTCGAGGACCTTGTTCATGACGACGCCGACGATTTCCACACCCTCGCGCTCGCAGAGGGCCGCGTTGAGGGCGGCCTCGTCGATGGGGCGTCCGATGCCGCCGGGCACGACGAGGAGGATTTTGCTGCGGAGGAGCCGGGCCACGCGGACGTTCGAGAGGTCGAAGACGGAGCCGACGCCGGCGTGGCCGCTGCCCTCGATGATGGTGAAATCCTTTTCCCAGGCGGCGCGGTCGAAGGAGTGCCGGATGCGGCGGGCGAGGACGTCGTGGTTGGCCTCGTTGATGTAGCGGCGGGTGAAATCGGGCTCCACGGCGATGGGGCTCATGTGCTCGATGGGGATGCGGGTCTGGAAGACGGATTGGATGAGAAGGCTGTCCTCGTCGATGCGGAGGCCGTCGACCTCGGTGAAGCGCTGGCCGACGGGCTTGATGTAGCCGATGTGGGGGAAGCGGCGGCCGAGGGCGGAGTAGAGGCCGAGCGAGGTGGTGGTCTTGCCGGTGTCCTGCTCGGTGGCGGCGATGAAGAGGCGGGGCGTGGAGGTGTTCAAGGCCTCAATCCGCCTTGGTGCGGGGCTCTTCGGGGTAGAGTTTGCGGTATTCGATGGCCTGGAGGCCGACGAGGGCGGCCATGCCGAGGATGGCCTCGCTGGAGGAGCCGCGGGGGAGGTCCGCGGCGGGGCGGGTGAAGCCCATGATCATCTGGCCGTAGGTGCGGGCGGGGGCGAGGAGCTGGACGAGCTTGACGGCGATGTTGCCGCTGTTGAGGTCGGGGAAAACGAGCACGTTGGCGCGGCCGCCCACGCGGCTCTCCCCCATTTTGAGGGCCGCGAGGGCTGGGTCGAGGGCGGCGTCGGCCTGCATCTCGCCGTCGATGGACATTTCGGCGCCGGCTTTTTCGGCGAGGATGCGGGCGAGTTCCACGGCGCCGGAGACCTTGCGTGTGGAGGGGGTGCTGGCGCTGCCCTTGGTGGAGAAGCTGAGCAGGGCGATGCGGGGCCGGCGGCCGAAAACCTGGCGGGCGAGGAGGCCGGATTGGACGGCGATGGAGGCGAGCTGCGGCATGTCGGGATCGGGAACCACGCCGGTGTCCGCGAAAAACAGCACGCCGTCGTCGCCGTGGGCCTTCGACTCGAGTTCCACGATGGTGCAGGAGGAGACGACATCGGCGGAGGGGAGGCGCTTCACCAGAAGGAGCATGGGGCGGACGAGCGCGCCTCCGGTGCCGCCCACGCCGCCCACGATGGCATCGGCCAGGCCGTATTGGACCATCATGGCGGCGAAGTAGTTCGGCTTGACCATGAACGCGCGGCTGTCGTCGAGACCGGCCCGGCGGTAGCGCTCGATGCGCTCCAGGCGGCGGCAGAAGGCCGGCAGTTCGCCGGAGGTCTCGGGGTGGACGATGCCGACGTGGTCGAGGTCGATCGCCTCGTGCTTGGCGATGTTTTCGACCACCTCGCGGCGGCCGAGCAGGATCGGCACGCCGAGTTCGCTCTGGTAAAAGAGCGAGGCGGCCCGTATCACCTCGGGAAGCTCCCCGTCGGGAAAGACAATCCTCTTCGGGTGTCGCCGCACCTTTTCAAAAACGGAGTCGATGAATCCCATTTCCACTCGGACCAGCGGCAGGCTGACGGAGACGCCTGCCGAAAACAAGGACAACCTCCCGCGATTCCGGGGGACGTTCGCGGCGCGCGGGCGGCGGATCGATTTTCCGAGGAGGCCGCTGGTGATGGGCATCCTGAACATCAACGACGATTCGTTCAGCGGGGACGGGCGGCTCGATCCCGAATGGGCGCTGGAGCGGGCGCGCGCGATGGTGCGGGCGGGGGCCGACATCGTCGATGTGGGCGGCGAGAGCGCGCGGACGAACCGGGCCGCGGTGCCCGAGGAGGAGGAGTTGCGACGGGTTTTGCCGTTTCTGGAGCGGTTCGAATCGCTCAAGGGCGGGCTGGAGCCGAGGGACGCGGAGCAGGTTTTCCCGCCGCTGGTCTCGCTGAACACGTGGCGGCCGAAGGTGGCGGAGGGCTGCCTGGGGGCGGGATTCGACCTGCTCAACGACATGGGGGCGCTGCCCGACGACACGAACGCGCGCCTGTGTGCGCGGATCGGCGCGGCGCTTTTGATCATGCACTCGAAGGGCGAGCCGAAGGTCTGCCACCGCCATGTCGCCTACCCGGATGTGATGGAGGAGCTGGCGCGGTTTTTTTCGGAGAAGACCGCGATGGCGCTCGCCGCCGGGGTGCCTCGCGAGGGCGTGTTGCTGGACCCCGGCCTGGATTTCGCCAAGCAGCGGGAGGACAATCTTCGCGTGATGCGCGAGCTGGGGAAAATCACCGCCGGGCCGTTTCCCGTCCTCCTGCCGGTCTCGCGCAAGGGGGTGGTCGGCGAGGTGCTGGGAATTCCCGACGCGGCGGAGCGCGACGCGGGCTCGGTGGCGTGCCTGGTGGCGGGGGCGCGGCGGGGCGCGGCGGTGTTCCGGGTGCACCATGTCGATGCGGCGTGGCTGGCGTTGCGCTCTCTGGAGGCGATGGAGCCGCCGCCGGGGGCGGCTTGCGAAGAACGGGCGCGGTGCTAGCTTGGTCGGCGTGAGCAAATCCGTGATCCCAGTGCAAATCCGGGCGTTGGTTCCCACCGCCTCCGGAACGGCGGTCTTCCTTGGCAACGACGAGAAGGTTTTCACCATTTACATCGACCAGACGATCGGGCATGCGATCAGCCTCTATCTCAACAACGCCGAGAAGGAGCGTCCCCTCACCCACGATCTGCTCGCCAGCGTGCTCACGGCGCTCGGGGCCAAGGTCGAGCGGATCATCATCAACGATTTCAAAAGCGGGGTCTATTACGGCCGCCTGATCATCACGGCGGAGAACGAGCTCCAGCAGCGCAAGATCATCGAGATCGACGCGCGCTCGAGCGATTGCATGGCCCTCGCCGCCCTCCAGAAGGCCCCGATCTACGTGAGCCATGTGGTGTGGGAGGAGGTCGAGGACATGACGCCGTTGCTGGAAAAACTCCAGTCCGGCCAGGGCGGCGGGGAGGCCGGGGAAGAGGAACCGGGCGGGGAGTAGGAACGGAGGGGCGGGATGCCCGCGCTCTTGCCAAAACATCGCCTCGACTTTTTGGAAGTCGGTTTCGCAGACGCGCCCAAGGGGTCTCTCTCCCGCGGGGGCGCCACCTCCCGGCCCCGGTTTTTCAAGAACCCCGCCGGTGTCTTGTCACTCGAGTCGACCCGCTTTCGATTTTTCGTGGTCGAGGACCACATTTCCGCATTGCCAAGCGGCGATTCTGCGAAGAAACTTTCGCGGTTTTTTTAATTTGGACGTGTCCGCCAAATCCACCGAAACGATGCCACAGACTTCCCAAGCCATGCCCACCGCCACCGAAGACGAAACCGCGATCGATCCGGTCGATTGCTCCAGGGCCGAGGTCAACGCCTCGCTCACACCCGCGCAAAAAATCGGTTTCCTCCGCGAGATGCTCCGCATCCGAAGGTTCGAGCAGGTTTCGCTGAAATATTACAACCAAGGCGTGATGGGCGGTTTCCTCCACCTCTACATCGGGCAGGAGGCGGTCGCCGTCGGCACCGTGTCGCTCATGGGCAAGAACGACCATGTCATCACCGCCTACCGCGACCACGGCCACGCGCTCGCCGTCGGCATGTCGATGAACGAATGCATGGCGGAACTTCTCGGCAAGGCCACCGGCTGCTCGCGCGGCAAGGGCGGCTCGATGCACTATTTCGCGCCAGACAAAAACTACTGGGGCGGCCACGGCATCGTCGGTGGCCAGACCCCGCTCGGGCTCGGCCTCGCCTACGGCCTCAAATACAAAGGCCTCAAAGGTTGCTGCCTCTGCTTCCTCGGCGACGGCGCCGTCAACCAGGGCGCCTACCACGAATCGCTCAACCTCGCCGCCCTCTGGAAACTCCCGGTCGTCTATGTGATCGAGAACAACAAATATTCCATGGGCACCACGCTCGAGCGTTCCTCCGCCGTGAGAAATTGCCTCGCCGAGCGCGCCGATGGCTACGGCATCGTGTGGGA
>CAZVPK010000109.1:0-8678 GCA_964628505.1 uncultured Chthoniobacter sp.
TTCGCTGGCGGGACCCGCTTCTCCGCTGCGGTGGGTTTGCCCTCCCGGCCCAAACGTTCGTCTTTCCCTTGGATCGATGGCGCTGGCGCGCGGGTTTTGTCAGGTCCGGGGTGGCACTCGCAACCACGACGGTGCGGATCTGGCAACCAGCGCCCTCCTGGACGGAACGCGAGGCCAGACCGGTTTGCGGCTCCGTTTTCGGACTGGTTGGATCAGTTGGCGGGGGATGGCGAGGGGGAGGCGGCGGGGGGCGGGGGGACTTCGGCGAGGCGGCGGTCGAGGACGAGGTCGGGTTCGGCGCCGAGGGATTTGGCGATGTCGTAGTGCTTGCGGGCGAGGGTGAGCGAGGGGGGCTCGGTGTTCGCATACATCACCGCGAGGTTGAAGTGGGCGTTGGCGTAGTTTTCATCCAAGAGGATGCTGCGCTGGAAGAACTCCTCGGCTTCGCGGTAGTCGCCTTTTTTTCCCAGGGCGATGGCGATGTAGTTGTTCGCCACGGCGTTTTTGGGGTCGCGCTTGAGGACTTCCTTGAGGAGTTCGATGGATTCGTCGTAGCGGTTCTGGCGGGCGAGGACGTTGGCGAGGTTGATGGAGGCGAACACGTCGCCGGGGCTGAGGCTGAGCGATTTTTCGAGGGCCACGAGGGCGGCGGAATTTTTTCCGGCCTGGATCTGGGTGACGGCGAGGTTGGAGAGGAGGAACGGGTTGTCGGGATACTCTTCGGTGAGGCGGGTGTAGATCTTCTCGGCGTCGGTGAATCGGCGGGCGCGGACGAGTTGGCGGGCCTGGTCGATCTCGGCGCGGGCCTCGGCGGAGAGGGCCTCGGGACCGCGCGGGGCGGCCTCGGGGACGTCGCCGGTGGGGGTTTTGGCGATGGTGAGCGAGGCGCCCATGCCGTTGCCGCCGGGTTCGCCGAGGAGGACGACGGGTTCGCGGAAGAGGGCCATTTCCTTTTCATCGAGGGGGGTGAAGGGCTTGGACAGGACGGCGACCTGGTTCGAGAGGGCGTCGGATTTGACGTGGAGGTTTTGCAATTCCTGCTCGAGGCGGCCGACGGCTTCCTGGCGTTCGGATTGTTCGCGGAGCTGGCGGAGGACGATGTTTTTGAGGAGTTCGTTTTCGGCGGCGAGGCGCATCTGCTCTTCGGTGGGCTTGGGATCGAGGCGGAGCCGGGCGGCCTCGCCGCTGGCCTCGTCGAGTTGGCCGAGGAGTTTCTGGATGTTTTCGTCGCGGACGCGGAGTTCGTCGCGGGCGGCGGCGAGGCGGTCCTGGAGCAGGGTGATTTCCTCCTGGAGGGCGAGGAGGCGGTCGCGGTCGGCCTTGATTTTTTCGACCTCCCGGAGTTCGACCTCGGCTTGGGCGAGGCGTCCGGCGAGTTCCTTGTTCTCCTTCTCGAGTTTCTCGACGAGTTCGAGGCGGGGTTGCTGGCCGGCGAGTTGTTTTTCGAGTTCGGATTTTTCGGTGGCGAATTGCTTTTCGAGGGCGGCTTTCTCGGCGGCGAATTTTTTCTCGAGGTCCTTGCGCTCCTGTTTGAGGCGGGCGAGTTCGGCGTCGTTGTCCTTGATTTTCTTGAGGCGGGACTCGGCGCGGTCGCGTTGCTTGGCGAGGGCGAGGCGGTCCTTGTCGGTGGCGGCGAGCGTCTTCTTGCTTTCCTCGATAATGGTGGCGGCGCGGTCGAGCTTGCCGGAGAGGCGGGAGTTCTCGTCGGCGAGGAATTCGTTGTTGGCCTCGAGTTCGGCGATGCGGGTGGCGAGTTCCTCGAGGCGCTTGTCGGCGGGGGCGGCGGCGCGGGATTTGAGTTCGTCGCGCTCGGCGGTGACGTTTTCGAGGGCGACCTCGGCCTGGGCGAGGCGGGATTTGGTTTCGACGAGGGAGGTTTTCGTGCGGTCGATTTCGGCCTTGGCTCCGGTCAACTCGCCGCGGGCCTTTTCGAGGTCGCGCTGGAGGTTTTCCATTTGGCGGCGGGCCTCGGCGAGCTGGGTTTGAAGGCGCGCGGCCTCGGCTCCGGCGGCGGGGGACGGGGCGGATTTGGTTCGGGGGGCGGAGGGCGGACGCGTGGAAATCATCGGCTCGGGGATGTCGATGTCGAATCCGCCGGAGGGGAGCGGTTCCTCGACGATTTCGACAACCTGGGCGTCGGAGGCGCCGGCGCGAAGGCGCTCGAGGCTCTCGCGGGCTTTTTTCAAGCGGTAGTCGACGACCAGTTTTTGCCAGTCGGGATCCATGCGCTGGATGTTCTCGAGGGTTTTGACCGAAGTGGCGTAGCGGTCGAGGGCCTCGCGGAGGCGGCCGTCGCGTTCGCTGCGTTCGCCGGCCTGGAATTCCTGGTAGGCGCGCAGGAACATGTCGGAGGGATCGGAGGCGGGAAGGTCGGCGGGAAAAACCAAAACGGCCGCGAGCAGGGCGCGGAGGAGGGCGGAAAAGCGGGTGCGCGCCCGCGGCGGGGACGGTTTTTTTGGATGGGATTGAACTTCGGGGACGTTCGGCACAGGCGGGAAAATGAGGCGAGGGTGGCGGAAGATCAACCGCAATCCCCGGCGGATTGCGGGGCCATGGCTTTCTCGAGCAGGGCGGCGGCGAGGGGCTCGGTGAGGGTGTCGAGTTCGCGGAGGCGGGTTTTGAGATCCGCGGTGGAGCGGGCCTCGAGGGCGGCGCGGGTTTTTTTCACAAGATCAAAAATGGCGGCGCGTATGTCGGCGGGAACCTCGTCGCCGAGTTGGGCAAGGGCGGAATCGATGGCGGGCAGCATTTCTTCGGCCTTGAGGCGGGCCTCGGTGAAGACGCGTTCGTCCATGTCCTCGAAGGCGTGCTCGAGCGAGTCGCCGAGCATTTTTTCCACGGCCTCGTCGGAGACCTCGATGGCGCTCTGGATGTCGAGGAGCGTGTCGCGGCCGGTGGCGGTGTCGCGGGCGAGGACGTGGAGGATGCCGTTCGCGTCGAGTTCGAATTGCACGCCGACGCGGGCCCGGCCTTTCGGAGCGGGCGGGAAGGCGACCTCCATCGAGCCGAGGGGCCAGTTGTCGCGGGCCATCTCGCGCTCGCCCTGGAGGACCGTGATGCGCATCGAGGATTGGTTGGCGACGGCGTTGGTGAACATTTCGCCGGCCTTGCAGGGGATGGTGGTGTTGCGGGGGATGATTGTGTTCATCAGGCCGCCGAAGGTTTCGATGCCGAGCGAGAGCGGGGTGACGTCGAGGAGGGTGAGGTTTTGGAGCGAGCCTTCGAGGATTCCCGCCTGGATGGTGGCTCCGAGGGCGACGGCTTCGTCGGGGTGTTGGCTGGTGTCGGGCTCGCGGCCGAAGATTTCGGCGACCAGTCGGCGGACCAGCGGCATGCGCGTGGCGCCGCCGACGAGGATCACGGAATCGAGATCGGACGGCTCGAGGCGGGCGTCGGCGAGCGCGCGGCGGCAGTGGGCGCGGGTTCGCTCGAGGACGGGGCGGCAGATTCTTTCGAGCTCGAGGCGGGTGAGATGTTTTCCGTTGGATTCGAGGGATTCGGCTTCGCCGAGGGCGCATTTGATTTTGGCCGCATCGGCGACCGGGATTTCCCACTTCGCGGCAAGCGCCTCGTCGAGGTCGTCGCCGCCGAGACGCGTGTCGCCGTGGGTCGAGAGGACTTCGAAGACGCCGCGGTTGAGTTCGAGGATCGAGACGTCGAACGTTCCGCCGCCGAGATCGTAGACGGCGATGCGGGCTTTTTCGCCGAGGCGGTCGAGGCCGTAGGCGAGCGCGGCGGCGGTGGGTTCGGAGAGGATTCGCTCGACCGTGAACCCGGCAAGTTCCCCGGCGCGTTTCGTGGCGGCGCGCTGGGCGTCGTTGAAATAGGCGGGGACGGTGATGACGGCGCGGTCCACGGAATTCCCGCAGGAGCGCTCGAGGTCGGCTTTGAGCTTCGAGAGGATGAGGGCGGAAATTTTTTCGGGGGAATGCGGAGTCCCGTCGATCAAGACATGGAGCCAACCACCCGGGCCGGGGGCGAGGGCGTAGGCGGGCGATGGATCGGGAAGTTCGTTGGCGCGGCGGCCGACCAGGCGTTTCACCGAAGTGACGCAGCGCGAGGGATCGGATTCGCGGAGTTCCAGAGCGGGCCGGCCAACCAAGGGTTCGCCGGATTTTCCAAAAAACACCGCCGAGGGCGTGAGTCGGCGTCCGTCCTCGTCGGCGACAAGGACCGGGAAACCGCTTTCCATCAGGCCCGCGAGGGAATTCGTGGTGCCGAGATCGATGCCCGCGATCATGGGATCGAATGAAGTTGCGAAAATCGTTGCGCCTAGCGGCGCGGCGGCATCGGCCCAGCCTCGCGGAAGGTGATGCGGCCCTTGGAAAGGTCGTAGGGTGAAATCTCCACGGTCACCCGGTCGCCGGGAACGATTCGGATGAAGTTTTTCCTCATCTTGCCGGAGATGTGCGCGAGGATCACGTGGTCGTTGGGAAGCTTCACCCGGAACAGTGTGCCGGGCAGCACATCCACCACCACTCCCTCGCTGGTAATACAGTCGTCTTTGGCCATTGCGGAATCTGATTACGCGAGGGAGGGGACGAACGCAAACACAACGCTCCGGCCGGGAATCAACCCGATGAAAATTTTCCATCTTTGTGCTTCCGGTGGGGGAGGGATTTTGCAAAGAACGACCCGACCTTCCCCGTCCCGAACAATGAATCGAACAATCCGACTTTTCTCAGCGCTCGCGATTCCGCTGATTTTGGGCGGGGACTTGCAAGCCCAGTCCAAGAAGGAAGCGGCGCCGCCGCCCCCCATGGCGCAAGCCGGCGGCACGGCGGACGAGTTGTTCGCTCAGGCAACGAAATTGTTCGCCGAAAAAAAATACGCGGAGGCGCTCGACACCTACCTCCAGTTCAAATCCGACTACGGTGACGCCGAGGAGGCCAAGGTCGCCTCGTTCAATTCGCTTTTCCCGATCGCCATTTGCCTGGTGCAACTCTCGAAGTTCACCGAGGCCGTTCCGGCCATCACCGAGGCGCTTGAAACACCCGGCCCGAATCCCCAAACCCAGCTCACCCCCCGCCAGCGGCAGGACCTGACCTTCTGGCTCGGCGTCTCGCAACTTCAGGAAAAAAACTACGCCGAGGCCCGCGCCGCACTGGAGAATTTCATCGCGCTCTTCCCGCCCGATTCCGAGAAGAGCCCGCTCTTCGTCCGCCAAAATCCCCCCGCCGCCCGCATCGGCGAGGCCCGGGCGATGATCGGCACCTCCTACATCCTCGAGGAAAAATTCCAGGAGGCCGCCGACTTCTACGCGAAGCTCAAACCCACCCTCCCGCCCGACACGCGCGGCCGGGCCGTGATTTTCCAACTCTACGCGCTCGAGCAACTCGGCGACTTCGACGGCGCGATGAGGGTCGTCACCGAGGAATACCCGAACATGGGCGACATCGCTCAGTTGATCTCGTTCCAAACCCTCACGCTTCGCCTCGGCAATCATTGGCTCGACCAGGGCGAGTTCCGCAAATCCATCCAATGCCTCCAGCGCGTCTGGACCTTCGACCGTCTCGTCAAGCACCAGGAGGCGCGCCTCGAGGATTTGAAAAGCAAGCTCCAGGCCGCCGAGGCCAACACCGGCGACCCCTACGCGAAAATCCTCTACGCCCGCCTCGTCGGCGAGGTCACCCGCGAACTCGAGAATTTCCGAAAGGTCCAGAATTTCGACACCGCCCTGCGCTTCCGCCTCGCCATCGCCTATCTTCAAATGAAGCGCTACCGCGAGGCCGCCCTCGTCATGCGCCAGATGATCGCGGAACTCCCGCCCGACAAGCTCACCGAGGAGGCCGCCATCAACAACATCCGCTGCTGGACCGCCCTCGAGGACTGGACGAACTCCATCAAGGCCTCGCAGGATTTCATCCAGCGCTTCCCCGATTCCAAGCACCTCCCCGAGGTTTTTTTCATGGAGGCCGAGGCCCTCCAGGCCATGCTCCGCAACGAGGAGGCCGCTGCGAAATACCTCGAACTCGCCGAGCGGTTCCCCGACTCGAACCGCGCCGCCGAGGCCCGCTTCCTCCACGCCTTCGCCCTCCTCCAGGCCGAGAAAAACATGGAGGCCGCCAAGGCCTTCGAGGATTTCCTCCAGCGCCAACCCAACCACGCCCGCGCGGACGCCGCCGCCTATTGGCTCGCGATGTGCCACTCGTTCGACAAGCAGTTCGAAAAATGCCGCGAGCTCATGGAGCAATACCTCGCCAAGCATCCCAACGGCGTCCATCGCGGCCAGGCCGTCTTCCGCATGGCCTATTGCCTCCAGCAGCAGGAAAATTACGTCGCCGCCATCGACGAACTCATGGCCTACCTCGAAAAATTCCCCGGCGAACCCGAGAACAACGAGGCCCGCGTGATGCTCGGGAACGCCCTCATGAACGAGGGCTTCATGCAGGACGGCATCGACGAGTTCCAGAAAATCCCCCCCGACGCCGGCGGCCTCTATGAGGAAGGCGTCTTCCGCACCGCCGAGGCCCTCAAGCTCATGGAGGAATACGACCAATACCGCGACCTCATGCAGGGCTTCGTCGACCGCCATCCCAAATCCTCCCGCGTCGCCCAGGCGATCTCGAACCTCGGCTGGTATTGGCGCCAGCAGGAACAACCCGAAAAAGCCCGCGAGCTGTATTGGCAGGCCATCCGCGACCATGGCAACGATCCGTCGATCCGCTCCGTGGACGACCTCTTCGCCGCGCTCGCCCGCCTCTACCGCGGCCCGCAGGAAAGCGCCCAATACCTCGCCCTCCTCCGCGACATGACCTCCGAGGCCGAGCAGAAAAACGAAACCACCCTCGCGACCCGCCTCTTCTGGGCCCAGGCGCAGGCCCTCCGCAAGAGCGACCCCGAGCAGTCCCGGAACCTTCTCCTCCAGGCCGCGGCCCGCTCCGACGTCCGCAAGGACAACCCCGTCCTCCTCGTCGATTTCGCCAACGCCCTCCTCGAGGCCGGCCGCGACAAGGACGCCGAGAGAATCCTCCGCGACACCCTGCGCTGGAATCCCCGCGCGCTTCAGAAGGACCGCATCCTCGCCTCCCTCGGCGACATCGAGCTCCAGCGCGGCAACGACAAGGCCGCCCTCGCCCTCTACACCCGCTTCGAGAAGGAAAACCTCGGCTCCGCCATCTACGGCCCCACCATGCTTTCGAAGGCCCGGCTCCACGCCAAGCGCGGCGAGAACGAGCAAGCCCGCGCCACCCTCGACTCGCTCCTCCGCGCCGAAAACATCCGCAGCGACATCAAGGCCGAGGCCCTCTACACCACCGGCGATCTCTTCATGCGGGAGAACAACCCCCAAAAAGCCCTGCCCTACTTCATCCAGGTCTACAACATGTATGGACGCTGGCGCGCCTGGGTCGCGAAGTCCTACCTGCAAGGCGCCGAGGCCCTCGCCAAGCTCCAGGAAACAAAAAAAGCCCGCCGCACCCTCCAGGAAATGCTCGACAATCCCGACCTCGAGCAAACCCCCGAATTCCCGATCGCCCGCGAGCGCCTCCAGGCCCTCGGCGGCCCGCTCCCCGTCGAAAACGCACCCGCCCCGAATCCCGCGGAAACCCCGCCCGCCGCCCCCGCCCAAGGATGAAACGCCTCGCCGCCGCTCTTCTTCTCGCCTTCCCGCTCCTCGCCGGCGCCCAGGATGTTCTTCTGCTCAAAAACGGCGAGCGCCGCTCCGGCGACATCGTCTCGGCCGACGACGCCACCATCCGCCTCCGAGTTCCCCTAGGCGACGGCACGCTTCCCGGCGCGCCCACGGCCACCGTCGGAATCCCCCGCGCCGATGTGGAATCCATCGAGTTCAAGGCCGACCCCGAGCGCGAGGCCCGCCTCCGCACCGCCACACCGGCCTCCATTTTTCAGGTCGAGATCGATTGGAAACGCCAGGAACCCTGGCTCTCCTTTCCACGCTCCCCGGCCGGCGCCATCGGATGCCGCCTCGGCGAACTCCTCCTCGATTCCAAGGACCCCGCCAAGGCCGCCGCCGCCTACGACCTCTTCACCCTCGTCGAGGAAAAATCCTGGAGCGAACAGGACAAGGTCCGCGCCAAGCAGGGCCGCCTCCGCGCCATGGTCGCCACCGGTCGAGCCCTCGAGGCCATCGACCAAGCCAAGCAACTCGCGCAGGAAACCGAGGACCCCGAGATCCTGATCGAGGCGAACTACATCATGGCCCAGGTCGCCGAGAAGGACCTCCGCGCCTTCCTCGAGGAAAATCCCCGCTGGGACATCGACTCGAACGTCATCGACCAGCGCCACGAACTCTACAACAAGGCCCTCGAACTCTACCTCTACCCCGCCCTCTTCCACGGCTCCGACAACCTCCGCGCCGCCCGCGGTCTCTGGGGCGCGACCGCCATCCACAAAATGTCCGCCGCCAACGCCAACGAGGCCGGCAACACCTCCCTCGCCAAAACCCAGACCGCCCTCGCCATCGAACTCGCCCGCGACATCACCACCCTCCACCCCGACACCTCCGAGGCCAGACTCGCGCAACAATATCTCGACGGACTCCCCCCCGAGGACCTCGCCTCCGACTTCGAAGCCCAGGCCCGCCGGGAACTCGCCGACGGCGTCTCCGAACCGCCTGCCGCCGCCACCGGAAAATCCGACACGCCTCCCGCGAACGAACCATCACCCAAGAAATAACCATGGACAAAAAACCGACCACCGCCCGCAAACTCGCGGCA
>CAZVPK010000110.1:0-8671 GCA_964628505.1 uncultured Chthoniobacter sp.
TTGCCCGCGAAAACCCAGTTCAATCCATTCCAGAGGTGGCAAAAAACAGCGTGTGGCAGTTTTTGCTCCAGCATCCGGGTTGCGGGATGGCGAAGAATCTTTCGACCAAGTTTGTTCGGATACATGTGGAACCGGGAATCGTGGCGTTTGTGGCGGAAAAGTGGTGAGCGAAATCCGGCAGGCGTCCTGTAGGTTTGCTCACGGTTGGCATTCTTCGATAGCGCAAGGGGAATTGTGCTCAAATAATCACGCGACCGCCGAGGTTTTTGCTCTCGAATTAGATCGAACACTGTTTCAAAAAAGCGGCACTTGAATCCGCTCGCCGATTCACTCCCTCTGAAACCATGGCCCTGGGTATGGGCTTTGGTTTTCTTTTCAGCAGGCACGGGGATTTTGAATTTGTGAAACTGGCTGGCCGCTGGTGTAGCGTGATTTTCTCGTCGCCCGGCGTGGCCCTGCTGGTGCTGGCCAGCGGGCGGTTGCATGGGTCGTTTGTAGCCGCCGCTGCCGGAGTCCTTCTGGTTTCGAACCCCAGGGTTTTTGAGTTGGCGCATTATTTCAAAGAGGATCCGGCATTGCTCTTCGGAATCGCGCTTTCGCTCGTGGCGATGCTGGCTCTATGCGCTGCTCTGGCCCTTGCTCGGCTTGCGGCGCTTTCAGTTGAGAATTCTGGAAAATCGCACGCGCCTCGCCAGCCTTGGCCATCGACTCAACTCGTCCGAGCTTCACGACTATGAGGAACGCAACCGACGGGCGTTGGGCTGAGCGATCCCGCGAAAGTCACCCGCCTGCTAAAGACGACGACGGGGGAATGACCTCCTCGTCGAGAATCCTTGAATCTCTTGCTGTGGCAGGCTGCGAATGCCGTAGGATTCCTTGCGGAGTGGGCGCACGGCAAAATGCCGCATGGCTCCACTGCCACATGGAAAAGTGAAAGGTTTTGATTTCATCATCGTCGGGGCCGGCACTGCGGGCTGCGTGGTCGCGCGGCGGTTGATCGAGAGCACCGAATGCAGTGTGCTTCTGCTTGAGGCGGGCCCTCGCTATCCTGCATGGCTTCTCGATCCGCCGTTGCCGGGGATGAAAATCGGGCGGTTTTTTTCGTGGGGTCAGAAGAGCATTCCGGAAGCGCGCTTGGGCGGAAGACGGATCGAGTGGCCGATGGGCAAGGTCGTTGGCGGCAGCTCATCGATCAACGCCATGATGGGATTCATGGGGCACCCCGCGAACTTCGACGCCTGGGAGGCGGCGGGAAATCCAGGGTGGTCGTCGAAAAATCTCGCGCCGATTTTCAGCCGGGTTTTCGGGAACTCGCTGGATGCTCCGTTGGACTGGACTCGTGGCGGAATGCTTTCCCTCTCACAGCCGCGCTTCCGCTCGCCCCATTCCGAAGCCTTCCTCCGAGCCTGTGCGGAAGATGGTCTGGTGGAGGAGACGCCGCTGACCGGGCGGGTGGCGGGGCGATGCGGCTATTTTCCGGTTCTGCAGCGGGACGGCGCGCGGTTCGAGTCGGCCAAAGGTTACCTCGATCCCGTGGCATCGCATCCGCGCCTCAAACTCGCCACCAACCTTCAAGTTCGCCGCATCCTTTTTGAAAAACAGCGCGCGGTCGGCATCGAGGTTGAGTTGGGCGGCCGCATGGAAACCTACCGCGCCTCCAGCGGGGTGGTGGTTTGCGCGGGAGCATTCCAATCCCCACGGATTCTGCAATCCAGCGGCATCGGTCCGGAAAAAATCCTCCAAGCCGCCGGCATTCGCCCACGGCTCGACCTGCCGGCTGTCGGGGAAAACTTTCAGGATCATTTGCGACTTGGCTTGAGACATCTCTCGGGTCGCGTTTCGCCCGGGGGCAAGCGCCACATGATTCCGGAAATGCTGCGCTATTTCCTGCGGCGGGATGGAGTGATGGCTTCGAACTGCTGCGAAGCCGGCGCGTTTTTTTGCTCGCGGCCGGAGGTGGCGGTTCCCGATCTCCAACTCGTCACCCACTTCCAGACATTCGGGCCGAAGCAGCAGGTCGCGACCGATATTTGCCTGCTCGCCACAAAAAGCCGCGGGAGCGTTTTTCTCGATCCCCGCAATCCCTTTGGCGCCCCGCTGGTGGATGCGAATTTTTTGGCCGAGGAAGAGGATGTGGCCGCTTTGCTAGCGGGACTTCAGCGCGCACACTCGATTGCCTCGCGTGCGGCCTTGCGGGATTTTCCTCTTCTTTCCGAAACGGGTCCGGAACCTCTCGCGCGGGATGACGAATCCCTCCGCGCGGCGATTTTTCGAGAAGTCACCACCGCCTACCATCCCACAGGAACCTGCTCGATGGGTCCGGTCGGCACCGGTGCGCTCGGTCCCGATTTGCGTGTCCACGGCACCGATTGCTTGTGGGTGGCCGATGCCTCCGCGATGCCCGCCAGCCCAAGCGGCAACATCACCTGCCAAGTGGTCGTGCTCGCGGAAAAAGCGGCCGAACTCATCGTCGGCCACACAGCCCCGCCTGCTCCATGACCTCCAAATTCGCCAGAGCAGGAATTTTTCCCGAGAGTCCGACCCGAACCCGTTTCAACAGCGCGGCGGAAAATCCATTTTCCAGAAACGGAGCAAGCATCGGATGCAAACGGAATCGCAAATGGCAGGGTTCGGGCAAAAATCCCGCATGGCGTTTGAAGCGCGTGAGCGATTCCTTTGCGGGCAGGCTTTGACGCCCGACGCAAACCGCTTGGATGTCCGGATCCGAGATCGCCGCCCGCGCGAAGGAAAAATAAAGCAGATGGGATGCGTGCCGCGCCGGGGAGTCGATCTCGGAGTCCACGCGGTGCGCCAGCAATCCTTCGCACATATCCCCGAACGCTACATGGATGAGGTAAGCGACGATTTCCTCGCCGTGGAAACACGCATGAATCCGCAATCGAGGAACGGCGCGCGCCGCCTCGGCGATCCGACGCCGGACAGCGGGACACAGCAGTCCCTGCCCCGGTTGCGGGGATCCACCCTGCCGCACGAGTGTTTGCCTGTCGCAGTGGAGCGCGCGGGTTTCCCATTCCTCCCAACTGCATTCGCGGGCCTCCAAAAACGACGAGGCCCGCTCGACATGCTGTCGAAATTGGCGTTGCAGATTGGCGGCGCTGTATTCCTTGTCGCGCAACATGAACATCGGAACCTCCAACCCGGCACCCGCAGCCACGCTGTAAACCGCCGCCAACTTTCGCGTCCGGGAAAGAATTCCGCGCACCTCCCTGTCAGCGATGCCGGTGGGCACGGTCGTCAGGGCAGGCATCATGGAAAACGCCCCGCAGTCAAACCAGAGAACCCCGCCTTGCAGCATGGTCTGCCGCCCCCATGCGGAATAAAATCGCGCAAGAGCCTCGAGCGCGGAATGCGAAATCGAAGCACCTCCGGTTTCGCCGGCGATTTCTTGGGTGGGCTTGTTCATGTATTCTGCGAACCATCGACCGCGCGTGGCGGAAACTCGATGAAATCCCATATCCAAGCATGAGTTTGAACGATGCCAATTCCAGCCGTCTGGATCACCTTGCGGTCGTTCTTTGCACCATAAGCCGACCGCCATCCGCGGCGCGCGCCATCGATTCCATCTTGGCGGCGCGGCCTTCTCCGGGATTGGTGGTGATCGTCGATCAGGCGGATTCCTCCTCCTTCGATCATCTCCAGAAATTTGATGGACGGCCTGGAGTCATCCGGATTCCCGACAAAGGCCCAGGACTCTCTCGCGCCCGCAACATCGGCACAGCGGCGGCCGAAGCGGCTGGCTTTTCCTTCGTCGCCTACACGGATGACGATTGCACAGTCGATCCCGGTTGGCTCGCCGGCTTGGATTCCGCATTCGAGCAGGCTTCGGATGTGGCTCTTGTTTTTGGAACAACCAAGGCGGCCGGGCACGACAGGAAACAAGGCACGATCCCTTCCTACATGGTTTCAAAAAGCGCCATCCATCGCGGATTGGCTTCCAAGCCGCTCATCGAGGGCATGGGTGCCTGCATGGCGGTGCGAGTGCCTGCATGGAAGCAAATCGGGGGATTCGATGACCATCTCGGCGCGGGAACCCCGCTGGCGTCGGCTGAGGAAAACGATCTTTCGATTCGACTGCTGCGAGCCGGTTTTGCCGTGGCGGAAGCTCCCGCTGCGGAGGTGATCCACCATGGATTCAGGAACCGATCGGAAATCGCCGGACTCGTGGCCGGCTACATGCGGGGCAGCGGAGCCGCCACTGCCAAGATGGTTCGCATAGGTGGACTGCCCGCGATCCTCGCGTTGACCACCATCGCCAGACGATGGCTGGTTGGCCGCTCGGGGGTCGAAATGGATCACATGCCTTCGCGCCGCAACCGGCTCTGGAATTTCGCCAAAGGAATGCGCGCCGGTTTCGCCCTGCGCATCGATCCCGGCACGGGAAGATTCGTGCCTTATCAGGAGGCCAGGAAAATTTAATCAAAAAATCCGTGCCGAATTTGAGCCCCCGCCGCCTCTCACGGCCGGGGATAGAGGCCCGCATCGAACAAGGGCGGCGCTGCGAAAAAAATCGCGGGCATTACTGCGGTCTTCAGTCGTCTTGGCAGTAACAGCCAACCGATTCTATCAGCACGGAGGCACGCAAGGCGGTCGTGATGGAATCCATCGTGGGCACTCCGCCCTCGATCCAATGCACGGCGAGATCCGCAAGTGGGGCGCGGAGGTTTGCCTCGTGGCCCATTTCGCTGGCGGCCAGAGCGGCCCGCGTTTGGATTTGTATTCACGCAAAGTGGCCATCGAAGGCTTTTACAACCGAACCCGTTTGCACTCGGCCCTCGGCTACAAATCCCCGCTGGACTACGAATCCCCCCGGAGCCATAAACCCGAATAACAAAAAGCCCCTCCACGCTTTCTCGGGGCAGAATCACCGCAATCATGAAGCGAATCGCCATCCTCGGCGGCGGGCCGGCGGGATTGCGCGCGGCGGAGGTTTGCGCGGCTTCGGGATTCCACGTCGCGCTCTTCGACGCCAAGCGCTCGGTCGGCCGCAAGTTCCTGGTCGCCGGCAAGGGCGGCCTCAACCTCACCCATGCCGAACCCCCGCCAATCTTCGCCACCCGCTACTCGGGCGGTCCCGGCCAGTTCTGGCACCGCCTCCTCGAAACCTTCGACGCCACGGACCTCCGCCAATGGGCCGCCGATCTCGGTTGCGAAACCTTCGAAACCCAAAGCGGCCGCGTTTATCTGAAGGACCTCAAAGCCGCCTCACTCCTCCGCCGCTGGGTCGCCCGCCTGCGCGACTCCGGCGTCGTCTTCCACATCAACCACCGCCTTGTGGAAATCCTCCCCGGCCCGCCCATCGAACTCCTCTTCGAAAACAAAACCCGCGCCGCCTTCGATGCCGCGATTCTCGCACTCGGCGGCGCCTCCTGGCCCGAAACCGGGTCCGACGGCCGCTGGATTCCAATGCTCGAATCCCTCGGCCTCGCCTCGACTCCCCTCGCCCCCGCCAACTGCGGCTGGGAACACGATTGGCCCCCGCAAGTCCTCGCCGCCGCCGAGGGCCACCCCCTCAAAAACATCCGCGCCACCGCGGGCAAAAAATCCGTCCACGGCGAACTCGTCCTCACCCGCTACGGGCTCGAAGGCGGCCCGCTCTACGCCCTCGGCCCGATCCTCCGCGCCATGCCCGCCCCCGAGATTTCCATCGACCTCAAACCCGCCCACACCGTCGAGCAGCTTGTCGCCAAAATGGAATCCGTCCGCCGCCACTTCGCCGCAGAGGCCCGCCAACGCTGGAAACTCGGCCCCGCCGCCCACGCCCTCCTCGCCCGCCGCGAATGGACCGACACCCCCTCCCTCGCCCGCGAAGCCAAACAGTGCCGCATCCCGCTCAAGGGCCCGCGCCCGCTCGCCGAGGCCATCTCCACCGCCGGCGGCCTGCGCTGGGACGCACTCGATGAAAACCTCATGGTGAAAAAAATCCCCGGCCTTTTCGTGGCGGGCGAAATGATCGATTGGGAGGCCCCCACCGGCGGCTACCTCCTGCAAGGCTGCTTCGCCACCGCCACCCTCGCCGCGAATGCCGCCTGCCGCCCGGGCCCTTGACCTCCGCCGCCACAGCCCCCGCGCCATCGCGCAGGCAGGTGGAATCAGTATTGCAATCCCCCGATCCCCCCACCAAGCATTCCGGCACCATGAAAGCTCCACTCGTCGCCTGCGGCATCATCCTGCTCGCCGTCAACGCCGCCGCCGTTTACCAGCCCGATAAAAATCTCGTTCTCGCCGCGCAAACCGTTTCCGCCTCCATCGGCCTCGTCTGCGTCTTCCTTGCGATCCGCAAACAACCCGAAAAACCCGCTCCCGCCGTTCCGACTGCCCCCGTCGCCCCGCCAACTCCCCCACCCCGCCCCGAAGCCGAGATCGTGGCCTTCCTCTCGCTTCTTCAAGAGCACGGCCGCCTCGTCGATTTCGCCAAGGAGGACATCACCTCCGCCTCCGACCAGCAACTCGGCGCCGCCGCCCGCGTGGTCCACGCCGGTTGCCGCAAGGTCCTCGACGAGTATTTCGAGATCGCGCCGTTCCGCCGCGAATCCGAAGGCTCCCCGGTCACGCTCGAGGCGGGCTTCGACGCCCCGGCGCACCGCCTCCTGGGCTCCATCCCCGCACACCCTCCCTACCGGGGCAAACTCGTCCACCCGGGCTGGGCCGCCCGCAGCGTCAAGCTCCCGCGTGTCACTGGCACCACCGACCAGCGCCCCTGGCCGGTCCTCGCCCCCGCCGAAGTCGAAGTGGCCTCCTGAAAACATCCGCGCACCCATGAGCAACCACATCGGCATCGATCTCGGCACCAGCAATTGCGCCATCGCCCGCGTTTCCGACACGGGACACCCCGAGACCCTTTCCATCACCCAGGCCATCACCGCGACCGGCGTCGGGGAAAAATCCCTGCTCCCCTCCGCCATCTACCTCCCCGCCGAAGGCGAATTTCCCGACGGCGGCCCCCAACTCCCCTGGTCCTCCAAAAAATCCAACCACCTCCTCGGCGTCTTCGCCCGCGACCGCGGCGCGCTCCAACCCGACCGCCTCATCGTCTCCGCCAAAAGCTGGCTCTGCCACCCGAACGCCGACCGCCGCGGCCCCATTCTCCCTTGGTCGAGCACCACGGTGGAAAAAAAACTCTCCCCCCTCGAAGCCTCGCGCGACCTCCTTGCCCACCTCCTCGCGAGCCTCCAGGCCACCCATTCCGACATCCCCCTCTCCCACCCCGTCATCACCGTCCCCGCCTCGTTCGACGAGGTCGCGCGCGGACTCACCATCGAAGCCGCCCGCCTCGCCGGCCTCCCCGACGCCACGCTTCTCGAGGAGCCCCAGGCCGCCTTCTACGCCTGGCTCGAAAACCAGGGCGCGGACTGGCGCAAGCAGGTCCAATCCGGCGACCTCCTCCTCGTCTGCGACATCGGCGGCGGCACCGCCGACTTCAGCCTCATCGCCGTCACCGGGCAGGACGGCAACCTCGCGCTCGAGCGCGTCGCCGTGGGAGAGCACCTCCTGCTCGGCGGCGACAACATGGACCTCGCCCTCGCCCACGATGTCTCCGAAAAACTCGCCGCCGCCGGGTCCACCCTCGACGAATGGCAATTCCTCGCCCTCGTCCAATCCGTCCGCGCCGCCAAGGAATCCCTCCTCTCCGATCCCTCGCTCAACGAAGTCCCCATCGCCATCCCCACCCGCTCGCGCAAACTCGTCGCCTCCACCCTCAGCGCGAAACTCACCCGCGAGCAGGTGGACCAAATCGTCCTCGACGGATTCCTCCCCCTCGTCGAGGCCGACGACATGCCGCTCCTGCGCCGCGCCGGCGGCCTCCGCGAATCGGGCCTGCCCTACGCCGCCGACGCCGCCATTTCCAAACACCTCGCCCGCTTCCTCACCCGCGCGAAAGCCAACATCGACTCCTCACCGCAACTTCTCGCCGCCGTCGGAGGACCCAAAAAAACCGAACGCGGCCCGCTCCTCATCCCCGACGCCGTGCTTTTCAACGGCGGAGTCTTCAACGCCGCCCCCCTCCGCCACCGCGTCCTCGAGCAACTCGTCCACTGGGCCGGACGGCCCGTGCGCGAACTCGAAGGCGCCCGCCCGGACCACGCCGTCGCCCTCGGAGCCGCTGTCTATGCGCGTCTGCGCGCCACCGGCCACGGCCTTCGCATCAAATCCGGCACCGCCCGCTCCTACTACATCGGGATGGAATCCAGCGCCATGGCCGTGCCCGGCCGCCGCCCCGCCACCAAGGCCCTCTGTGTCGCCCCCCAAGGCATGGAGGAAGGCACGCACCTCGAAATCGCCGACCGCGAATTCCTCCTCTACACCGGCGAAACCTCCGAGTTCCGCTTCTTCCAATCCGAAGCCCGCGCCGGCGACCAACCCGGCGACCTGCTCCCCGACGCCAACGAACTCGAGGAATCCGCCAAGCTCGAAATCGAAATCCCCCCGCCCGCCGGCCACCAACCCGGCGAGGAAATCCCCGTCCACCTCCAGGCCCGCGTCACCGAACTCGGCCAACTCGAACTCCACTTCCTCCACAAACCCGGCGGCGAACGCTGGAAACTGGAATTCAACGTCCGCATGCAGTAGCCCTCCCAATGGGCCGCTTCTCCGCTTCGCTGCGGGATGTTGACTCGCTCGCTCCCGGTTGATTCCGCTTCGCTCCACCCTA
>CAZVPK010000111.1:0-8604 GCA_964628505.1 uncultured Chthoniobacter sp.
TCCGCGCGTGAAACTCGCCCTCTCCACCTGCTGGAACTCGTGGCGGCATCAGGACGGCCGCACGATGATCGAGGAGATTTTGCAGCTCGGATTCCAATCGGTGGAATTGAGCCATGGCATTCGCTCCTCCCAGCTCGAGGGCGTGCTCCAGGCCCGCGAGCGCCGCAAGTTCGAGGTGGTCAGCGTCCACAATTTTCTCCCCATGCCCATCGAGATCCAGACCGACTCGCCGGACTGCTATGAATTCACCTCGCATCGCCCGAAGGACCGCGACCGCGCTCTGCGCCTCACTCTCGCCACCATTGACTGGGCCGCGAAACTGGAAGCCCGTTTTGTCGTGGTCCACACCGGCCGCATCCGCTCTCTCGACCTCACCGCCCCGCTTCGAAAGATGGTGGAAAAGGGAAAGCTCCACTCGCGCGAGTATGTCCGAAAAAAACTCGCCGCCGTGCAGGCCCGCGAAAAGGTCGCCGAGGCCCACAATTCCCGTGTGCTCGAGTATCTCATCGAAGCCGCCGACCACGCCGGCAAGCGCGGGGTGAAGCTCGGCATCGAGAACCGCGAATACTACGAGGCCGTGCCGCTCGAGCGCGACTTCCCCGTTTTCCTCCAGCGCCTGGAGTCGACCCACGCCGGGTATTGGCACGACTTCGGCCACGCCCAGATCAAACACAACCTCGGTCTCATCGACCACCGCCAGCACCTCGTGACCATGGCGCCATTTCTCCTGGGTTGCCACATCCACGACACCCGCTGGCCGTTCCGCGACCACTCGCCGCCCTTCTCGGGAGACACGCCCTTCGAGGAACTCGTTCCGATCCTTCCACAAAATTGCGCCGCGGTCCTCGAAATGTCACCGCGCACCGAGGCGGCCGATATTTTGAAATCCGTCGAGGAATGGCAAAAACGCTTTCCATGAAAAAACACCTCCTCACCGCCATTCAACTGCTGGTCACCGTCGGCCTGCTCTGGTGGATTTTCCGGGACGCGGAGCAAAACCGCAAAATGCTCGAGGCCCTCCGCACGGCCGATGTCTGGTGGCTGTTCCCCGGGCTGTTGGCGCTCGGCCTCGGGTTGCTCCTGCAGGCGCAGCGCTGGATCATCCTTCTCCGCGTCCAGGGCATTCTCATCGGCTATTGGCGCAGCCTTCGCATCCTTCTGGTCGGGATGTTCTTCAACCTCTTTCTCCTCGGCTCCACCGGCGGCGACATCATCAAGATCTTCCTCATCATGCGCGAGGCCCCGGATAAAAAAGCGGGGGCGTTTCTGAGCGTCTTCATCGACCGGGTGGTCGGCGTCCTCGCGCTGGCGGCGGTTTCCTCCGTTGTCATTCTTTTGCGTTGGCGCGATCTCATGGCCCACGAGGTCACGCGATACGGAGTCGCGACGGCGGCTGTGATCCTCGGCGGTTCGATCGGCTTCATCGTCGTGGCCTGGTTCACCGGCCGCTTCAATCTCGCCTCGAAACTTCCGCGCTGGCTTCCGGCCCACGACAAGCTCGTCGAGGCCGCGGGGGCCTTCGTCGAATACGCCCGGGCCGGCCGCTCGGTCGGACAGGCCTTCCTGCTCTCGCTGCCCGCGCATCTGCTCATGTTTTCGACATTCTGGTTCGGCGCGAAGGCGTTCGCCGCCGGCCTGAATCTTCTCTCGATCTATTGTGTGATGCCCATCGTCGCCACTGTCACCGCGCTCCCCATCAGCATCGGCGGCGCCGGCCTCCGCGAGGGACTCTTCATCCAAATCCTCGGCGCGCTTTATTCCACGCCGGAATCGATCGCCACGCTCGTCTCGCTCTCGGGTTTCATGATGCAGGTCTTCTGGAGCCTCGTCGGCGGCGCGGTCTACCTCGGCTACCGTGGCTCGGCAAAAACCCCGCTTGCCGAAATCGAAAAATCCGTGGACGCCCTCGAGCACCAGGTCGAGAAGGATATCGAGCAGGGTCGCCTCCCGCGCCCATGAGCCGGAAAAAACCGCTCCTCCCGCGCGTCCACGCCCATTTCGCCATGACGGCGGACGGCAAGATCTCCACGCGCAATTTCACTCCCTCGCAATTCACCTCCGCCGCCGACAAGGCCCGCCTCCACGAAATCCGCGCCCGCCACGACGCCATCCTCGCCGGGCGGGGAACGGTGGCCGCGGACACCATGTCCATGCGGCTCTCCGGCGATTCCCTTCGCCGCGCCCGCATCGAAAAAGGCAAGCCCGCCGAACCGCTCCGCGTTGTCGTGAGCAACGCCGGAAAATTCGATCCCGCCTGGAAAATCTTCCAATACCGAGGCTCGCCGTTGGTCGTTTTTTCCACCACCCGGATGGCCGCAAAAACCCGCACCGCCATCGCTCCGCTTTGCGATTTGCATTTGTTCGAATCGTCCGCCGTGCCGCTCCGCACGGCCCTCGCCATCCTTCACGCCGACTACGGAGTGAAATCCCTCGTCTGCGAGGGCGGGGGAGAACTCCTGCGAAGCCTCGCGGCGGAGGATTTGATCGACGAAATCCATCTCACGATCGCGCCTGTGGTTTTCGGCGGAGCGAAAGCTCCCGCCCTCACCGGACTCCCGGGCGATTTTCTCCCGCGCCCGCTGGAATTCCGCCTCGCCTCGATGAAAACCCTCGACGGCGAATGCGTCGCCAATTTCCGCCGCGTCAGCGCCCGCGCTTGTTGAACGCCGACACGGCGCGCTCGGCCTCCCGGGTTTCGACCCGTTTTTTCAAATCTTGACGCTTGTCGGCGGCGTGCTTGCCCTTGCCGAGCGCGACCTCGGCCTTCACGCGCCCTTTTTTCCAGTAAAGCCGCAGCACCGGCAGTGCGAGTCCCTCGCGTTCCACGGCCCCGGCGAGCCGGTCGATCTCGGCCCGGTGCAAAAGAAGGCGCCGCGGGCGTTTGGCCTCGTGCTGTTCGTGGCTGGCCCGCTCATAGGGCTGGATCGAGCAATCGTGCAACCATGCCTCCCCGCCCTGAACCCTGGCGAACGCCCCCTGCAACGAGACCTGGCCCGCCCTCAGCGATTTCACCTCCGTGCCCTTCAATTCCACACCGGCCTCGAGTTTCTCGAGGATGTGGTAGTCCCGGAAAGCCTTCCGGTTCGTCGTGATCTCGGCGGACATGGTGCGGCGCGCAACCGCCCGTGGAATCAGGCCGCGAGCGTCTCGGCTTCGGCGAGCCCGAGTTTCCCCTCGGCGATTTCCCGCAGCGCGATGTCCGCGATCCCCTCGCCGGGATCGGTCTCCAGGAGCGGGCGGCTTCCCGAATTCAGTTGGCGGACACGGCGCGATACCATGTTGATCAAAATCTGGGTCTCGGGAACGATTTTCGAGGCGGCTTCGATGTTTTTGGCTTTCATGGAGTCTTGGTCCGACCGGTTGCGGTTGCGGAAAGCCGCGAAAGGTAGTCGGCCCGCTCCTCGAGTCAAATTTTTTTTGAAAAAAATGTTTGACCTCGCTTGTCGACCCGCTATTTTCGCCCCTCCCTTTAAACAGGAAATCCAAACGCAGGAGACCGGACGGTCGCTCGCACTGCAAATCAATCATGCAAAAAAAACGCAGCAAACGCTACCGCGCCGCGGCGGCCAAAGTGGAGTCGAACAGGAAATACTCGCTCACGGACGCCGTGGAAACCCTCAAGACCCTTCCGCCCGTCAAGTTTGATCAGACGGTCACCCTTTCCTTCAAGCTGGGCGTGGATCCCAAGCAGAGCGACCAGATGGTCCGCGGCACCTGCCCACTTCCGAACGGCAGCGGCAAAAACGTGCGCGTCCTTGTCTTCGCCAGCGGCCAGGCCGCCGAGGCCGCCAAGGAGGCCGGAGCCGAGTTTGTCGGCTTCGAGGACCTGATCAAAAAAGTCACCGGCGGCTTCTCCGACTTCGATGTCGCCGTCGCCACTCCCGCCGCCATGGCGGAGGTCCGCAAGCTCGGCAAGGTTCTCGGACCCCGCGGCCTCATGCCGAATCCCAAGACCGGCACCGTCACCGACGACACCGCCAAGGCGGTCAAGGAAGTCAAAGCCGGTCGTGTGGAATTCAAGCTTGACAAAAACGGCAATGTTGCCGTGCCTGTCGGCAAATTTTCCTTCGATTCGAAGGCCCTCGTCGAAAACGGCAGCGCCGTCATCGACGCCGTCGTCAAATCACGCCCCGCCACCGCCAAGGGCGCGTTCGTCGATGCGATCACCCTCAGCGCCACCATGTCTCCCGGCCTCGCCGTGGACCCCGCTCCCTACCTCAAAAACTAAGCGCTTCCATCCATGAGACCCGAAAAAACCACCATCGTTTCCGAGATCCGCGGGAAGCTTGAGGCCTCTCCCTATCTCCTGATCGTCGATTTCTCCGGCATGAAAGTGCCGCATTTCGAGTCCCTGCGCACCCGCCTCTCCGAGGCCGGCGCGAGGATGAACGTCGTCCGCAACACCTTCCTGCGCATCGCCGCGCAGGACCTCCGCATGCCCGAACTCTCGGATTCCCTCGCCGGCCAGACCGCCATGGTCACCGGCGAGACCGATATCTGCGCCGCCGCCAAGGTTCTCAAAACCTTCGCCGCCGAGTTCAAGTTGCCGACCGTTCGCGCCGGGGTTCTCGACAATGCCGCCCTCAGCGCCGCGCAAGTCGCCGAACTCGCCGACCTTCCCAGCAAGGACGTCCTCCGCGCCAAGCTCCTCGGTCTCCTCCAAACCCCGGCCAGCCAGTTTGTCCGGATCCTCAACGAACCCGGCGCCAGCCTGGCCCGCGTCCTCAAAGCCAAAGCCGACGCCCTCGGCGCGGCCAACTAACCACCAAACACCACTTTCGCCGGGCGGGTCTCGAACCTCCCGGTGGATACCAACAAAACACAAACCGGTTCCTCGTCGGCCGGGCGGCTGCCCGGCTCAATCGACCCGATGCCTCGGAACGCGACGACACCAAAACACACACACCATATGGCAGACACACAAGCACTCGTCGACCAGCTCAGCGGACTCACCGTCCTCGAAATCGCTGACCTCGTGAAACAACTCGAAGAAAAATGGGGCGTCAGCGCCGCCGCTCCCGTGGCCGTCGCGGCCGCAGGCCCCGCCGCCGGAGCCGCCGCCCCCGCCGCCGAGGAGAAGACCTCCTTCGACGTCATCCTCACCGAGGCGGGCGGCAACAAGATCGCCGTCATCAAAGAGGTTCGCGCCGCCGTGGCCGGACTCGGCCTCGCCGAAGCCAAGGCCCTCGTCGAAGGCGCTCCCAAGCCCCTCAAGGAAGGTGTCACCAAGGAAGAAGCGGAAGAGATCAAGAAAAAGATCGAGGCCGCCGGCGCCAAGGTCGACATCAAGTAAGGCCGGATTTCACGCGCGGGGAGGCGGGAATTTATTTTCCCTTGACCTCCCCGCCGTTCCCGCTAATCTTTCACGCTCGCTTCATCAGTTTTCAATCAAGCATCTGCTGACCCGCACCCAATCCAAACAAGTTTTCCGCCATCCCGGTGGGTTTTTCAAAACCCGCCGCTCGATGCCGGATGTTTTTGTTTCCTGCGACCAGCCGATCAACCCGGCCGCCTGAAACCGGCCAAACCAACCCGCGGCAACGCACCCAACCATGTCTGAACGGATCCACTTCGGCAAATTGCAAGAGGCCATCGAGCCACCAAACCTCATCGAGCTTCAGGTCAATTCCTACAACGAGTTTTTCCAAAAGGATGTCCCCGTCTCCAAGCGCCGGGACATCGGCCTCCAGGGCGTCTTCCGCGAATTTTTCCCGATCCACGGCTTCGAGGACAAGTCCTCCCTCGACTTCGTCAGCTACGAGATCGGCGAACCGAAAATGTCCGCGCTCGACTCCCAGCGCGAGGGCCAGACCTACAGCGCCGCCCTCTATGTGACCTTCCGCTACAAGGACGAGCGCAGCACCAAGGAGGAGAAGGTTTACATGGGCGAACTCCCGCTCATGACTCCGCAGGGCACCTTCGTGATCAACGGCGCCGAGCGTGTCGTTGTTTCCCAGCTCCACCGCTCGCCGGGCATTTGCTTCGAGACCACGCCCCACCCGAACGGCAAAAACCTCCACGGATTCCGCATCATTCCCGACCGCGGTTCCTGGATCGAGGTCCAGTTCGACACCAGCGACCTCCTCTACGTCTATCTCGACCGCCGCAAGCGCCGCCGCAAGTTCCTCGCAACCACTTTCCTGCGCACCATCGGGTATCCCTCGGACGAGGACATCGTCAATCTCTTCTACAAAACCGAGAATCTCAAGCTCAGCGAGAAGATGGACGAGGAGGAGATCGCCAACAAGGTCCTGATCGCCGACATCCGCGACGGTGAAATCACCGTCGGCCGCGCCTTCGAACCCCTCACCACCGCCATCGTCCGCGAACTCCTGCGCCTCGGCCACAAGACCGTCAAGGTCGTGGACACCAAGGAGGACGACACCATCATCAAGTCCCTCAAAAAAGACCCCGCCCACGACGAGGAGGAGGCTCTCAAGGATATCTACCGCAAGCTCCGCCCCGGGGATCCGCCGACCGTTCAGAATTCGCGCAGCATGCTCAAGCGCCTTTTCTTCGACGCCAAGCGCTACGACCTCGGCCGCGTCGGCCGCCACAAGATCAACCAGAAACTCGGCCTCGAAGTCTCGGACGAGGAGCGCACCCTCACCAAGGAGGATTTCGTCGCCGCCATGAAATACCTCGTCCGCCTCCGCGCCGGCGAGGGCAGCACCGACGACATCGACCACCTCGGCAGCCGCCGCGTCCGCACCGTGGGCGAACTCCTCGCCAACCAGTGCCGCGTGGGCCTCGCCCGCACCGAGCGCCTCGTCCGCGAACGCATGACGCTCATCGACGCCGGCACCGACCAGATCACGCCGCAAAAGCTCATCAACCCGAAATCCCTCAGCGCCGTCGTGCGCGATTTCTTCGGCCGCTCGCAGCTCAGCCAGTTCATGGATCAAACCAATCCGCTGTCCGAGCTCACCCACAAGCGCCGTCTCTCCGCGCTCGGGCCCGGCGGCCTCAGCCGCGACCGCGCCGGCTTCGAGGTCCGCGACGTGCATCCCTCCCACTACGGCCGCATCTGCCCGATCGAGACCCCGGAAGGTCCGAACATCGGCCTCATCAGCTCGCTCAGCACCTTCGCCCGCATCAACGACTTCGGGTTCATCGAAACCCCCTACCGCAAGGTGGTGAACGGCCGCGTGACCGACGAGGTGGAATACCTCAGCGGCGACCGCGACGAAAATTACTACATCGCCCAGGCGAATTCCGCCGTGGATTCCAAAGGCAAGCTCCTCGGAGAAAAAATCTCCGCCCGCCACCACGGCGACTTCCTCGAGGTCGAGCCCGACAAAATCCAATACATGGACGTCTCGCCCAAGCAGCTCGTCTCCGTCGCCGCCGGCCTGATTCCGTTCCTCGAGCACGACGATGCCAACCGCGCGCTCATGGGCTCGAACATGCAACGCCAAGGCGTGCCGCTTCTCACCTCCGAGTCGCCCCTCGTCGGCACCGGACTCGAAGCCCGCGTGGCCCGCGATTCCCGCTCCGTCATCTGCGCCGAGGCCGCCGGCAAGGTCGCCTCCGTCTCCGCCACACAGATCGTCGTCACCAAGGACGGATCCCTCCCCGAGGGCAAAAAGAAAATCAAGCACGATCCCGAGAACGGCGTCCACGTTTACGAGCTCCGCAAATTCATGCGCTCGAACGCGAGCACCTGCATCAACCAGAAGCCGATCGTCCATAAAGGCCAGTCCGTCAAAAAAGGCGACGTCATCGCCGACGGCCCGAACACCGAAGCCGGCGAACTCGCCCTCGGCCGCAACGTGCTCGTCGCCTTCATGCCCTGGAACGGCTACAACTTCGAGGACGCCATCCTCATTTCCAAGAAGGTCGTCAAGGAGGACATCTACACCTCGATCCACATCGACGAATTCGAGATCGGCGCCCGCGACACCAAACTCGGCCCCGAGGAAATCACGCGCGACATTCCGAACGTCAGCGAAGAGGCCCTTCAAAACCTCGGCAGCGACGGCGTCATCCGCATCGGCGCGGAGGTCAAACCCGGCGACATCCTCGTCGGCAAGATCACCCCGAAGTCCGAGACCGAACTCGCCCCCGAGGAGCGCCTCCTCCGCGCCATCTTCGGCGAGAAGGCCGCCGACGTGAAGGACACCTCCCTCACCGTCCCCTCCGGCACCTACGGCATTGTCATGGACGTGAAGGTCTCCTCCAAAAAAGAGGTCGCCCGCACCAAAATGACCCCCGCCGAGTCGAAGCGTCAGCAGAAGATGATCGGCGAGGATTTCGCGAAGCGGAAAAACGATCTCCACGAGCAACTCACCGCCGCGCTCTCGAACATCCTTCTCAACGAAAAAATCCCGCTCGACGTCGTCAACGCGCAAACCGGCGAAATCATCATCCCGGCGAACCGCAAAATCACCAAGCAACTCCTTCGCAAGCTCGCCGCCGTCTACAACCACGTCGAAATCGATCCCAGCCCGATCCGCAACAAGATCCAGGAGATCATCGGCCAGTTCGAACACAAGTTCGTCGACCTCGAAAACGAGCGCGACCAGAACCTCGGCCGCATCGAAAGCGGCGACGACATCGATCCCGGCATCATCAAGCAGGTCAAGGTCTACATCGCCAGCAAGC
>CAZVPK010000112.1:0-8471 GCA_964628505.1 uncultured Chthoniobacter sp.
CCCGTTGAACACTCGGGGCTGATCTTCAAATTCCGACTTCTGGCCCTGCGCCGCGGCGGCTGCCGCACTGGGATTCGCCGCCGCGCTCGTATGGCGGCTTGCCCGCGCACCCTTGAATGAACGCCAGCGCTCGCTCGGGCACTCGCGACTCCCGCACGCCACGACCAACAACAAAGACGATGAAAGGCCTCACGAACGCAGACTTTTCTTCGAGGACCTGAAAGGCAAAGCTTGCACCATCCCTGCAGCCAAGGAGGCTGTTTGCCGGCGACAACTTCTCCGGCCACCTTCGCCGCGGGCGTGCCGAATTCGATACTGGTTCATGAAGCAGATCATCGTGGCAACCCTGTTTGCTCTTGCCGGTTGCAGCCCTCCCTCCGGGCCGCCGCCCGGCATGGTGTTCCTACCCGGGGGCGCTTTCACCATGGGGTCTGACGACCCCGCCGCCTATCCGAACGAAAAACCCGCTCACCGCGTGGAAATCGCGCCGTTCTACCTCGATGCCAAACCGGTGACCAATGCCGACTTCGCCAAGTTTGTGGAATCCACCGGCTACGTGACGGTGGCCGAGCGTCCGGTCGTTTGGGAGGAAATGAAAAAGCAACTGCCGCCTGGCACCCCAAAGCCGCCCGATGAAGTCCTACAACCGGGATCGCTTGTTTTCAAACCCACCGCCGGTCCGGTCGACCTGCGCAACATGGGCAACTGGTGGCACTGGACCCTCGGAGCTTCATGGCGTCATCCCGAAGGCCCAGGAAGCACGATCGAAGGACGCGAGGATCATCCCGTCGTGCAAGTCGCCTTTGAGGACGCGCAAGCCTACGCCTCGTGGGCCGGCAAACGTCTGCCGACCGAGGCCGAGTGGGAATTCGCCGCCCGCGGCGGGCTGGAGGGTCGCCGCTACGCTTGGGGTGACGAGGAACGGCCGGAGGGCAAAATCATGGCCAATCGCTGGACCGGAGACTTTCCCTACCGCAACGATGCGGAAGACGGCTTTGCCGGCACTTCTCCGGTCGGCGCCTTCCCCGCCAACGGCTACGGTCTTTATGACATGGGCGGCAACGTTTGGAACTGGTGCGGCGACCTCTACCGCGCCGACACCTTTGCCGCCCGCGCCGGGAACGAACAAGCATGCTGCGACCCGCAAGGCCCTGACACCACCGCCGGCGAGCGCCCCCTGCCCGGCGATCCTTCGCCGCCCATGGTTCCTGGTGCCATCCGCCGCGTGATCAAAGGCGGGTCCTTCCTCTGCCATCCGGACTACTGCGAAAGCTACCGTCCATCCGCCCGCCGCGGCACCGAGCCCGACACCGGCAGCAGCCATGTCGGTTTTCGCTGCGCAATGGATGCTCCGGGGAGTTGATACCAATCCCGAATTTTAGGATTTAGGGGGTTATTTAGGTTTTGGGGTCAGTCCAGCGTATTATCGCTTTTTTATTTTTCAGCTTTGTTGCTCTGTGTCCCGTGATGTTTTGGGAGTTCGGGACAGGGTTTCTTTGGCTCACCATTCACCCCTTTGTGATCGATCGCGTTTTTGAGGATTCGATTTTGCGAACCGCCCGGCGGATCAATAAAACGGCCACTCCCTCGCGGGGCGCCCGAGGCTTTCCTGCTCGAAATCGCCCTTGTCCCCGGCGGCGCGCATGGATTCCAACGCGGACTTTTCCTCTGCGGTGAGGAATTCCGAAGCAAGCAAGCGCTCGAGGGTTTTGAGATCGTCGGCCTCGAGGGGATTCTTCCCGACGGTCGAGGGTCGGAATTCCATGTGGAGCGAATCGATTTGGCGTCCGCTGCGCTCGCGCAGGTCGCGCAGGATGTCGAAGCCTTTCGGATCGCTGTCGCCGAAATGGAAAACCGCGAGGGAGTCGGGCAGCGCCCGCAGAAATCCGATGACCGCCGAATTCGCGAAGCCGCCTTCGCTTCCGCTGCTGGCGAGGATCGCGCCGCAATCCCATTTCGCCAACTCGTGCAACATGGCGGCGTTTTCGACCGTGAGGCATTGCGTGGCGGTGGTTTCGATTCCTGCCCGACGCAGGTCCGGGGCACCCAAACGCACGGGGGTTTTCAAGAGTCCGAGATCCAGCGGGCCGGTTTCGAATTTCAACACCAGCGGACCGTGGAGGAGAAAAGTTCGCTCGGTTTCAAGAATCCCGAAGTCGGCGAGTGTGGTCGCCGCGCCGCTGTTGATGCGGGTCAGGCAGGCCTCGAGGCGCGGGCGCGCGGACTCGAGAAACTTGGAGTCCTTGCAGAGAAGGGCGCTGGCGAAGCGGACGAGGGATTCGCCTTCCCAGGAGAGGATGCCGGCCAGCGCCTGCAGGATGATCTCGATCTGCGCGGGCTTCGAGCGGTCGAGGGGTTTGAGGGAATGCCCCGCCGCGGCGGCCTCGGCCATCGAATCGCAAAAAGCCTCCCAACCCGCTTGAAACCTCGCCGGAACGGGCATCCGCGCGGCCTGTCGAAAAATCCCCGCCAACCTCCCGCGCTCGCTTTCGGGGGTCAAGGTCCCCAACCGCTCGAACAACGCCGGCGCGTTTCCCAGCGGCAGGCGCACTTTCAAAATCTCCGTCCGGTCCCGTCGATGACGCTCGAGCACGACCACGCCGTGTTTTTCCAATTCCTCGAAATCCCGCACCGCCTCGTGCCGGGCGGATCCCTGCTGGCACCCCGAGGCTTTCAACAATTCGATCCACGGGAAAACCAGATCGCGCTTGGCGGAGTTGGTGCGACCCGCCGCGCTGGAGCGGAAGCGCTCGGCGAGCAAATGGACTGCGGGGCTCATCCCCACTCTTCGGATCGCGCGAGCGCCTCCTTGCGATCGAGGAGCGCGGCGATGTTGCGGATGGATTTTTTGCCGTCGGAAAACACCTCGCGCTGGTGCACGGCGAGGATCTGGTCGCACTCGCCGATGGCGTAGGGCCAGTTGCCGCTGGACATCGAGAGGATGCCCTGAAGGTCGGTGTCGCGCAGGGCGCGGATGGCATCGGTGATCCGCTCGCCGGACATTTTGGAGAAGGCCTCGTCGATGGGCACAAGGCCGATCGAGGGCTCTGTGTAGCGCAGCGGAAGGTGGCGTTTGTAGGCGCGGAGGTAGCAGGCGAGGATGGAAATGTAGAAGGGCGTTTGCTTTTCCCCGCCGCTGAATTTTAGCGAATGGCGGTTGAGGCTTTTCGCGGGCAACTCGGGCCGCTTGGGATCGCTCACCTCCATGTCGTAGCGGAAGTAGCTGCGGTAATCGAGGAACGCCTGCGCGAGCCGACCGCCGGGCTCCTCGACCAGCGCCTGGAACACCCGCTCGACGCCCTCGCGCGCGTCGGCGGCGAGCGAGGCGAAAATCGAATCGCTGTCCGAGCTGATCGCGCAGGCCTCGAGCACGCGGCGGTATTCCTCGAATTCCTTCGCCGGGTTGTCGTCCACCCGGATGCGATACTGGCTGTCGCCGATCGGTTTTTTGAGTTGGAAATTCAGGTCGCGGATGGTGTCGCGCACCTTGCCGAGCGATTGGGAGAGCCTCGCGGCGACGGTGGTGCGGAACAGACTCTGCCAACGCCGCTCCTCGTCGAGCGCCTGCTGCCGCCGGGCGGGCATGTCCTCCACCCGGATGCGCTCGAGCAATTTTCGATACGAGGGATTCCAGGCGGTCGCGGGGTCGAAGTCGGGCTCGGCGCGCAAATCGGGGTGCTGGTCGACCAAGCCCTGGCGCAGCAGAAAAAGCCGACCCTCGATGTCGGGCAGGCGGGATTCGAGTTCGCGATGGCGCTGACCCGCCTGCGCCGTCCGCGCCTCGGGGACGGGGAATCTGGTGGAAAATTCGACGCGCAGGGTGTCGCAACGCGCGGCATCGATCACCGCACCCACTTCGGCGAGGGTGTCGTTGAAACTCCGCTCCGCCCGCTCGGCCCTTTGCGAAGCGGCTTCGAGGCGTTGCGCGGTCTCCGAGCGCTCGCGCGATTGGAGCTTCCCGTGCAGATCGAGCCGCCGGCCGTCGAGCGATTTGGTTTCATCCTCCAGGTCGGCGATGGCTTTCTGGCGTTCGGCCAATTCGGGCGTGGATGCGGCGGTGTTCCGCGCAATGAGTCGATCGCGCTCGGTCTCGATCTCCTGCAGGCGCGACGCGGCGTTGATGTCGCCCTCGATGTCCTCGGAGTCGAGTTTGCGCTCGGCGACCAATCGTTGGATTTGTTCGGCGCGGGCGAAGAGGGGATCGAGGGCGCGAATCGTGGCGGTGCATTGCTCGGCGCTCGCTTTAAGATGGGCCTTGCGGCGTTCCAGGCCCTTCGCGCCGATGCAGGGGATTTGGTCGTAGCGCTTCGGCCGCTCGGCGAAGAGCCCGCGCTGGCGGAATCCATCGGGCATAATCGCATCGGGATGGTTCCGCAATTCCTCCAGGGTCGTCACACAAACCACCCCGCCGAAAAGCTCGTCCAAAACGGCCCGCGCCACCGGATGGTCGGAGGCGATTTTTTTCGCCAGCGAGTTGTCCAAAACCTTCGACTTCCGCGCCAGCGCCCGCCCGGGATCGACGAGGGATTCCTGCGGACTGTCCTGCGGCAGGCTTTTGTAAATGCGAAGCGCCTCGGCGTGGTCCCCGGCATCCACCACCACGGCGAACTTGCGGGTGAATGCAAGCTCGAGCGCCGGCCTCCATTCCTCGTCCACCACCTCGCACAATTCGCGCAACTGCCGCGCCGGATTCTCGCGCCCGCGGCGCGGCAGGTGTTTGTTCAGCTCATCGAGCAGCGGCGAGTGCATCACCCGGTTGAATTCCAGATTGCGCAGCTGCGTTTGGAGCGATTCCAACTCGCCCTTGGTTTTTTGAAACTGCTCGCTCTCGGCCAGGATCGAAGCCCGAATGCGGGCATTCACCCCGCGCACCGCCTGCCCGAGAGCCCGGAGAGTCGACCGCCACTCGGCGGGTCGCGAGTCCTCGAAGGCCTGAAGACACTGTTCGAGTTCGTCCGCCGACCCCGCCTCGCGCTCGGCCAAAAACTCGCCGGCCTTCCTGGCGAAATCCCGAGTCGCTCGGATGCGCCTCGCCTTTTCCTCCTCGAGCGTCCTGCCGGTTTCGCGCAGACGCTCGATCTGTTGCGTCTTGCTTCGAATCTGCTCCTGCAATTCAAGAAGAACCGCGCCGCCTTCGTCGCGGAAGAGATTTTTCAACGACTCGAGGTCCTGCCGTTTCGCCTCGAGCGATCCGCACACCTCCTCGAATTCCTGGCGCTGCTTCGCCTGCCGCATGTCGATTTCCGCCAGTTTCGCGGTCAACTCGGCGACCTCGAGTTGAGCGGCCTCGCGCTGGAATTCGACCTCGAGCAACCGGCAGGCGTCGGCATCGCGGCGCGCCTCCTCCCATTCGCTCCGCGCGGCAACGGTTTGTTCGAGCCGTGTCGATTTGTCCTGCAGGCGATCGAGTTCCTCGCGGATGCGAAGGTAGCTGCGATAACTCTGCTGGACCGGCTCGATCTTGATGTCCTCGGCCTGAAGAATGTAGCGGCGGCAGAACTCGTCGAACCGCGGCAGGAACGCGAACGACATCGCCGAAGGCATGAGAAAATCCACGGTCTCGCGGTGGAAATTCAAATGCTCCGCCAGGCGCTTCCGATACTCGCCCACATTGCGGAAGGTCTCGCCGTCCTTTTTGCGGACCAGGATGCGGAAGCCCTCGAGATCGAGCGCGAATCCCTCGGCGGTCACAAAATCGGACCGCTCCAACCTTTCGGGAATCCGGAAAAATTCCTCCTCGGGTGTTTGCGTTTCCGCGTTCGCATATTCGATGCGCATCCCCCAGGTCTCGGTCTGTTGCCCGTCGGGCCAGGTGAATTCCAGCGCGATGTAGGTGGTGCCGCCGTCGCGGGCGTATTGGGCCACGCCGCCGATGTCCTCCTGCGTGTCGCAGAGGCAGTAGCTTTTCTTGTCGCGGCCGGAGGCCTGCCCGCGCCCGTCGGAAGCGGCGTTGTATTTCGATCGCTGATCGCCGATGAGCACGAGCTGGATCAAATCCATCAGCACCGATTTTCCCGCTCCGGTCCGACCGGCAATCAGGAGGTTGCCGTGGATGTCGAACGAGTCGCAGTAGCCGAACCACTGGATCGCATGGATGCGCGTGAGTCGGATGCAGCGGCTAGCCATCGTCGTCCTCCTCGCGGCCCGCGGAGCCGCCATCCATCAGGTTCTCCAGCGCCTCGGAGACTTTCTCGAGTTCGCCGAACGGCAGCACGAACCGGATCGTCGGCAGCACCTCGATTCTCGAGCGGTGGAAATCATCCTCGTAATCCATCCGCACCAGTTTGCGCGTCGCAAAAAATCTCAAAATCTCGCGGAGCGTGGTGGCCGGCGGTTGGCGCTCGCCGAGCTTGGTTTTCAGCGACTCGTTGAATTCCTCCACGGTGAACACCACCGGCGCCCCCTCCTCGCGCAGCTTCACATCGTAGTCATACCAGAGCCCGAGCAGCACCAGTGTCCACTCGGTCCGCAGCTTGCGCAGCGAGGCCCGCCCGCCCGGCAGGGCGAGGATCATCTGGTCGTCCTCGTTCAGCACCGCCTCGAAGCCCGCCAACTGGCAAATTTCCCGCACCCAGGAAAACCGCAACCGCGCCCAATCGTAGAGATCGCGGTCGCCCGGCAGGTCCCGCAGGATCGCCTGGCGGTGGAACAACTCCGCCACCGCGGCCTGCAAATTCCCGCGGTCCGAATCCGAAAGGTCCGGCAACAGGCTCGCGGCGGGCGGCGGGGCGAAGTCCTCGTTCATGGTTTTTGTTCGATCTCGAACCGCTCGATCTCAAACTCCCCCTTCGAATCCATCAAGATTTCGCTCGCCGGTTTCATCTCCCGCATGGTTCTCAGGAAAAACCTCGCGCCGCCCGCCTGCGCGAACACCAGACACGAGATCACATCCAGCAAATCGTCCTCGCCGTGGATTTCCATCTCGTTCGAGCCGCGGCGCTCGCCCGGTTGCAGCTCCAGACGCTCGACAAACCGGTTCGCCCGGTCCAAGCGCAGCGCGTTCCTCATGTTTTTCTCCATCTCCCGCAGGCTCTCCTCCCGCTCCTCCTCGCTCAACGCCGCCGCCACCGGACGCCGGTCCGCCGGATTCGATTTTCTCCGCCCCCTCGCCAGCGACGCCTCGCCGAGCAATCCCGTCTCCGCCAACAACACCGCGGGCAGCTCGAGCTTTTCATCCAGCTCCGCGAACCGCACCTCGGGCAGCCGTTCCCGCACATGGTCGAAAATCCTCTTCACCTGCTGACGCCGAGCCGAGCCGATATCCTGGATGTAGCGGATCCTCGACCTCGACCGCCGCGCGAAATCCGCCGCGCCCGCATCCACCCGATCGGCCGTCGGCTCCACATCGCCCAGCGCCAGCGACAACTCCCCGATCACCCGCAAAATCTCCGGCATCGCCGCCTGCGCCCCGGGATGCGTTCGCAAAAAATCCTCCTGCAAATGCTGCAGCGCCCCGTCGTCCTGCTCCAGTTCCCGCAACCCCTCCATGGCCTCGCGCAGCCGCTCCGGCAGACGCGCATGCACCATCTCGCGGTAGCACTGCTGCGTGATCAGCGAGGAAAATTCGTTGTAAATGATATCCAGCGCCTCCGCGATCGACGCCGTCTGGAGCTGGCGCCGCGCATAGCGCTCCACCTGTTTGCGAATCATCCGCAACTCGCGCAGTCCCGCCTGCGTCTGCGAGAGGCAATTTCTCAATTCCTCCCAGATCAACTCCCGCCGCGACGGCCCGAACCGAAGCGCCGCCAACCGCTCGCACACCAGCCTCAACCGACCCGTGAACGACGCCACCGACTGGCTCACAATGTCCCGCAAGGCCTGCAGCAAAGTCTGCGCCGCCGGTTCCAAAAACAGCAGCCGGCGGTAATCCGACCTTCGCTCCTCCTCCATCCACCCCGCCGCCAGCAACCGCCGCAACACCCGCCCCGAAGGCGGTTCCTGCTCGACCGCCGGCTCGTCCGTTTCCTCCAGCAGCCCCGCCCCGCCCGCCAGCACCCGATCGATGATTTCCAGCACCTCGCCCCGCTCCATCGCCTCCCCGCGCGACGGCATTTCCCGCTCCAGCGCATCGACCACATCCAGAAACACCCGCGCATTCGGCCCCGCCAGCAGTCCGAAAAACCTCGGAGCCAATTCCGAAAACAAACTGTCGCCGAGCGATGCCATCGTGCCGAGTTACCAGCGCCACTCTAATCCGCACGTCCCGTTGCCGTCCCCAAAATTCCACCGCTTTGAGTCCTGCAACAAGGTCCATTTTTCAGATTAAAAGACCCTCCACAGGCAACGTAATTCAGGTCGAAAGGAAATTTTCTGCCAAACCCCTTCAATTGAAAACCCCCGCTCCCTCGAGACTCCCTCCATACAATTATTTTCACCGATCGGTGAAAATAATTGTCGGAATGCACGGTTTCGGGCGGGTAAAAACAGGCGTTGTCGGTTGGCTTGGATCGGGTGCCGAGAGCAGGATTCCG
>CAZVPK010000113.1:0-8320 GCA_964628505.1 uncultured Chthoniobacter sp.
CGCTTGCTTCACACGCAAGAAGTCGCAGGTTCGAACCCTGCATCGCGCACCATTTCCCCTTCCGGCGAATCACCGCGCGTCGAGCGGGATGAATTTCAAATTCTCCGGTCCCGTGTAGTTCGCGCTCGGGCGGATGATTTTATTGTCGATCCGTTGCTCGATGATGTGCGCGCCCCAACCGGAGGTGCGCGCCAACACGAAGAGCGGCGTGAACATGTTCGTGGGCACTCCCATCATGTGGTAGGAGACGGCGCTGAACCAATCGAGGTTCGGGAACATTTTCTTCTCGCGCCACATCACGCTCTCGATGCGCTTGGCGATCTCGAACATTTTCATTTCGCCTTCCTCCTGCGAGAGGGCGAGGGCGACTTTTTTGATCACGGCGTTGCGGGGGTCGGAGACGGTGTAAACCGGGTGGCCGAAGCCGATGATCACTTCCTTGCGGCCGACGCGGGCGACGATGTCGGCCTCGGCCTCGTCGGGCGTCTCGTAGCGTTTCTGGATTTCAAAGGCGAATTCGTTCGCGCCGCCGTGCTTGGGTCCGCGCAGCGCGCCGATGCCGCCGGTGATGGCGGAGTAAAAATCCGAACCGGTTCCGGCGATCACGCGGGTGGTGAAGGTGGAGGCGTTGAATTCGTGCTCGGCATAGAGGATGAGCGAGACATGCATCGCGCCGACCCAATGCCGGGGCGGTTTTTTGCCGTGGAGGAGATGGAGGAAATGCCCGCCGATCGAGTCGTCGTCGGTCTCGACCTCGATGCGCTTGCCGTGGTTCGAGAAATGATACCAGTAGAGAAGCATCGAGGAGAGCGAGGCGAGGAGGTGGTCGGTGATGTCGCGCGCTCCGGATTCGCTGTGGTCGTCGTGCTCGGGGAGGCTGCAGCCCAGCGCCGAGACGCCGGTTCGCATCACATCCATCGGATGGGTGGAGGCGGGAAGCGTCTCGAGCGCGGCGAGGACGGCGGCGGGCAGGCCGCGCAGGGACTGGAGCTTTTTCTTGTAGGCCTCGAGTTCGTGGCGGTTCGGCAGGTGGCCGTGGACGAGCAGGTGGGCGACCTCCTCGAATTCACAATGTGTGGCGAGGTCGAGAATGTCGTAGCCGCGGTAGTGGAGGTCGTTTCCGCTGCGGCCGACCGAGCAGAGCGCGGTGTTGCCGGCGGCGACTCCGGAGAGGGCGACGGATTTCTTGGGTTTGAACGGGGCTGGAGTCGGGGTTTCGCTCATGGTTTGGTTTGGGTTTGCTTTTCGAAAAGCGCGTCGAGTTTTTGCTCGTAGCGGTGGTAGTCGAGGACTTCGTAGAGTTCGGACCGCGTCTGCATGCGGCCGGTGAGGTTTTTCTGGGTCCCCTCGGCGCGGAGGGTTCGATAAAAATCCTCCGCGGCGCGGCTCATCATGCGGAAGGCGCCGAGCGGGTAGAGGACGAGGCCCACGCCGGCGGAGCGGAGCTCCTCGACGGTGAAGAGCGGGGTTTTTCCGAACTCGGTGATGTTGGCGAGAACAGGCACCGGGGCGACCGCGGCGGTGAAGGCGCGGAATTCCTCGAGCGTGGCGAGGGCCTCGGCGAAAATCATGTCCGCTCCGGCCGCAATATAGGCCTGCGAGCGGGCGATGGCGGCGTCGAGGCCTTCGCTGGCGTGGGCGTCCGTGCGGGCCATCACGACAAAATCGGGATCCGGTCGGGCATCGACGGCGGCCTTGACGCGGTCGCACATTTCGGAGGTTTCGACGAGTTGCTTGTTGGGGCGGTGGCCGCAGCGCTTGGCCTGGGCCTGGTCCTCGAGATGGCAACCGGCGGCCCCGGCGCGCACAAGTTCGCGGATCGTGCGGGCGATTTGAAACGCTCCGCCCCAGCCGGTGTCGGCGTCCACCAGCAGGGGGAGGGGAGTGGCGGCGGTGATGCGACGGATGTCTTCGCAGACATCGTGGAGCATGGTGATGCCGAGGTCGGGCAGGCCGAAGGAGGCGTTGGCGACTCCGGCCCCGGAGAGGTAGATCGCGCGGAAGCCCGCCCGCTGGGCGAGAAGGGCGGAGTAGGCGTTGATCGTTCCCGCGACCTGCAGCGGGCTTTCGGCGGCGAGCGCCTCGCGGAGTTTTCGACCGGCGGAATGGTGGCTCATGGAAAGCGGCGGTGAGTTTTTTAGAAGGGAAGAAACCGCAGTGCGGCGTGACGGGGACGCCTCTTGACTACCCGCCGGGGGCTTGGGTGGCAACATCGGGTTTTGGGGCAAAAATTCCCGCAAGGCGTCTTGCGCCGGACGCGAATCGCTTTATGTTTTCACCCCATGTTCGACCTGACGCGACGCGAGCAAGCGGTCGTTGCGGGATTTCTCTTCCTCTTGGTCCTTGGCTTCGGAGTGAAGCATTGGAGGGAAACCCGCGGACTGCAACAGCCGCCCGCCGAGGTCCTTCAAACCGATTGATGCAAAACACAGGATTCCACGAAGCCGTCGAAACCATCTGCCGCGGGGATGCCCGCTACCATGCCGAGGCCTACGCGTTTCTGCGCGATTCGCTCGAGGCCACGATCAAGCGCCGCAAGAAGACCCGCAAGGAAACCGGTTCGCATGTCGGCGCAGCGGAGTTGCTCGATGGATTCCGCATCCATGCGCTCAACGAATTCGGCCCGATGTCGATGATGGTGCTCGACTACTGGGGCGTGCGGGCCAGCGAGGATGTGGGGAACCTGGTGTTCAACCTGGTCGAGGCGGGGATTTTCGGGAAGACCGACGAGGACACGATCGAGAGCTTCCGCGAGGTGTTTGATTTCGAGGAGGCCTTCGTCGCGCCGTTTCGTCCGGAGGAGGATGTTTTGAACATTCGCCCCGCCGCGGCGGTCGTAAACGGACTATGATTCCACGAGCCCGCCTTTTCCTTTTTGCCGCCGCTCTTTTTCTATTCATGACATCCGATTCCTCTTTTGCCGAAGCCGCCAAGGTTCCCGCCCTGCCCGAGTCCCGCGCCGAGATTTTCACCTATGACAACGGCCTCACGCTCATCGTCGAGGAGGACCGCTCCGCGCCGGTGGCGAGCGTGCAGGCCTGGTGTGGCACAGGCAGCATCCACGAGGGCGAATGGATGGGCGCCGGCCTCTCGCACATCCTCGAGCACATGCTTTTCAAGGGCACCGAAAAACGCCCGCCCGGCGCGATCGCGGACCAAATCCAGCGCCGTGGCGGCTACATCAATGCCTACACCTCCTTCGACCGCACGGTGTATTGGATCGACACCCCCGCCGAGGGGGCTGCGGAGGCGGTGGAAATTCTCGCCGATGTGATGCAAAACGCCACCCTGCCCGAGGAGGAGTATGCCAAGGAGCAGGAGGTGATCCGCCGCGAGTTCGCGATGGGATTCGATGACCCCAACCGACAGGCCTCCGAACTCATGCTTCGCACCGTTTTTTCCGAAAGCCCGTTCCGCCATCCCGTGATCGGCTACCTCGATGTCTACAACAAGCTCACGCGCGACGATGTGCTGGATTACTACAAATCCCGCTATGTGCCGAACAACATCACCTTCGTCGTGGTGGGCGATGTGGACGCCGCGAAAATCCGTGGGGAACTCGGGGAGCTTTTCAAAACCACGCCCCGCCGGGCGATCGAGCCGCTCTTCATCGCCTCCGAGCCGCCCCAGCTCGGCCGCCGCGAGATCCATGAGGAATTTCCCACCGAGCTGTCCCGCCTCTCGATGGCTTGGCGCATCCCCGGGGTCACGCACCCCGACACGCCCGCTCTCGAAATTCTCGGCGAAATTCTCGGCTCCGGTTCCAGTTCCCGCCTCAACCGCGAAATCCGCGAGCGCAAGGAAATCGCCCACCAGGCCGGCGCGGGAATGTATTCGCTCCAGACCGAGGGAATCTTCGTGATGCAGGCGGTCACCGATCCCGACAAGCGCGACACTGCCGAGCGTGAATCTTTGGCCGTCCTCGACGACCTCAAGAAAAACGGAATCACCGACGCCGAGTTGGAGCGGGCCCGGCGGTCGATTCTCGCCGCGCAAATCCAAGGCCTCACCACCATGCGCGGCAAGGCCTCCGACCTCGGCTCGAACTGGAAACTCGCGCGCAATTTGAATTTCACCCGCCACTATCTCGACGAGATCGCCAAGGTCACCAAGGAGGACATCCAGCGCGTCGCGAACAAATATCTCACGCCCGAATCGATCAATGTCACCTCCCTCAACCCGCCGGGCACGGCCGTCGCCAAATCCGACGCCGCCGCCGAACCGGCCGACGGCGAAATTCAAAAATTCACCCTCCCGAACGGCCTGCGCCTCCTCGTCCGCGAGGACCCGCGCCTCCCGCTCGTCTCGATCAACGCCGTCTTCCGCGGCGGCCTGCTCGCCGAGACCCGCGAGACCAACGGCATCACGCGCCTCTACGCCCGCGCCCTGCTCAAGGGGACGAAAAACCGCACCGCCGAGCAAATCGCCGACGACATCGAAGGCGTGGGAGGCAGCATCGGCTCCGACAGCGGGAACAACTCCTTCAGCATCGGCATCGATGTGATGGCCCCCGATCTCGCGCTCGGCGTCGAGGTCCTCTCCGACATCCTGCTGAATCCCACCTTCCCCGGGCGCGAGGTGGAGTTGGAAAAACGCACGCAACTCGCGGGCATCAAGGCCGACGAGGAGCAGGTCACCTCCGTCGCGCGGAATCTTGTTCGCGAAAACCTCTTCGGCTCCCACCCCTACGGCCTCCGCAACCTCGGCGCGCCCGAGTCGGTGTCCTCGATCACGCCCGACCAACTTCGCGAATTCCACGCCACCTACGCCTGTGCCCGCAACGGCGTCGTCTCCGTCTTCGGCGATGTGAAAGCGGACGAAGTGAAAGCCCTCTTTGAAAAATTCCTCTCGCCGCTGCCGGAAGGAAAACTGGCCTTCGAAAATGTCGACCGCGCCCCCGTTCCCAAGGCCGTTCCGCCCGCCACCGCCCACCTCGACAAGAAACAAGCCGTCCTGATGATCGGCTTCCAAGGCGCCTCGGTGGACGATCCCGACCGGCTCGCCCTCGAGCTTCTCTGCGAGGCCTCCAGCGATCTCGGCTCCCGGTTTTTCAACCGCATCCGGGAGCAAATGGGCCTCGCCTATTTTGTCGGAGCCGCCCAATTCAACGGCCTCGCGCCCGGCGCCTTCCTTTTCTACCTCGGCACCGATCCCAAGAAGCTCGACAAGGTCACCGCCGAAATGCGCTCCGAGATCGAGGATCTCGCCAACTCCGGCCTCACACCCGACGAGCTGGAGCGCGCCCGCGCCAAGCTCATCGGCGCCGAACTCATCCGCAACCAAAGCAACAGCGCCCTCGCCGGAGTCGCCGCCGTGGACGAATTGATGGGCCTCGGCCACGACGCTTACAAACAACGCAAGGAACGGATCGAAAAAATCACCCTCGACGACATCCGCCGGGCCGCCGCGAAATATTTCCACACCGAAGCCCGCGTCGAGGCCGCCGTGCTGCCGCCCGCCGCGGACACCCAACCCAAAGCCAACTGACCCCACACCCATGCCCGAAGTCCAACAAACCACCCAATCCGGCGAGATGGCCCAGCGCTTCATCGAACTCGTCATGATGCAGGCCCAGCAGGCCGCGATGTTCCTCGGCCGTTTCCCCGCGCCCGGCGGCGAACAACCCGAGATCAACCTCGACTACGCCAGGATGTTCATCGACCAGCTCGAAATGCTGCAGGAAAAAACCCGCGGCAATTTGAGCAACGAGGAAACCCAGGTCCTCAACGGCGTTCTCGCCGACCTGCGCCTCGCCTTCGTCCAGGCCTCGAACGCCGCGCCCTCTGCGGCACCCGCCGCCGCCTCACCCGCTCCCCAAGCGGCTCCGCAGGCGGAAGCCCCCGCTCCAGCCCCGGAAGCCGAGCCCGAGAGCCGCAAGCGGTTCACCAAAAGCTACGGATCCTGAGTGGGGGAATCCCTCCCGCTTTTGGAATTCGCCCTCCTCGCCGCGGGCGCCTGCCTCGCCGGGGCGATGAACGCCATTGCGGGCGGCGGAACGATCATCACCTTCCCGCTGTTGATCGCCTTCGGCATGCCCGCGATCCAGGCGAACGCCACCAGCACCGTCGCCCTCCTCATCGGCATCGGCGGCTCGATCTACGGCTACCGCGAAAACCTCCCCGCCGCGCGCCCGTGGCTGAAACTCTTCGCGCCGGTGAGCCTCGTTGGCGGCCTCCTCGGCGCCTGGCTACTCACCGTCACCAGCGAGAAATTTTTCAACGACCTCGTCCCGTTTCTCATCCTCTTCGCCACGGTTCTTTTTCTCTTGGGAAACGGAATCAGCCGGCTCGCGGGATTCGATGGAGGCGCGGTCGCCACCCATCCCGCCCACCGTTTTGCGGCGGTCGTCGTGCAATTCGGAGTCGCCGTGTATGGAGGGTATTTCGGGGCCGGCATTGGAATTCTCATGCTCGCCGCGCTCGGCCTCATCGGGCTGAAAAACATCCACGAGATGAACGCCATCAAGACCCTGCTCGGTGCGTTGATCAATGTCGTCGCCGCCGGTTATTTCGTTTGGGCGGGCTTGGTCGTCTGGCCCGAGGCCGCGGTCATGACCCTTGGCGCGGCGGTCGGCTACTACGGCGGCGCGGCCTTCACCCAAAAAATCCCCCCCTCCGCGGTGCGCCGCCTGATCGCCGCGATCGGATTGATCCTCTCCGCCGTCTTTTTCTGGCGCCAGTTTTCCTGACCCCCACCGCGCCATAGGGGCTACAGGGGGCAGGAATTAATTTTTGACCTTCAGGCTCTCAATGCGCGCTTCCGGGCGGCCACGCAAAAAATTCAGCAACCACCGCCTGACCCCTGAGCTCCCTCCAAGAGTCGATTCGCCATGACAATTATTTTCACCGATCGGTGAAAATAATTGTAAAAAACATCCTGGGATGAATGGGCAATTCGTTGGGCGCGGTTGTGCCGGGGGGTGCCCGCTGAGGGTGCATCGGCCCTTGGAATGTGGAAAATCACCGATGAGGTTTTGACTTTTATTGGTATTAATTATAACCAATAAACAATTATTGATAATAATATAAAAAGATTGTGAACCTCTTGATATCGAAACTAAAAAAAGCCAGGCGTCCGATGGCTTCGATTTGGATTTTCTGAAATCCGGAGTGCTGGAATGGATTTCCGGCACGACAATTATTTTCACCGATCGGTGAAAATAATTGTCAGATTTCACACTTCGGGAATCGACAAAATTTTGGGCGCCTATCGAAACTGGCGCGTTTTCTCGCGAGCGATCCGCTGATAGATATTCGGGATGCGGACGCGGATCACGATTTTGGACGAGGGTCGGTTGATGGAGGGGGGGCTGGATTGGAGCCGCTTGGAGGAGTTGGGGCAAGTGGCCACCTTTGATTCCACCGCACGAGAAGAGATTCTGGGGCGGGCGGCGAGCAGCCGGATTTTACTGACCAACAAAACGCCGTTGGATCGCGCGACGCTGTTTGCGTTGCCGCATTTGGAATTCATCTCCGTTCTTGCGACGGGATTCAACGTGGTGGATGTGGAGGCGGCGCGCGAGCGGGGGATTCCGGTTTCAAACATTCCGGCCTACGGCACGGAGACTGTGGCCCAGCACGCGTGGGCGATGATTCTCGAGCTTTGCAACCGCGTGGGCCCGGAGGCCCGCGCCAACTCGGAGGGGGCGTGGGCCGCGTCGCGGAGTTGGACACATTGGAGACATCCGATGGTGGAACTGGCGGGCCGGCGGTTGGGATTGATCGGGCGTGGACCGATCGCCCGGCGCATGGCGGAGATCGGGCGGGCGTTCGGGATGGAGGTGGCGATGGCCTCGATTTCGCTGCCGGAGGGCGGCGACGGATTGGCGCCGCTGGACGAGGTGCGACGCACGGCGGATGTGCTTTCACTGCATTGTCGCCTCACACCCGCGAGTGACGGGTTGGTGGATTCGGAATTTCTTCGCGGGATGAAGCCGACGGCATTTTTGATCAACACCGCGCGCGGGGCATTGGTGGTGGAGGCCGATCTGGCGGAGGCCCTGCGGCGGGGTGGCCTTGCCGGAGCCGCTCTGGATGTGCTTCGGGAGGAGCCTCCGGCGTTCGGACATCCATTGCTGGGCTTGGAAAACTGTTTGATCACCGGCCACATGGCCTGGTCCGGACGCGCGGCGCGGCAGCGGTTGGTGGAAAAGACGGTGGAAAATGTGCGCGCGTTCCTCGAGGGCTCGCCAGTGAATGTGGTGAACGGGTGAGACCGAATTCGAATGTTGCTTGGACCCTTTGCGATTGGGTGCTGCGATCACAAGTCCCCTAGCCAAGAACGGAACGCCCAGGAGGGGCCTGCTTGTCAGGACCGGATC
>CAZVPK010000114.1:0-3085 GCA_964628505.1 uncultured Chthoniobacter sp.
CCCAGGAGGGCTCTGGTTGCCCTTGCGGGCTTAACCTTCGACCCTTCGGTTGATAGAAGGCGCGATCGCGCGGGTTTTGTCAGAGCCGCACCGGCGTGTTTGCCCAAGCCGCACCGGACCCAACAAAACCCGCGCGCCAGCGCCCGGTCCCGGGGAGCGCGCCCGCCGCTCGCCCGTGGAGTTCTGCATTTTCTACTCCAGCGGACTCGGGCGCCCGAGGGCCTCCGGCTCGTAGAGCCAGCGGATCGGAGAGCGGGGGCGCTCCCCGGGACCTTCGCGCGAAGTCAGCCTCTCTTCATGCAAAGTCCAAAAACGAACTGCCGTTGGTATCAAAACTCCTCGTCGGCCGAATCGCGGGACGGCGGAGGGCTGTTGAGGATCGAGGCGACCCGCTTGACGGCGGGCCGGGCGAGCATTTCGGACCAGGCGGAGCGCGTGAACTCGAACTCGGCCGCTGGCAGGATTTCGCTCCAGGCGCCTACGACGTCCTGCCCCAAATCGGCGGGCAGGATGATTCGCGCGCAAAAGTCGGCGGGGACGAAGCGGTAGTTTTTCCAGGCCGCCAGGTGGCGGACCGCCGTTTCGTTTTCGGGGGGCAGAGGCTCGATGCGCTCGTCGGGGGCCTGGCGTTTGAACGCGAGCCGCATTTTGGACAACCATCCGCCCGAGGCGGCACTGCGGGGAGGGACGGCTCCGATCAGGACGATGTCGGGAACCGCATGGCCGGCCGCCTGGAGCTGGCGGGCCATTTCGAGCACAACAGCGGCGCCGAATCCGTAGCCCGCGAGTTGGAAGTTCCCGGGACGCTCCTCCTCGAAGAGGGCGGCGATGTATTGCGCGGCGGCGTCCTCGATCGAGGGATGGCAGGCTTCGTGGTTGGTCGCCCCGCGCGCGGCGAATCCCAGGATCCGCCGACCGGATCCCAAAGCGGCGACAAGTTCCCGGTAAATTTCCGGCGACCCCGTGGATCCATGCACGAGAACGAGCAGGGGGCCTTCGCCTTCGGCATGGAGGATGGAGAGCGGCATCCAGGGAGCCGCTTGTTTCCTGGCCGGACGGGCAGGCTCCTCCTCCACCTGGGTTTCGCGCTCGACGGGGGGCTTGGGAGCGGCGGGGGCTTTCGGCAAGGTGTCCTCGTCGATCCACCCGGCGCGGTTGAGCAGCCATTCCTTCACATTCGAGGCGCCCTCGACCGGCTCGTCCGAGAGCACGCACAATCCGCCCTCGACCGGGTAAACATCGAGAACCGACGATTCGAAGGGACCCGCGGCGAGGTTGGCGGCGTGGTCCGGGAGCGGCGTGGCGCCGCGTTGGGCGCTTTCGAGACGGAGGTGTCCGTTCAAATCGCGCCAGCCCTCGAGCCCCAAATCCAAGCCGTGCCGCGACTCGGCGCCGGGAAGTTTTTTCCATCCGGGGAATTTGAGAAGCGCCTTCGCGGAAAATCCGGCGGGAAGATCGTGTCCGTCCTCGTCGGCGAGGTGGATTTCGACATCGGCGGAGGGGGTGCCGAAGGCGAGGCGGGGCGTGTCGCGGCGGGCCTGGCCGGAAAATCCGAGGCCGACCAATCCGCAGGGGCTGAAAAACACGAGTTGGCGGAGCGCGTGCGGGAACTGGCGCGCCCAGACGATCGCGCTGGCGAGCAACGGCGCGCCCGCCTCGATGGCGATCGAGCGGATCGTTTCCGAGGCGGGCGCGGAGCCTCGGAGCCACGCGGCGGCCTGGTTGGCCCATTCGGGCGAGGTGAGGCGAAGATGGGTGACGGGCGCGGTGGCGGATTCCAGCAAATCCTCGCCCGCGACATGGGCGGTTCCGCCCGCGAGAAGCGGCAACAGCCATTCGTCGAAAAACGCGCCGCCGCCGGGCATCGAGCGGACGAGAAAACTGTCGCCCGCGCGGAATTCCATCAGGCGCGCGCCCTCGATGGCGGCGGTGAGAAGCATCGAATGGGTGAGCGCGCGAACCAGGGGCGGGGCGGAATCGACATGGCCGGGGATCGAGGCGGCGAGATCGTCGGCGGCGATGCGGCGGGGTTTCGGAGCTTCCCGCGGGGCGGATTCGAGATCCTTGTCGATGACAATGCGCCGGCGCTGGCCGGGATCGATGCGCTCGGCGGTGGCGGAATCGCAAACCACCACGGCCGCGTCGTGGGCGGCGAGCGTTTGCTCGATCCATTCGGGGGATGCGGTGGGATCGAGCGCGAGACAGGAATTGCCGGCCTTCCAGACCCCGAGCAGGGCGATGGCGATCCAGGAAGAGGGCGCCATGAGGATCGCGACATGCCATCCGCCATCGACACCGGAGCTTTCCAAATGCGACGCGAGCTTGTCGGAAAGCGCGTCGAGATCGGCATAGGTCGTGTCGTGCCCGCCGAAACGGACCGCGACCGCACCGGCATGGCGGGCGGCGGTTTTTTTGAAGGCCTCCACCACCGACTGCGAATCGGCGGGCAGGGACGGGCCTTGGGATTCCTCGCGCAGGACGCGGATTTCCTCGGGCAAAAGAACGGGCAGGCGGCGAACGGGTTTCTGGCGCGATTCAGAGAGGCCCGAGAGAAGATGCGCCAGGCGGGAGAGCATTTCCTTCGCGACGACATCCGAGGGGAACGCCCCGCGGAGCGAGAGTTCCAGGCGCGGGCCGGGGCAGGCCTCGAGGCGGAGGCCGACCGAGGACGCGGGTTGGATTTGCGCGTCGAAATTGATCCAGCGCGGCAGGGCGGTGTGGACAATGTCGTTGATCGAGGGACCGCGCCACACGAAGGACGCGGGAATTTCCCCGGGCGAAAAATCCAAACCCACCGAGCGCATGGCCTCGGAGGGATCGACCCAGATGTTTTCGGCGACGGTGTCTTCGAGCAGTTGCGCGGCGTCGAGCCAGTCGCCGACGTTTCCCTCCCACGACTGCACCATCGGCAGCCAGTTCTGGAAATATCCCGCCTCGGTGGATTCTCCGCGTCCGTCGAAGCGGCAGAGCATGAGGTTCCCCGCGGAGCCGAAGCGGCGAAGGACGAGCGACCACAGGCAGCGGACGACGAGGCTCTCCTCGAGATCGTTGTCGTGGCAGAATTTCGTGAACTCGGAGGTTTTCG
>CAZVPK010000114.1:3185-8102 GCA_964628505.1 uncultured Chthoniobacter sp.
TGCCAATCGAGCGAGACCCAATGAGGCTCGGCCTTGTCGGCCTCGCGGATCGTGATGCCGTCGAGGGTTTTTGAAAACGCGGAGCGGAGGATCGGATGGCGCTGGATGACGACCTGCCAGGCGTGGCGGAGGAAGTCGGCATTGACGCTTTCGCCGAAACTGATCGAGACCTGCGTTTGCGCTCCGGGAGCGGCCGGCGAGGCGACATAGCGGTGGTAGGCCGCCGCCTGGATCGGATTCGCCGGGTATTGTTTCACGGGTGGATCAGAGGGATTTGTCGGTCACCGCGCCTTCGGAGGCGGTGGCGGCGAGCTTGGCGAATTTGGCGAGAACGCCGCGGGTGTAGCGGGGCTTCGGTTGTTTCCACTTCGCGAGGCGCGCGGCGATTTCCTTCGCGGGAATGTCGAGCGTGAGCTGGTGCTTCACGCCGTCGATGGTGACCGGATCGCCGTTTTTGACAATCGCCAGCGGTCCGCCGTCGAACGCCTCGGGGGTGATGTGGCCCACGACGAAGCCGTGCGTGCCGCCGGAGAAGCGGCCGTCGGTGATGAGCGCGACATCCTTGCCGAGCCCGAGGCCCATCACGGCGCTGGTGGGCGAGAGCATCTCGCGCATGCCGGGGCCGCCGTGGGGTCCCTCGTAGCGGATCACGATCACATCGCCCTTTTTGATTTTTTGGGCGAGCACGGCTTGCAGCGCCAATTCCTCGGAATCGAACACACGGGCCTTGCCGGAGAATTTCTCACCTTCCTTGCCGGTGAGTTTGGCGACGGCTCCGGCGGGCGCGAGGTTGCCTTTGAGAATGACGAGGTGGCTGTCCTTTTTGATCGGGTCGCTGATCGGCCGGATGATCTGTTGGCCTTTCGGGTAGGGTTTGAAGGGTGCGAGATTTTGTTTGAGCGTTTTGCCGGTGACCGTGAGGCAGTCGCCGTGGAGCAGGCCCTCGGCGAGGAGGGTTTTCATGAGCGGAAGGATGCCGCCGATGGCGACGAGTTCGCTCATCAAATACCGGCCGCTGGGCTTGAGATCGGCCAGCACGGGCACGCGGGCGCCGATGCGCGTGAAATCGTCGAGGGTGAGTTTGATGTTCGCCGTGTGGGCGATTGCGAGAAGGTGGAGGACGGCATTGGTCGAACCGCCGAGCGCGATGGTCACGGTGATGGCGTTTTCGAGCGCTTCCTTGGAAATGATGTCCGAAGGGCGGATGCCGCGCTTGAGCATATTCAGCACGGCCGCGCCGGCGTTGCGGCAGTCGGCGTTCTTGTGCGGCGAGATGGCGTTTTGCGCGGAGCTGTTCGGGAGGCTGAAGCCCATCGCCTCGATGGCGGAGGCCATGGTGTTCGCGGTATACATGCCGCCGCACGAGCCGGGGCCGGGGATGGCCTTGGATTCCACATCGTGGAGTTCCTTGTTGGTGATTTTGTTGGCGGCGCACTGGCCGACGGCCTCGAAGACGGAGACGACATCGAGTTGGCGGTTTTTCAGGCAGCCGGGGAGGATCGTGCCGCCGTAGACGAAGACCGACGCGCGGTTCATCCGGGTCATGGCCATCACGCAACCGGGCATGTTTTTGTCACAGCCGCCGATGGCGATGAATCCGTCGAAGCCCTGGCAGCCGACGACGGTCTCGATCGAATCGGCGATGACCTCGCGCGAGACGAGGGAATATTTCATGCCCTCGGTGCCCATCGAGATGCCGTCCGAGATCGTGATGGTGTTGAAGATCGTCGCCTTGCCGCCCGCCGCATCCACTCCCAGAGCGGCTTCGCGGGCGAGCTGGTCGATGTGCATGTTGCAGGGGGTGACCATGCTCCAGGTCGAGGCGATGCCGATTTGGGACTTGGAAAAATCGCTCTCCTTGTAGCCCACGGGGTAGAGCATCGCGCGGCTCGGGGCGCGGTTGAGGCCGTCGAGGACGGCGGAGGAGTAGGGTCGCACGGAAGGTTTGGATTTCGAGGGCATGGTCGAAGGAAGATTGGATCGAGGACGAAGGCTAACAACATTCCACGCGCGCAGGGAAAGGGAATTTCAGGAAAAGCCCGTTCAGGCACAGGCGTCGCACCGAGGGTTCAAAGGCTTGATCCACACTTCGGAAAATGAGGACATTGACGTGCATGAGGGCCGTTTTCCAAACACTCCTGACCGCGACATTCCTGCTTTTTTTCGGCGTTGAAAAAACTCCCGCCGCCTCGTTGCGGGACGCGGCCAAACATTTCGCGGGGGAGCTCGGGGCGATCGTCCAGCGCGATGATCGCGGCCAATTCCAGGGAACCCTTTTTCGGGTCTGGGCGCCGAACGCGGAGACCGTTTCGGTGATCGGATTCTTCAACAACTGGAACGGAAACCGCCACAAGATGGAACGCCTCAACGGCGGCGTGTGGGAGGTTTCCATTCCCAACGCCAAACCGGGCGACGAATATCTTTTCCTGATCAACGGGGAGCTCCGGCGCAAGGATCCTCGCGCCCGCCAGGTCACGGCCTCCGACGGCAACTGCGTGATCTACGACACGGCGGCGTTCGACTGGGGCGACAGCGCCGGCCGCAAATCCTCCGGCTCGCTCAAGGACCTCGTGATCTACCAACTCCACATCGGCGCGTTCCACGATCCGAATCCCGGCGACAGCGAGCCCGGCACGTTCGCCGATGCGATCAAGAAACTCGACCACCTGAAGAAACTCGGCGTCAATTGCGTGCTGGTTCTGCCCGTCACCGAGTTCCACGGCCGCCACAGCTGGGGCTACAACCCCAGCGATCCTTTCGCCATCGAGAGTTCCTACGGAGGTCCCGATGGATTCAAGGAATTCGTGAAGGCCTGCCACGAGCGCGACATCGCCGTGCATGTCGACATCGTCCACAACCACTATGGACCGCAGGATCTGGACCTGGTGCGGTTCGACGGCCAGGGCGGCGGCGACACGAACAACGGCATCTACTTTTACTCCGACAGCGAGCGCGGCGAGACGCCGTGGGGTCCGCGCCCCGATTTCGGCCGCCGCGAGGTGCGCGACTACATCCGCGACAACGTCCGCATGTGGTTCCTCGAATACAAGGTGGACGGCCTGCGCTGGGACTCGACCATCAACATCCGCGCCACCTCGAACGGCCGGAACTCCAACCCCGACGGCGAATCCCTCCTGCACCAGATCTCGACGATGATCGAGCGGGAGTTCCCCGGCAAAATCAGCATCGCCGAGGATTCCGTGGGCGACCCGAGATTCCACAGCTCGTGGGAATACGACTTCCACCACAGCGGGGACAAAACCGCGGGCATCATGCCCCAGATTGTTCGCAACCCCGAATCCGCCCGCCGCGTCACCGACGTCGGCTCCCGCATCAAGTCCGACCTCGGCTTCCGGCGCGTCATTTATTCCGAAAACCACGACGAGGTCGGCCGACTCAATGAAAACCGCCGGCTCCTTGTCGAAGCCGACGAGGACGACCCGCTCGGCCTCGAGGCCCGCCGCCGGGCCGGGCTCGCGGCGGTGGTCACCCTCACCTCGCCCGGCGTGCCGCTGGTTTTCATGGGGCAGGAACTGCTCGAGACCCGCGAATTCCACGATTCGAATCCGCTCGACTGGAGCGGCGACGATCCCGCGCTGCACAAATTCCAACTCTACCGCGACCTCATCCACCTGCGCCGCAACCTCGACGGGAAAAGCGCGCCGCTCACCGACGTGCGCACGCGCATCGTCAAGGCCGACGAACACAACAAACTCCTCACCTGGCGCCGCTACCTGCCGGGCCGCGCGAAGGACGACCTCTTCATCGTCGCGAACTTCTCCTCGAAGCCCCTCGAGAACCACCCGGTCTATTTCCCCCAATCCGGCGAATGGAGCCTGCTCCTGAACACCGACGACCCCAAATACGGCGCCGACTTCACCGGACTGCGCCCGGACTCGCTGCGCACGAACTCCAGCTGCCAACTCCTCGTCAACATCGCCCCCTTCGGCGCGCAAATCTACGGGTTGAGCAAACACGAACCCGCGGAACTCGATCTCGCCGCGCTCCGCGACGAATGGCAGGCCGCCCACGGCGAGGAACCCGCCCCCGCGGATCCCACCGAATCGATTCCGGAGGAGGTGTGGGCGGAAACCGCCCTGGCCGAACCCGAGGAGATCGAGGAACCGGCCGAACCCGAATACGAACCCTACAAATCCAAGGCGTCCTCCTATGTCGTGCTCGCGAATTTTTCACACCCCAAACCCTGGGACCCCCTGAATCCCGATTTCAAAATGGGACTCGTCGCCGACCACCTCTGGCGCTGCGGCCTGGGCTTCACCAACGGAGTGAACATCGCCTTCAAGATCCTCGACCCCGCCACCGGCACGCAATACGGCGGGCAGGGACTCGAGCCCGCGCGCCTTCCCGCCGCCGGCACCGCGGTCGTCGGAGGCCCGCCCATCGTCATCGCCGGCCCGCTCAACGGGGAATACAAACTCTCCTTCAACGAAAACGACCTCCGCTTCCGCTTCGAGCGCTCCGCGCAGAGCGACCACCGCCGCATCTCGGTGATGGGGGATTTCAACAACTGGAACCCCGCCGCGGACTTGATGACCATGGCCGCGGACCACCTCTGGGAAACCGAAATCGCGTTCGACGGACGCGACGGCGCGGAGTTTGTTTTCATTGCGGACGGCTCGCTCGAAACCCAGTGGGGCGACGACCGTCAAGCCCACTCCGCGCTCCCCGCCGAGGGCGCTGCCACCCTGATGGGCGAGCCCGTGCGCTTGGAAACCTCCCTCGCCGGCCCGCACCGGTTCACCTTCAACGAACTCACCGGCGAATACCGCGTGGAGCCGCTAACCGAATCCGAAGCCACCCCGCTCCCCGCCGTTCCCTCCCCGCAACCCGTGGTCGACATCCCCAGATTGAAAGTCAGCGCGGAGCGTTGAACCATGCGCTATCGCGCGGGTTGTG
>CAZVPK010000115.1:0-6942 GCA_964628505.1 uncultured Chthoniobacter sp.
GGAGCGAAGCGGAGATGCGGGTCCCGCCTGGGCGTTTTGCCGGAATCGAGGTTTTGGACAAACCACCGATCCCTCTCAAAAAGTCCAAAAGCGAACGGCCCTCGGTATTATCCGATCCGGCGGGTCGGCGAAAGCGGAAGCGCAAGAGATGTCAGTCCGCGGGCGCGAGCAGGGTTTTTTCGAAAATTCCCCAATCCCGGTCGGTCTCTCCGCCCACCGTTTTGCAGATTTCGATGATCTCCGCGTTGGTGTCCTCGAGCCACCCGAGCGCGGCGTCGGTGTGGTGCCTTCTCGCCTCGCGGAATTGTTCATGCACAAGCCAGGCGTGGAGGCCGCGGTCGCGGAATTCCGGCACCACGCCAAGCACGGTTTGTCGGCAGGTGCGGATTTTGCGGGTCTTCATCAGGAAAAAAATATGGGGCAGCCGCAGCCAGTGCGGGGTTTTTCGAGCCGAGTGGAGGATTTCGTTGAAATTCGGCAGGGTGAGCGCGACGCCGGCCGGCTCGCCGTCGGATTCTCCGATGAGAAGCAGCCGGGGATCCGCGATGGCGCGCAGGTCCCCGGCGGAGTCCAGGAGGTCCTCCATGTCGATCGGAACGAATCCCCAGTTTCGCTCGAGGGTGGCGTTGTAAACGCGGTGGACGATCCCGAGTTCGCGGTCCAGCCGTGAAAGCTCGAAGGGTCGCATCGTCAGCTTGGCCCTCTTTTTCAAACGCCCGATGATGCGTTCGAAGCGCTCGGGCGGTTGCAACCGGTGCATCGGGAGGTTGAGGATGTGCAGCGTGCGGGCCTTCGAAAATCCCATGCCCTCGAGCAGGGCGGCGTAATACGGCGGGTTCCACGGCAGGCCGATCATGGTGGGCTTTTCGAATCCGTTCAAAAGCACGCCGCAGTCGTCGTTGATGCTCGGGTTGTAGGGGCCGCGGAGGCTCTCCATTCCCGCCTCGCGGAGCACGGCGGCCGCTTTTTCGAACAACGCCCGCGCGACCTCGGGTTCGTCCACGCATTCGAAAAACCCGAAAAATCCGGTGCGGTCGTTGTGATACGAATTGTGCGAGCGGTTCACGATCGCCGCAATGCGCCCGATCGGGCGGCCCGCCCGCTCGGCGACGAAGGCCGTGATCGTTCCATGCCGGCGATGGAAGGTGGAGTCCGGCGCGAGGAATTTCGCGACGCTACCCGGAAACGGCGGCGTGAAGACGGGGTTCTTCGTGTGAATGGCTTCCGCCGTTCGCTCGAATTTCCTCCTCTGCGAGGGAGTCCGGCAAACGGAAATCGAAAATGTTTTTGCGGCGGCCTGGGTTCGCATAGGCGGGGTCGTCGAAGGTGCCAAGTTCCTTGGCGAGTTTTTCGAAAATTTCCAGCACGCGGTCGAGGTCCTCGTCGGTGTGCGTGGCCATGAAGCTCGTCCGCACGATCGCCTCGCCGTAGCGCACCGCCGGATAAATCGCCGGCGTGGCGAACACGCCCTCCTCGAAAAGCCGCTGGGTGAAGATAAATGCTTTCGCCTCGCTGCCGATGAGGATCGGAACGATCGGCGTCTGCGTGGTCCCGATCTTGAATCCGATGCTCTTGAAGCCCTCGTGCATCTTGCGCGTGTTTTTCCAAAGCTGGTCGATGCGCCAGGTTTCCTCCTGCATGAGTTCGAGGGCCTTCTTCACCCCGCCGACCACGGCCGGAGCCAATGCGGCGGTGAAAATCAAACACCGCGCGCGGTGTTTCAGATACTCGACCATCTGGGCGTCGCCCGCGACGAAGCCGCCCATCGATCCGAGCGATTTCGAGAAGGTCCCCATCACGATCTCCACCTCGTCGTTCAGTCTGAAATGATCCACCACTCCGCGACCCTGACGCCCCAAAACACCAAGCGAGTGGGCCTCGTCCACATACATCACGGCCTTGTGGCGCTTCGCGGCCTCGTTGATCTCGGGAAGATTCGCGATGTCGCCGGACATGCTGAACACCCCGTCGAGGATCACCAACCGCCCGGCGTCGGCGGGCAAGCGCTTGAGACGGTTCTCAAGCGAGGAGGCCGAATTGTGGCGGAAGGGAACGAGCTTCGCGGGCGCGAAATTGCATCCGTCGATGATGCTCGCATGGTTCTCGCGGTCGCACAAAATCGCATCGCCCTCCTCGGTGAGCGCGATGAGCGCGCCTTGATTGGCAAAAAATCCCGTCGAAAAAAGAATCGCCGCGTCGCGCCCCAGAAAGTCCGCCAAGGCCTCCTCCAGCTCCACATGCAGCTTGATGGTGCCGTTCAGCAACCGCGATCCCGTGCACCCCGCGCCGTATTGGCGCGTCGCCTCGCAGGCCGCCTCCACCACCCTCGGATCCTGGGCCAGGCCGAGGTAGTTGTTCGACCCGATCATGATCTTGCGCTCGCCGTCGCAGATCACATAGTTGCCGTGCGGCTCCTCGATCGAACGAAAATAGGGATAAAAGCCCTGGGCCCGCGCATCGGCGGTGTCGCGGTAATCCCGGCATTTTTGAAAAATGTCTCGCGGCTGTGTGGACATGGATGCGACGTGGTAGAATTACAGTCCCGCGGGACAAGTAAATGCTTTTTCCCGCTGGCGACTCGTTGGATTTACGCACGGCGGCGTCGGCGGGAAACGGGAAAGTCTCGAAAAATTCCCGCCCGCGTCCTAGTTCTCGCCCCCCGATGAAATCCCACCGCAAGGAACTCTGGTTCCAAATCCCCGCCCGCCGCGCCTTCGTCAACATCACCCCCGAGGTCGACCGTTGCCTTGCCGAAAGCGGCATCCGCGAGGGCCTCTGCCTCGTCAACGCCATGCACATTTCCGCCAGCGTTTTCATCAACGACGACGAATCCGGCCTGCACCGCGACTTCGAGAAATGGCTCGAAAAACTCGCGCCCGAGCATCCCCATTCCCAATACGCGCACAACGGGGCCGAGGACAACGCCGACGCCCACCTCAAGCGCACGATCATGGGCCGCGAGGTCGTCGTCGCCGTCACCGAAGGCCGCCTCGACTTCGGCCCCTGGGAACAGATTTTCTACGGCGAATTCGACGGACTCCGAAAAAAACGCGTCCTCGTCAAAATCATCGGCGAATAGATACACGACCGGTGCGGCTTGAAAAAAAACCGCCCCGCAATAGCTTTCTCGCCGCAATGAAGCCCGCCGCTCCGCTTCCCAAACCCGCAGCCTCACCACTCCCTCCCCAGTCCCGGAGGGACGTGCCTTGACCGCCGCCGAGCGCAAACGCCTCGTCGAAGAGCGCAAGGCCCGCTCGCCCGTCTGGCGCATCATCCACTGGCTGGGCTCCCTGCAACTCGCCCTCGTCCTTCTCGCCACCATCGCCATCGCCTGCGCCGCCGCCACCATTGCGGAATCCGAGTTCAACTCCAAGGTCGCCCAAGTCTACATTTACAAGGCCCCGTGGTTCATCCTCTGGCTCGTCGTCCTTTGCGTGAATCTCTTCGCCGTCACGCTCACCCGCTGGCCCTGGGAAAAAAAACACACCGGCTTCATCGTCACCCACTACGGCATCATCACCCTGCTCATCGGCGCGGTGATCGGCCTCCAGACCGGCTTCGAGGGCAATGTCACCCTCCACAAGGACAAGCCCCCGGTCCGCAAAATCACCGTCAACCGCAGCATCATCCAGGTCGAAAGCCCGAACGACACCGCCCTCTATGTCATGCCCTTCGACGCCTCCACCGCCCGGCTCTCGGAAAAAAATCCGCGCTCGTTCGAAGTCCCGCGCACCGATTTGAAAATCGTCGCCGACGCCTTCAGCGACAACCTCGTCAAAGAGGAAATCCTCGTCCCCGCCGAGGGCCGCGAGCCCGGCGTCGCGCTCCGCCTCGTCAGCGCCCGCATGGGCCAAAAGCTCGATTTCCCCTTCGTCCTCGACCCCGCCGCGCCGCAGGACCGCGACCTCTTCGGACTCGCCACGATCCGCTTCCAAAAAGACCTCCCGCCACCCGCGCGCCCCGGCAACGCCGAAACCCAGATGGTCTTCGGAAAATTCGCCCCCGTCGTCCAAGGCGAGTCGCCGACCGGCATCCAAGTCCTCCTCAGCGCCGACGGCCGCAAGATCACCATCGCCCCGCCCGACTCCGCCTCCGCCACCTACCTGCGCGAAGAGGTCATGAAAAAACCCATCCCCACCCTCGGCGCCACGGTCGTCATCGAGGACTACTGGCCCGATTTTGAAATGCGCGACGGCAAGCCCGCCACGAAATCCGACCAACCCCTCAACCCCGCCGCGCTCGTCCGCGTCCAACCCGCCTCCGCCGAAACGGCCGACAAAAAACCCACCCTCCTCCTCGCGCCCGACACCGACGGCATCCGCTACCAACTCCTCCGCGACGGCGCCACTCTCGCCGCGGGCCGCGCCAAGGCCGGCGAATCCTTCGCCACCGGCTGGGCCGACTGGACCGCCGAGATCGTCGCCTTTCACCCGCAAGCCAACATCATCACCCGAATGATCCCCGGCCCGCCGCTCGACAAAGGCGACACCGGCGTCCCCGGCTTCCGCGCCCGCCTCGTCTCGCCCGGCAACGACACCGCCGAAAAACGCTGGGTCCCCAGCGGCGAAATCACCTCGCTCACCGACGGCAAAAATGTCGTCCGCATCGGCTACGGCCTGGAACTCCGCCCCGTGCCCTTCTCCATCCGCCTCGTGAATTTCGAGGTCCCCCGCTACGAAGGCACCGACATGCCCTCGAACTTCATCGCCTCCGTCGAATTCAAAGAGGACGGCACCGGGCTCACCAAAAACGGCACCGCCCGCATGAACCATCCCGCCAGCTTCCCCGGCACGCTTTTCGCCAACCTCACCGGCATCAACTACAAATTCTCCCAGGCCGAATGGAACCCCCGCGACCTCGGCGAAACCACGCTCCAGGTCCTCTACGACCCCGGCTGGCTGCTCAAGTGGATCGGCTCGCTCGCCATCTGCGTCGGCATCACCATCATGTTTTACGGAAAACCCAAGACGCGCACCGCATGAAACCACTCGTCCTTCTCGCCACACTCCTCCTCGCCCTCGCCGCGCCCGCCCGCGCCCTCGATCTCACAAAACTCGAATCCGTCCCCATCCAGGAAGGCGGCCGCAAAAAACCCTTCCTCGTCTTCGCCCACGAATCCCTCCTCGGCATGACCGGCAAATCGCGCTACGCGATGGACGGAAAAAAACACGACGCCCTCGTCATCGTCACCTCGCTCTGGCTCACCCCCGTCGGCTGGGAAGACAAGCCCCTCATCCTCATCGGCAACAAAAAATTCAAGGACCGCATCGGCGTCGATCCCGCCCAAAAACTTTTCTCCTACCGCGAACTCGCCTCGAACAAACCCCTCCTCGACGCCCTGCAGGAAGTCTCCGCCATCCGCGCAAAAAATCCCAAGATCCAACTCGACACCCAGCAGCGCGAAGCCTCGAACATCGGCATGCGCCTCGCCATCTTCGAAGGCCTCGTCAGCGGCCAGCTCGTCACCCTCCTCCCCACCGGCGCCGCCGCCTGGAGCGCCCTCCCCGCCAACGACCCCGCCCTCGCCAAACTCCGCGAAGGCTTTTCCAAGTCCGACCAAACCACCTTCGACTCCGGCATCGACATCCTCCTCGCCGAACAAGCCGCCGAGGAAGCCCGCTTCCAAGCCGATCCCCAAAAAATCTCCGTCGAACTCACCTACCAAAAACTCCACCCCGCCCGCTGGGCCTGGATTCTCTACCTCGTCGCCGGCGTCGCCCTCCTCGCCATCCCAGGCAAGCTCGGCTACAGCCTCGGTTGGCTCTTCGCCGGCGCGGGATTCGTCATGCAAATCGTCGGCATGGTCCTCCGCGTCCTCATCTCCGGCCGCGCCCCCGTGACCAACATGTATGAATCCGTCATCTGGGTCGCCTTCGGCACCATCCTCTTCGCCCTGATTTTCGAAGCCATCCACCGAAGCCGATATTTCCTGCTCGGAGCCATCCCCGTCGCCATCGCCTGCCTCATTCTCGCGGATACCCAACCCGTCATCCTCGACCGCTCCATCAACCCCCTCGTGCCCGTTTTGATGGACAACTTCTGGCTCACCACGCATGTCCTCACCATCACGCTCAGCTACGCCGCCTTCGCGTTGGCTTTGGGCGTCGGCCACATCATCCTCGGCAAATCCCTCTTCGGTTCCAAAGCCTCCCCCGCCCTCCACAACTACCTCTACCGCTCCCTCCAAATCGGCGTGCTCCTCCTCGCCGTCGGCACCGTCCTCGGCGCCGTGTGGGCCAACTATTCCTGGGGCCGCTTCTGGGATTGGGACCCCAAGGAAACCTGGGCCCTCATCGCGCTGCTCGCGTATCTCTTCCTGCTCCACGGCCGCATCGCCGGCACCTGGGGCGGCTTCGGCATGGCCGTCGGCGCCATCCTCGCGTTCCAAACCATCATCATGGCCTGGTATGGCGTGAACTTCATTTTGGGCGTCGGCCTGCACAGCTACGGCTTCGGCAGCGGCGGACTCCCCGGCGCCGTCACCTTCGTCAGCATCGAAGTCGCCTTCGTCCTCCTCTGCGTCTGGCGCCACCGCACCCTCACCGCCCGCCCCGCCTGAAACACAGACCCCGCCACCCCGCAATCCCCCGCACCGGACCTGACAAGCAGGTCCCTCCTGTTCACGATTGCCGAGTAAACGGAGACCATTGGTGCGGCAGCACAGGAAGGGCGAGGACCTCCGGACCCGCCAGGAACGGTTCCGGCAAAAACATCCGTTCCCGCGCCACCAGACGAACCCCGTCAATTCGCGCGCTCGTCTCGCGAAATGAAAAATCGACGCCACCAGGAGGGCGCTGCTTGTCAGCGCCGGAATCGCTCACGCAACCTCCTCAAACCCCACCCACCCCAAAAACCCAACGCAAAAAAAAATCGCACATGTGCCGTAGATACCCGGCGGGGTGGCTGCGGCATGGCCATTGAGAAATACGCAGGGATCGCACA
>CAZVPK010000115.1:6952-8022 GCA_964628505.1 uncultured Chthoniobacter sp.
CCAAACTCGCACACATTTACTTCCAAGATCGTGGAAGTAAATGTGTGCGATAGGCTCCGCTCCTTGCATGGTCCGCCATGGCGAATTCCGCCAAAACTCCGCTCCGTTTTTGACAAGTTTTTGATCCGGGCGGATCAAAAATCGGAATAAACGGAAACGATTGGCGCGGCAGCGCCGGTAGGGACGGGGCCTCTCTCCGATCCGTAGGCTCTACGAGCCGGAGGCCGGACCCGCCGCGTGGGGGACACTTTGAGGGCGAGCAGAGAAAAAAGCGATAATACGCGGGACTGACCCCATAGCCCGCCTGATCTGTCGTCAAAGCGCGAAGAACCGCCCGCGAAGCGGCTTCGCGCAGTTGTCGGAACTTGACAGCTGGGAACCGGGGAGGAAGATTTAATCTAGGTAAGCGCAGGAAAGGTAGAGGTCGCTCTCACGAGTGGCAGCCCTTAATGGGTGGGATCCTCGGTTCCTGGGACCTGATAATTTCATAAGCCCTCGAGGTGACTTGCCTCGGGGGCTTTTGATTTCACGGTGGGAAAATCTTCCGGCCAAAACTTCAAGCCGTATCCCAAAGAGACGCTCCTGTGGCGATAGATCGTCTGCTTCAGGTGAGGCAAATAACCAACCTCGGTTTCACCATAACGATTCACCTTCAGAGCAAAGTGCAAGCCCGAAGCAACGGCATCCGCAACCTGCAGTCCCGCCAATTTCGAATGCTCCACCGAACGGATTCTTTCGGGATCGATCACCGTCGGGTCAAGTTGCACCTGGTTGGGGCTTGCTTCGGACTGTTTCAGCAACAGTCGCAAGTAGGCACGGATTTCCTCGTAGGACATATTGCTGCGATTGGAAAAAATGACATCCGTGAAACCATCGCCCTCGCCTGACCGCCGATGGTCGCGACAGAGCCATGAAACGCGCTCCAGCAAAAGACGCGTCGCGTAGCGATAGAGAAGGTATTTGTTGTTTTGAAATTTCTCGGGCTCCGAAATGAGCGGCTTGTAGATCAGCACGCTCACCGTTCGGATGGGCAAATTCCCAACGCGCCGGATGTATGGCACGCGTTGTTC
>CAZVPK010000116.1:0-7955 GCA_964628505.1 uncultured Chthoniobacter sp.
GCGCGGCCTTCCCGGCGCGGCGGGCCTTGCGCTCCTCGGGGGTCAGCGCCGCCCACCGGGCGCGGGTCGCCTCGGAGTAGATGGCGCGGGCCTCGGTGCGCCGTCCTCCGATCCAATGCAAAGCTGTCGAGTCCTCGATTTGCTTGAGATGCCAGCTCAAAAGCTGCTTCGAGCATCCTGCCCGCTCGGCCCATTGCGTCAGGGTTTCCGTCCCACGGCTCATCAGAATGCGGGCCGCAATCAAACGCATTCCGGCGGCGGTCAGCTTGATGGTGTCGCTTTTCTGGCCCTGCCGGGGGATAAGGGCGTCGAACATTTTCCCCACCAGCTCGGCGGCGGTCTCGAACACGCTTTCCCGTTCCTGCTCCCGCATCCACGCCAGCGCCTTGGCGGATTGTTCGAGGTTGATCCCGGCATGGTCGGCCAATCGTTCAAGCGGCGTGTCGATCCCGTCGAGGTTGTCCCAAGCTCCCAAAACCTCATTGTCACCTTCGTTGAAAACTTCACCGGCAAGGAGCGCGGGTTCGATGTGTCGGGCCATGCCCTTCGGGATTCAGTCAAATCCTGCCCCGGGGACGCCCTCCGCGCGGGCGCGGGCGCGATGCCGCTGGAAGTGCTGTTTTTTGTGCTAGTGCCACGCCCTCCGCGCGGGCGCGGGCGCGATGCGAAAATCCCTGAAATTCAAAATACTGGCATAGGTCTTGCTGGGGAGCAAAAGCCATGCCATTTCTGACACTAGGGGAGCAAGTTGGCATGGTCTGTGCTGGGGAGCATCTCCCGTGCCATGCCGGCATTTTTTCGCCGGTTTTTCCGCCCCTCGGTGGAGGAAGTTCGCCGGTCGGCGGATTCATTTTCAACCAAACCCTTCGCGGCCTCCACAAGCCCCGGGCCGTCGAACGGCATGGTGGCGAGGGCGGCGGCAACCTCGGCCTTGGCTTTCGCCTTCTCGGCTTCAAACGCTTCCTCGAAATCCTTGGCGGTCGGCGCGGCCCATATAGCAAGGAGGTGTTCGCGGAGCCTACGCCCTCCGGGTGACAACGGGCGGCGGCCGCAAAATTCGCAAGGTTCGGGGCGGTTCATAGTTCGCGGCTGATTTTAGATTTCGCGTTTTTCAGTCCGTGATTCCCAAGGGCCAAAAGTCGATTAGCCTCCTCGGTCAGAGTGTTTTCGATTTCGCCCATGCTTTGCCCATGCAGGCGGGCGGAAAGAAATTTCGGCATCCTGCGAAGCCCATCAGCCACCGGCCCGAGCGCGGCGTTGAGAAGTTCGATAGCCTCGGAGGAATAGAGAAGTTCACGCTCGAGGGCGCGGCGTTCGAGGTCGGCGCTTCTCACCTTGTGCTGAAGGAGGGCAATCTCCTGGTGAAGTTTCTCCAACCTCGCGGCGGCAATCGGCGTGGCCGGTGCTGGCGCGGCGGCGGCTTGCTTGGTGAGTTCGGCGAGGCGGGCGCGGGCGGCTTTCATAGAATCTTGAGTTCGCGGAGGAGTCCGTCGAACTGCTCGGTGGTGCGGAGGCCGCAGTCGATGCCGTGGCCGACGATAAACCAATCCCGGCTCCCAAGGTGTTCGATGCCTTCCGTGGTCAGAAGGCGGCGGGCGTGGCGTTCGCTGTATCCTCCACGGAGGGCAAGGAGTCTTGTGCCAAAACTCATGAGGCGGTCGGCGGGCCTGCCTCCCTTGTTTCGCGGCTTGGGTGCTTGATCCATAGCCTTCGCCGGGGAGTCAAATCGGGTTTGGGTTTTGGACACGCGAATTTTCCCTCTCATTCAAAAACCCCTCGCGCCTGGGAAACTGCAGGGTCGAGGCGTTCTGGGAGCCTTCTAACTACCCCCCCGGGGGGTGGCGTATAACGGCTTACTTCCCCAAACTTTTTTTATATACACGCGTAAGGGGAACTTTGGGGAAGTAGGTCGTTATGTGCCACCTATTGCCCCCGGTGAATTGTTGCGGCGAAGTCCTGCCCACACGCGAACCCCGCCAGCGGTTTTCTTCTCATCATAGCTTCGTTCAATCATTAAGAAGCCCACCTTGCGCTTTGTGTAGCGGTAGCGTTCCGGGATTTCTTGGTCGTCGCACCAATCCTTATAGAGCTCGAACAATTCAAACTTGCTCAATGTGCCTGCGGGGTCGGGAATGGTTTTCTCGCGCAGGAACTCCCCGAATGTGTCGCAGTCCTCGCGATATTTCGAGGTGGCGGCAAGAACGCTATCGGGCGGAAGCGTCCCCCGTTTGCCAAGGCTCACGGCCCCGGCAACAAGCCAGTTGAGAACACCGGGGAACTCGGGCTTCAGTTTCTCCCAAAACTGAAAGTCCTGTTGCTCCTTGGGAATCTTGACCGGCCAATCCACGAGGCGAAACCTGCGCCAGATTCCATCGTCCCGCCCGGAGATTTTCGGGCGGTGGTTGCCGACAAGGTGGATTTTCGCGGTGGGGTCGAACTCGAAGAAGTTTTGATAATGGAACCGCCCTTTCATGCGGTCCCCGCCAGAAAGCCCTTTCAGAAGCTTCTCGTTCAAAAACCCGCCATCGTCATTTTCCTCCCCCAAGGCGAACCGCTTCCCGACAATCCCTGCGAGTTCAAGCTCGGGGGTCTTCCCGTGCTTGTTCACATAAACAAGCCCATCGGAGAGTTTCACCGCATACTCGCCAAGGATTTTGAAAATCACCTGTTCGAGGATCGTCCCCTTGCCATTGCCCCCCGTCCCGTAGTGGAAAGGAAGGATGTGTTCACCTATCAATCCCGTGAGGGAATACCCGAAAAGCCTTTGAAGATAGGCCCGCATTTCTGGGTCGGGTTGGAACTTTTCGAGGGCTTGGATGAAGTTCGGGCAGTTCGCCCCGGGGACGAAATCGCAAGCGGTGGAGCGGGTGACAAAAACGCTTGGGTCGTGCTGGCGAAAGGAACCATCCCGCAAATCCACAACCCCGTTGCGAACGCCAAGGAGAAGGGGGTCGGCGTCGAGGTCGGCCAATCGCACCACCAAGAGGCGGTTGGTCTTGGCAAGGGCGAGGGCTGGAACCATTGCCCGCCGGTCGCCAAGCTTTGCGGCGGCGGCAATGTGTTTCGCCCCTTGGCTTGGATCAAGGCTAGCGGCTTTTTCGCAAGCGTCCCGGTAAAGTTCGCGAGCGTAGTCCGCAAACATGGCTTCCACTTCGTCGGATGTGTCGCGATGCCACCCTCTGCGGGCGTCGAATAATAGCCAGCACCCCTCCTCGGGGATGAAGCGAATTCGGTCACAAAACCGCTTGGCGAATGCGTCCGCATAGCCCGTGTCGGATTGAAAATGCGGGTCGAGTGAGAACTCGGGCGCGTAGCCCGTGGCGAAATCGTCGGCGGTTTTCATGGGAGTGCTGCGGGGTTGAAGAAAAGGATTTGCTGGCGGCGCCCGTTGTCCCGCATTCCCCCCGGCATTCGGACCAGTTGCGCCCGGGACCACATTCGATCATCGGCCCCAAGGGTGCAGGCTTTGCGGAAAAATGAATCGGATTGCCCCTCGGAAAATCCTGCGGTGGTGAACCACCCGTGCAGGGATTTCCCGCCGCTATCCACCACCAAGGCGAGGGGGGCGAGTTTAGCCAGGTGAAGCAAAACGGCGGCTTGCGTGTCCTTGGGAATCACTTCTCCGTTCACCTTGTCACCTTCGACAATCAAGAACCGGCGCGGCCCCGTGGCGTCGAGAGTTCGCTGGGAAAGATGCCCCGCCTGCGCCCGCCCCCATTTTTTTGTCATGGGGGAAGGGATCAGTTGCTCGAAGTTGTCGGCGGCTTGCAGGAACTTCGAGAGAGGCGTGGTGAAAAACGCCGTCTTGCTGCCAGCGCAAATGAAGGGATCGCCCGGGAAGAGGCGCGGGAGGATGTCGGCGGTGTGCGGCTCATCGTCCTCGAAACGGATCGGGGACCGCTCCCACAAGTCCACCACGCCGCCACCAGAACCCGCCACCGCTTCGATTTGTTCGGCGTTCGGCTCGGGCCATTTTTTTGGAGCGTCGAAGCGCGGTTTGAATCCTAAAGCCCGGGGTTCAATGGTGGCGTCGAAAACCTTGTTCACGGCCTCCTCCACCTCGTTTTTCGGGTCCGGGTTGCGCGTCATGTGGTCGTGGATCAGTCCTGCGGCCTCGGCGGCAGTGCAGTTCTCCATTTTCAACCGGCAAGACCAAGCGGCCCGCATGATCCAAGAGTGAACCCCGCCCCCGGGGGGCGGGCAGGCGTCGAAAGGAAGAAGCTTCGCCATTCCTACCTTGCCCCCTCCTTGCAGGTTTCAAAAAACGCCAGAACGCTCGGGATGTGCCATAGGCGCTTGCCTCGGGTGCTTCCCGGCCTGCGGATGCAAACCGATTCAATCTTGCCCTCGGAGGCGAGAAGGTAGGCGTGCGAGCGGGTCAGGCCGGTGATCCGGGCGAGTCCCTTGGAGTCGGCGTATTGCGGAATGAAGTCTTGCGTGGCGGGTCCGCTCTCCGCCTCGCGCAGTAGTTGGTTTTGTTCGCGTGTTGTCATTGGACACGGCGAACATCGCGAAACGGGCTTCCCGCTCTGGGAGCGGCCAAAACGATCAAAATCCCGCTTCCAGAAATCAAAATCCGGGGATGGAAAAACAAAATCCCCGCGCCCGAAAACAGAGTCAGGCGCGGGGAAAACAGAATCTCGAAAAATTATGTCAAGCGGTTTTTTTCAAAGCCTGCAAAAAATTTCCGGCCCGCGCTCCTTTTCGCTTGTCGTTTTTTTTGCGTGGACGGCCTTTCTTGGCCTTGCCCGCCTTCGCTTTCGCGTTGCTTTTTTGGAGCGGCCACCAATGGCGAAAACTGTGGAAGTGAGCTGTGAACTCGTCCCACGGGACGCCTTCCCTTTGATAACGCTCAAGAGCCTTGGCGGCCCCCGGGCGACTCATGCCCTGTCCCCAATTGCCTCCGCTCGGAGCAACGAGATAGTCCCCAAAGCGTTTGCTCCTCATCGCCGGTTTCGCCACCTGCGGCATCAACTCCCTCAAGCAATCCGCAAGTGGAATCGGGGTGTTTGTGTTCCCTCTTTTGGATTCGATAGATTCGAGTTCAAGCATTTCAGGGCTTTTTTCAGGCTCATCCACTTCTTCAAATTCGGAGTCTAAAATCCAAAAAGCTGAAAACCCCGTCCGCGCGGACACGCTTTTGACCTGATTGGCAATCGCCAGCATTTGGTAGGCTTCACGAATTTTATCAAACGGCCCAAGCCCCGGGGTCGGAATAGAAGCGGCAATTTTAGCCACCTCCACAATGTCGATTTGTGCAATCGGGTCTGGCTTCATTTCAAGCCCTCCTTGGATAGAGGAAGGATTTCGGCGGCGTGGTCGGCGGGGAGTTCCTCGGCCTCGCTGGTGGCGTGCCACCATGCGCGGTCTCGGGAAAACTCATCCTCGGCCTCCTCAATGGAAAGCCCGTTTCTGATGTGCCTGTCGTTCCGTTCCACAAGGGCCATAAAATGATGGAGGGCGAGTCGGACAACGGCGCTTCTTGATGTGATGCCGAATCTGTATGCGGGGAAATTGCGTTGCTTTATTTCGTCAAGGAATCCGTCAACGAACTCCAGAAGGTAAACCGGCAAACCGGCGGAAACCTGTTGGTCGAATTTCAGCAACTCCAGGTCGCGGGGATCGCGTTGGCGGGCGGGAGTCCCCCGGCGGCGTTGTGGTGTGGTGGAAGCCTGTGCGGCTTTTGGGGCGGGTTTTGTTTTCATGGGTTGGCTTTCTTTTGGTGGAGGGTCGGGATTTTGCCCACGGCCCCCCGGAGGGTTTCGATTTCGTGGTGTGTGTAGTTTTGATGAACGCGCTCGTCGGCATGGCCGGCGAGTTTCTGGCGGATGTCGGCGTGGACGCCGGCATTTGCGAGGGCGGAAATGAAGTAGTGGCGAAGCGAGTGGAATCCCTTGGTGAAGCGGGACCGGCCCGCCCCGCCCTTGGCCTCCACCACCTTCCCCGCCACCCCGGCCTTTTCCATCACGGCGCGGAATTGTTGGGAAAGCCCGTTGCACCCGCCGATCCTCGCCCCGTGGAGCGCGGGCAGGAGCGGGGCTTTCCCGATCCCCTGCTGGCGCGTGGCAAGCCAGCTTTCGAGGTCGGGGTGGAGTGGGAGCGTGAGGCTTGCCCCGGTCTTCTGCGTTTCATCCACCCGGATCAACTTTTCGGCAAAGTCGAGTTGCCCCCATGAAAGGGCGGCGATGTCGCCAAGCCGCAAGCCGGTGGTGGCGGCGATGATGATCGCCCCGCGCCAGTCTCCCTCGGCGGCTTTCACAAGTGCGGAAACCTCGTCGGCGGTGAAAGGTTCCTTCGCGCCTTTTTTCGCCTCGGCCCTGTCTTTCAAATTGTCCACTCCCGCGCAGGGGTTGGTTGGTATGTAACCAAGGCGGCGGGCCTGCTCGAAGGGGACGGAAAGGATTTTTTTCACCACCATGTTGCAAGTCGTGATCGCCCGCCCCTCGGCGCGGAGATTGTCGCGGAAGCTCACGATGTCCCCCGGGGTGATGCTGGCAATGGACGCCTTGGCGCGGCCCCCAAGGTGTTCGAGAAAATCCCTCGTCACTTGCCGATATCGCACCATCGTTCCCTCGGACGCCCCGCCCGCCTTGTTTTTCAGCCACTCGGCCATCCACGCCTCGGCGGTGTAGGATGTGAGTTTTTCCCCACTCGAAAACTCCACCATTTCGGCAAGGATTTTGCGGGCCTGCGCGGCGGTGAGATTTTTCTGTGAAGCAAGCCGCGCGGCTTTGTCCCACTCGATGCAAATTTCGAGGGCTTTCCCTCGATTGCGTTGTTTTGTGGATTTGCGAACCCACAACCCATCCGGCCCTCGGAAGTATGCCATCCAGAAGGAAGATTCCGGGCGTTTGTAGACTGTTGCCATATCAACTGTGATAAATACTGTGATATGTCACGGAGGTCAACGAAATCCGCGATGTCTGAAAATGAAATAATTACACGGGCAAAACTTGAAAAAATGCTTTCGCGAGTTCGAGTCTCGTCACCCGCTCCCCCCTTTATTTATGCGGCTCCGCGGTCGGCGGAGGGGTCAAAAAAGCCAAAGTGTGATAAGGAATGTGATATTGTCTCACAACTTCCACGGGTGTTCACGGGTGTGTTTTTCCTGCTCCGATTTATAGCGGGGGCGAAGTAGCGAAGGGAGAGCGAAGCGAATCCCGGAGCGCCCGGAGCGGGGTGGGTGGGGGCCGTGGCGGCTTGCCCGACACGCTCACGCACACCCCCGCACCTTGCCAATGGAACCGGCCTTCGATCCACAACGGCGGCGCGGTGGTGAGGTAAACGAGAGGAGCATCCACCCGCCGCCGGACACGGCCTCGGTGGGCCGCAATAGCCCACGGCCATTCCCGGCGGAACGCAGGGGATGGCGGGAGATAACTTCCGATAGCGGCTTGTAGTGGGGAGCGCGGTGGATGGGTCGTGAGAGTTCTCCGCTACCCACTACTGGACGCTATCGGATGAGCGAAGCGTTTATCGGAGACATCCACGGAGTGGAGCCGGGATTGGTCGTGGGCTTCGTGGCCTGCGGCGAAGCCGGTGGATTTTTCGGCGCGGGCGGGCGCTTGTGGAGCGAAGCGGAACCAGCCTGCCCGGGCGGCGCGGCAACGCACCTCAACGGCCTGCGGATTTTCGAGCGGCGGGGCTGGATTTTGTCACGGGCGCGGGCGAGAGTTTTTCAAATGAAATGGCCGGGGCCAGATTGGAGAAAGGTGGGATGGATCGTCGGGGGACTAGCGTTCCTTTTCCTGCTCGGGCGGGTGACGATGTGGTGGCGCGGCGTGGATTGATGCGGGTTTGCAGGCCGTTTGCGCGAGGTTGGCCGTGGTCGCGTTTTTATTTCGAGGGAGGGTGATGATAGCGGGCGCGGATGAAATTTTGATTGCGTGGGAAATCAAAACAAGTCGGCCCGGGGGATGGAACACCCCCCGGCCGCTTTTTTAACCAACCAAGCA
>CAZVPK010000117.1:0-7928 GCA_964628505.1 uncultured Chthoniobacter sp.
TTGGATCGGTGGGGATGCGGGGGTGTTCCGGCCCTGACAAGCAGGGCCCTCCTGGGGTTGGTGAAAAAAACGGGGGTGGTTTTTTTGAGGATTGCGGGAGGGGTGTTTTTGCGAGAGGGGGGCGGCGTGTTGGGTTTGGATCGGTGGGGATGCGGGGTTTTTTCCGGCCCTGACGAGCAGGGCCCTCCTGGGGTTGGTGAAAAAACGGGGGTGGTTTTTTTGAGGATTGCGGGAGGGGTGTTTTGCGAGAGGGGGCGGCGTGTTGGGGTTGGATCCGTGGGGGAGCGGGTGTGTTGCGGCCCTGACGAGCAGGGCCCTCCTGGGGTTGGTGAAAAAAACGGGGGTGGTTTTTTTAAGGATTGCGGCCGGGGTGTTTTTGCGAGAACGGGGGGTGTGCTGGGGTTGGGCTAGGGTTGTTATATGGTAATGAAGGAGGGGATTCGTGGGAAGATATGCGCGAATGGCGGGGCGCGCCTGCGGGACCTTGTGTTGCGGGAATCGATGAGGTTTCCTTGCCTTCCCTCCACACGGCCGGGACGGCCGTGCCCCCTTCTTTGATTGTGAGAAGTTCGATTTCAAACAGTTCGGTGGCATGACACGGGGGGCTCAGGAGGGACATGGTTGTCGGGTCCGCTTCGGCGTGTTTGTGCGAGATGCACCGGACCTGACGAGCGGGTCCCTCTTCGCGAAAGGTCGATTCGAGGGCGCAAACCTCGCTTTCGCGCCTCACGGGGCTAGAGGGTGCCTGTGGTGCGGGCGAGGCGGGTGGAGTGGGCTCGGTCGAGGGAGGAGGAGGGTTTGTCGGCGAGCCATTCGCTGCCGTAGAGGACGAATTGCCAGCGGCCGCGGTAGGTGCCGAGGGCGCCGTAGAAGCGGAGCTCGGAGTCGGCTTTGGCGCGCTCGCGGATGCGGGTGCGGAGTTCGGGGTCGTGGGTGAAGACTTCGTAGTCCTGGCCGTTGAGTTGGACGCTGACCCAGCCTTTGGAGTTGACGGTGGCGGGGGCGGTGACGAGGAAGACGCGGCCGTCGTAGGTGCCGTCGCGGAAGTCGGCGTCGTGGGGTTCCTTGGAGGGGTCGACGGCGGAACGGAACAGGTCGATGGAGGAGATGAGGCGGACGGGGCGGGCGGTGCCTTGCTCGGAGGTGCTGGGGTTTTTGAGGGTCATCCACTGTTTTTTGGCGTCGGCGGGGGCGGTGCGGAAGCGGGCGACGATGGGGAAGTGGTCGGAGAAGCCGCCGGGGCGGGAGCCGCGGGACCAGCGGTAGGGTCGGCCGAAGACGTCGGAGTTGAGGCTTGGGACGCGGTGGACGGAGAAGCTGTTGTCGATGTATTGGAGGCCGGAGTTGTCGTAGAGGCCGCGGGTGACGAGCATGTGCATGAGGGTGCCCCATTCGTCGCGGTAGATGTCGCTGCCGCGCTGGCGGGTGGGGAGTTCGAACCAGAGGTTGTAGAGGTCGCGCTTGCCGGTGCGGAGGGCGAGTTCGTTGCCTTGGGAGCCGAGGATGTCGATGATGCCGGTGGTTTTGAAGGCGGGGTAGCGTTGGTTTTGGTTGTAGTGGGAGTTGAAGTCGCCGGCGACGAGGATGTCGGCGAGGGGTTCCTTTTTGAGAAGGGCGTCGATGCGGTGGCGGAGGGTGTTGGCGTTGGCGATGCGGATGGCTTCGCTGTCGGGGTTGCCGGCGCCGGATTTCCAGTGGTTGGCGAAGACGGTGAAGGGGTGGCCGTCGACATCGAGGCGGGCTTCGAGGATGTCGCGGGCTCCGGGGGTGGGGTGGGATTTCCAGGAGAGGACGGGGAAGCGGGAGAAAATGACATTGCGGACGGTGCGGGGTCGGCCGTCGACGTATTGGCCGGGGGATTCCTGGCCGCCGACGAGGTGGTAGCCGGTGAGACCGGCTTCCTCGCAGGCCTTGAGGAGCCAGGCCTCGGCGGGGAGGTCGGCGAGGTCGGGGGGGAGGGGGTGGGGCGCGAGGAGGTCGGCGAGGGAGCGGTCGCGGACGGAATCGAGCCATGCGGCGGGGTCGAAGGGCCGGGAGGCGGGGGTGCTGTCGATTTCAATCTCATTGAAAACAATGACATCGGGACCTTTTCCGTGGTCGATCTTGGCGAGGATGCGGGCGATGTTCGCGGCTTTGACGCGGAGGTGTTCCGGGGTGTATTTTTCGGGGCGGTATTCGGTGTAGTTCGCCTGGCCGTCGAGGTCGAAGAGGTTCTCGACGTTGTAGGTGACGACGGTGAATTCCCGCGAGAGGGCGGGGGAGGCCAGGAGAAGGAGGAGGGCGAGAGAGGAGACGAGCGGGAAAAAGGACCGGAGCATTCGGAGGTCGGTGGGCGTATTACTTTTCAGTCTAATCAATTCCATGAAGAGGGCAAGCGGGGATTGTTTGCGCCCTGGCGCGGGCATGGTTTAAATAATTCTTTGGGAATAATTTAAAATAAATAAAAAATTCCCGCGAATCATGTGGGGGCGTATTGAAGGGCCATGGAGCGGGCGATGGAGGCGATGCGTTCGCAGAGGGAGTGGGGTTCGAGGACCTTGGCGTGGTTGCCCCAGCCGAGGATCCAATTTTCGAGGTCCGGGGCGAGGCCGACTTCGAGGGTGAGTTCGGCGGCGCCGCCGGGGAGGGGGGTGATTTTTTGGGATTTGTGCCAGACGCGTTCGGAGGCGAGGCGGGCGGCGAAGGGGTCGAGGCGGATGACGACGCGGGAGGGTTTGGGGGATTCGAAGGCCGAGAAGCTGTCGGACATCATTTGGGTGACCGAGAAATCGGCGGGGCGCTGGAAGGTTTTGTTGAGGATGCGGGGGCGGTCGAGTCGGGCGAGGGCGAAGGTGCGGAGTTTGTCGCGGACGAGGTCGTGGCCGATGAGATACCATTGGTTGTCGATGCAGCCGAGGTGGTAGGGTTCGACGCGGCGGCGCTGGGATTTGGCGCTTCGGAGCTTGATGTAGTCGAATTCCACGACGCGGCCCTCGAGGAGGGAGCGGGAGAGGGTTTCGAAGATTTTCATCTCCTGGATGGCGCAGCCGACGGGGCGGAAGGAAATGGCGCGGCCGAGGTCCTGGAACGAAAACGAGGCTTCGTCCTGGAGTTGGGAGGTCATTTTGGAGAAGGCCGCCTCGAGGGGTTTTTCGAACGGGGTGCCGCGGTATTGCTCGAGGGCCTTGCGGGCGACGAGGAGGGCGACCATTTCGCCCTCGGACATGGCGAGGGAGGGGAAGGATTTGACCTCGCGGGTGTAGTGGAAGCCGCGGTGGAGGGGGCTGTATTCGAGCGGGAGGCGCATGCGGTCGCGCATGAAATCGACATCGCGCTGGATGGTTTTCGGCGAGACCTCGAGTTCGCGGCCGAGGGAAAAGCAATTCGGGTAGCCGCCGGCTTGGATCGCCTCGTGGAGGCGGAGCATGCGCTCGAGGGGCGGGCGGGTGAGGTTGGCCTGGCGCGAACGGCGCGGGGCGGTCCTCGGCGAGGGGGCCACCAACGGAAGTTCCGGAGAGTCGGGGTCGGCCATGGCGTTCCGCACCTATACCAACCGGGCCGCGGCGCGGGAAGCGGAATTCAAGCCGCGGGAGCGGGTCGGGCGAGGCGGCGGATTTCGTCGTCGAACTTGGCGCGGGTGTCGGAGGTGGCGCGGTCGATGAAGAGGATGCCGCGGGTGTGGTCGAGTTCGTGCTGGACGGCGCGGGCGAGGAGTCCGTCGGCCTCGAATTCAAACGGTGTGCCGTCGAGGAGGTTGGCTTTGACCCGCACGGAGAGCGGGCGGGCGACGTCGGCGGAGACCTCGGGGAAGCTGAGGCAGCCTTCGCCCTCGGTGTGGATTTTTCCGAACGTTTCGACTTCGGCGTTGACGAGGGCGAGGGGCATGAGGGCTTCGAAGTCGATGCTCCTGCCGCGAATTCGCATGGCGCTGGGGCGTTTTTTGATTTGGGGGACGTCGAGGATGAAGAGTTGGAGCGGGCGGCCGATTTGCTGGGCGGCGAGGCCGAGTCCCTCGGCGTGGCGCATGGTCTCGATCATGTCATCGGCGAGGGCGATGAGTCGGGCGTCGAATTTTTCGATGCGGGCGCCTGGGGCGCGAAGGGCGGGGTGGTCGAAGGTGGCGATGTCGAGGATCATGGCTTGGCGGGCTCGGGCTGGGTGAAGGCGGGGACATCCTGGATGCCGGCCTGCTTGAGGGCGTCGAGGACCTTGACAACGACGCCGAAGGAGGCCTCGCGATCGGCTTGGAGAGCGACTCCGCGGGCGGGTTGGGATTCGCGGGCGGATTGGATCGAGGCGGCGAGTTGGTCGAGGGCGACGGGTTGGTCGTCGAGGGTGATTTCCTCGCCGTTTTTGACGCGGAGGACGATGGGTTCGTTGGACGGGGCGGGGGCGGTCTCGGCGGCCTTGGATTCGGGGAGGTTGATCTGGAGCTGCGGCTGTTTTTTCCGGAAGGTCGTGGTGACGATGAAAAAAATGAGGAGGATCGCGAGAATGTCGATGAGGGAGACGACATTCACGAAGAGGTGGCGGCGCTTGCGGGTGTAGAACTGCATCGGGCGGTCAGCGGTCCGCGGAGGGCTGGTAGAGTTTCGCGAGGAGGTCGGCGGCGGTGGATTCCATTTGGACGGCCATCATCTCGATGCGGCGGGTGAAGTAGCTGTGGGCGATGAGGCTCGGGACGGCCACGGCGAGGCCGACGATGGTGGTGTTGAGGGCTTCGGAAATTCCGCGGGCGACGATGACGGGATCGCCCGAGCCGCCGAGTTCGGAGAAGATGGAGACGAGGCCGGAGAGGGTGCCGAGGAGGCCGAGGAGCGGTCCGGCGCCGGTGGCGATCTCGAGGACGACGAGGCCTTTTTCCATGCGGGCGAGTTCGTGGCGGGCGCGGGTTTGGACGGCCTCGAGGTTCTCGGACTTCGACCAATTGAGGTGCGAGAGGAGGGTGCCGAGAATGCGCGACATCGCGGAGGGGTGGGTTTCCATTTCCCCGTGGAGGGCTTCGAGGGTGTCGCCGGGTTTGAGGGCGTCCACCGCCTCGACGAGTTCGGGCGGGATGATGCGGGACTCGCGGAGGCGCCAGGCGCGGAGGAGGATCGCGGCGAGCGAGACGATCGAGAGGGCGAGCAGGAGGGCCATGAAGAGGCCGCCTTTTTCAAAGAAGCCGAGGACGGCCGGGAGCGTGGTTGCGGGATTCATCGATTGCCGAGGATGGTAAACGAGTAGTCGATTTCGAGACGACCGTTTTCGAGAAGGCCGGCGAGTTCGGGCGGGATGGGGGGGATCTCGGCCTGGACGACGGCGGCGAGGCTGACGGAGGCGAAGCTTTCGTTCGAGGTGTTTGAAATCACGCGAGGGGCCTTGACCTTTCCATCGGGGAGGACCTGGAAGCGGATTTCGACGGTGCCGATGTCGAGGAGGCCCATCTGGGAGTTGACGTGGTAATACCAGCGGGAGCCGATGGCGTCGGCGACTTGTTTTTTGTAGCGTCCGAGCGGGGTGGCGTTGGCTTCGACGGAGGCGCGTCCGCGGTTCGAGACATTGCCGCGGAGGCGGGTGACGCGGGTTTCGGGCTGGTAGGCCGAGGGCGAGGCGGGGCGTGCGGGCCGGGCGGGTTTTTCCTCCGGTTTTTTTTCGGGGGTGGGTTGGGGCTCGGGAGTGGGCTTGGGTGTTTCCAGCGGGGCCGGATTCTCGACGGGCCGCGGGGTGGGCCGGGATTCGGCGGGGGGCGCGGCGGCGGCTTGGGATTGCTCGACGGCTGGCGCGGAGGGTTGTTGGGTTTTGCCGGCGGTGTGTCGCTGGTCCTGGAGTTGGATGCCGGGGGCCTCGATCCCCTGGAGCGAAGGGACGGGATCCGCGCCGTCGGGAGGAGCCTCGCTGGCGGCGAGCGAGTCGTTGTCGGATTCGAACGCGGCGTCCTTCGAGGGGGCGCGCTCGAGATTTTCGCGGGGCGGAGTGGAAATGAACCGTGGCTTCGGCGTCGGCTTGGGAACGGGCGGAAGAATCGTGAGGCGCACGGGCTCCTCTTCGGCGGGAAGGGGCGGCGCGGCGGTGTCGACCGCCCGGAGCAGCATCCATGCGGCTCCGAGGACCAGCAGGAGGTGGAGGAGGGCCGAGACGGCGAGGGCCGCGGCAGTTTCGCGGCGCTCTACGGCACGGTTGGCGACCCCCGGGCTCATCGCGGGCGGTGGAATCCGCGGGTGGTTTTTAGAGGGTGCGGCAGAATTCCTCGATGCGGTCCAGGCCGGACTTGATGATGTCGAGGCTGGTCGCGTAGCTGAGTCGCACGGTGCGGTCGTCGCCGAAGGCGATGCCCGGCACGACGGCCACGTTGGCCTTGCTGAGAAGGCGGTCGGCGAAATTTTGGGATTTGAGTCCGAGCGAGCCGATGTTGGCGAGGATGTAGAAGGCGCCGAGCGGACGAACGGCGCTGACGCCCTGGATTTGGGAGAGGCGCTCGAACATGTATTGGCGGCGAATGTCGAATTCCTCGCGCATGTCGACGACGCATTGCTGGTCGCCGGTGAGCGCGGCGAGGGCACCGTATTGGGCGAACGAGCAGGGGTTCGAGGTCATGTGGCTCTGCATGGAATCGATGGCGCGGGCGATCGGTTCGGGAGCGGCGAGGTAGCCGAGGCGCCAACCGGTCATGGCGTAGGCCTTGCTGAATCCGTTGACGGTGATGGTGAGGTCGTAGGCCTCGGGAGAGATGGAGGCGACGCTGACGTGCTCGGCGCCGTCGTAGGTGAGTTTTTCGTAGATTTCATCGGAGAGGATGAAGATGTCCTCCTCGGCGGCGACCTCGGCGAGGGCCTTGAGTTCCTCGCGGGTGTAGACGGAGCCGGTCGGGTTGCCCGGCGAGTTGATGATGATCATCTTCGTGCGGGGGGTCATGGCGTTTTCAAAATCCTCGGGGGTGATTTTCCATTGGTTCTCCTCGCGGGTCTGGATGAAAACCGGTTCGCCTCCGACGATGCGAACCATCTCGGGGTAGCTGAGCCAATAGGGGGCCGGGATGATGACTTCGTCGCCCTCGTTGACGACGGCGGCGATGGCGTTGAAGCAGGATTGCTTGGCGCCGGTGCTCACGACGACCTGGCCGGGTTTGTAGTCGAGGCCGTTGTCCTTGAGAAATTTTTGGGAGATGGCGGAGCGGAGTTCGGGGATGCCGGAGCTGGGGGTGTATTTGGTGCGACCCTCCTGGAGGGCCTGGATGGCGGCGGCCTTGATGTGCTCGGGCGTGTCCATGTCGGGCTCGCCGGCGCCGAAACCGAAGACTTCGAGGCCTTCGGCGAGCATGGCCTTGGCTTTGCTGTCGACGGCGAGGGTGAGGGATGGTGTGAGTTGTTGAAGTCGGGACGCTGTTTCCATGGAGTGATTTGAAATGGGTTGCGAGGCTCGGTTTTTTGTGAGCCGGTCAACCTATCGGCGAGGTTCGGGGAGCGTCAACAAATCAATCGACGCATTTCCAGCCCGTGGCAGGGGGGCGCTTCTCCGCTGCGCTGCGGGATGTTGACTCGCTCGCTCCCGCACGTCTCGCCCTTCGGGCTGCCTGCGGCAGTTTGATTCGCAGGGTTCCCGCCCTGCTCCTCCTTCGGAGCTGCCTTGCGGCAGTCTATCTCGGCACACCCCAGCGCCTCGATTCCCGAGCGCCTACCCTCGGCGCCTGGGTGCCCTCCCGGGCCAAACGTTTGTCCTTCCCTTGGAACGAAGGCGCTGGCGCGCGGGTTTTGCCAGGTCCGGTGGGGCTTGCGCAAACACATCGATGCGGCTCTGACAAGCAGAGCCCTCCTGGGCGGAAAGCGAGGCCAAACCGGTTGCAGGAGGGACCTGCTGGTCAGGTCCGGTGGGGCTTGCGCAAACACATCGATTGAGCCGGGCCTTCAGCCCTGTCGGGTTGGTGGTCGGGAGACCCGGGGCGGTGCCCCGGGCTGGGATGGGTCGCGCCG
>CAZVPK010000118.1:0-7754 GCA_964628505.1 uncultured Chthoniobacter sp.
GCGACATGTAGAGCGGCGGGAGGATGCCGCGGCAGGCGAACATGTTTTTCGCATTCGTGCGGAAGTCCTCCATGCGCTCCTCGAGCAAATCGAAAACGCCCTCGACGCACTCGGGCAATCCGCCCGGCAGCGCGGGCCAGATGGCCATCTGGAGGTTTTCGTTGAAGAAAAACACGCACCACCACGGCGGCAGATGGTTGCCGTTCCAGATGCCCTGGAGGTTTGGCGGCAGGGTGCCTTGGGTGGCGGAGGCGATGAGCAGATAGCGGCCGAAATTCGCCAGGCGCGCGAGCAGGGCGTCGGGCACATCGCCGCGGTAGGCCTTCATCAAAAGCTCGTCGTTCGAGAGGTCCGCGCCGTCCACATCGAGGTCGAGCACGCAGCGCCCGTAGCGTTCGCCATGGATCGCCTCGTGGCGGGATTGCAGGTCGGTGCGCACGACGAGCGCGGCGAGGCGCTCGGTCTCGGCTTTCAACTGCTCCGGTGTTGGCGCGATGAGCATGGTCGCCACGATGCGGCAACCGGGCTTCGGCGTGATGCGAACCGAGTGGCCGCCGATGCGGGACGAAGGGAGATCGCCCCAGTGGGCGACCACCGTGCAGGAGGCCGCTTCGGGACCGTCGAAGCGCGAAGCGATCCAACCCGACCCGAAGGTCGTGGTCTGGCGGATATGGATGGGTTGCTGGCGGTCGGTGTGGTCGATGGCCTCGGCGAGATCCTGGGGGGTGAACCACAGCGTCATTTCACTTGGCGCGCCGCCTTCCTCGCAGGGATTGAAGACAACGCAGTTGTCGGCCGAGGAGACAAACGCGGTGCGCTGGAAGTGGTGGCCATCGAGTTGCCAATCCACGCCCGCGACCCCTTTGGTGAAATCGAGCCAGCGCCGGTAATTTCTGAATGCGCCTGGAATTTCCCGGCGAATGTTCAAAACCGGCCCGGGAAGGTAGCGCGCGCTGTCGGCGATGTAGCCGAGTTCGCGCCAGGCGCGGCGATAGACATCGTTGGCGGTGGCGAAATCCCCGGCGTCGAGCAGGCGGCGCACTTCCGAGAGCAGGTGGGAGCTTTCCGGCAGGTCGGGACTGACCGCGCCGCCGAAATAGCGCTCGTGGTTGAAAAGGATGCGTTCGTGGGCGAGGCCGCCGAATTGCATCGCGCCGAGCACGCCGTTGCCGAGTGGCGAGGCGTCCCGCCAGTCGAAGGCCGCGCTTTCCATCCACGAGGAGTGGATGCCGTTGGCGAATCGGGCGGGGATGCCGCCCGGGGTGCTGTGCATGGGATGATGTGAGTTTTTCAAAGGGTGTCGCCGGGGATGAATTCCGCGGGCAGGTAAACGGAGCGGGGAGGTCGGCCGGGATTGTCGAGCCTCTCGGTGAGGAGGCGCACGGCCTCGACGCCGATCTGCTCGGGATGCTGGTCGAAAGTGGCGATGCGGGGCGCGCCGGGATCGGGCTGGGCGAGGTTGCCGAATCCCACGATTTTGATGTCGGCGGGGCAGGCGCGGCCCGAGAGGCGAATCGCATGGTGCGCGGCGCGGGCGAGGTGGTCGCCCACGGCGAAGACGCCGTCGATGGATTTCGAGCAGGAGTTGTCAAAAAAATCCACGAGCAATTCGAGCGGCGGCAGGAAGGATCCGCAATCGAGTTCGGTGGCGCGCACGCCGGATTCGCGAACACTCGAGAGGAATCCCTCGCGGCGCTCCCGGCTGGTGCTGACTTTCAAGCCCGCATGCAGGACGACGAGGTTTTTGCAGCCCCTGGCGAGGAGTTGGAAGGCCGCCGATTCGCCGCCGCCGCGGTCCTCGGTCCCCACAAAGTCGCATGGAAAGTCCGGCAGCTTGCGGTCGATCACCACAAGCGGCACGCCGCGTTCGACCACCTCCTTGAAGTAGATCGCGTTGGCGTCGTCGTTGACCGGGCGCAGGATGATGCCGTCCACGCGGAGCCCGATGCACCGGTGCAGGCGGTCGATTTCCTCCTTCATCGCCTCGGGGCCGAAATCGCGCGAGACGAGGTTGAGGAGGACCGAGGATCCCTGGTGGTCGAGCGAGGATTCGATGGCGCGAAGGGTGCTCTCGTAGAAGCCGAGCGAGGAGGGAAGGATCGTGGCGACAAGACCCGTGCGGCCTGTTCGCAGCCCCTGCACAAGCATGTTGGGATGGTAGCGAAGCTCCTCGGCGACCTTTCGGATTTTCTCGGCGGTCGCGGGGGCGACGGGGCCGCCGCCGTGCAGCGTGCGGGAGACGGTCATCAGGGAGACCCCGGTGCGCTCGGCGATCATTTTCAGGTTGGCTTGTCGTCTGGATCTGGGTTGGGGTGTTTTCATGGGCGTGGTTCTTGAGGGGGCGGGAGGATTTTGCAGAAGTAGGCGCCTTGCGGTTTCCCCGAGGGCCTCTGCCCTGTGATCCGCGGTTCGAGGAACAAGATTCCGGCGGGCAATTCCGCGCGGAGGCGGATGACGGTATCGCCATCCTTGACGGCGGCGGCGGATTTTTTCCCGTCGATTTCGAGCTCCGCGGTGCCATGAGAAAAAGGGGCGGTTTCCTTGGAAGCGTGGGGGCGCTGGCGGAGTTCGAATTCGTAGGGGCCGGGGGTCTCGACTTCCACCGTCCATCCACCGATGCCGCCGTCGACGCCTTCAAACTCGCGGCCGGCGGTCCATTCGCTCACGGACTCCTGTTCCCAGGCTCCGACGGGAAGCGGTTCCCCGGTGGCGCGGCTGGGCGACCAATCCATGCAGGTCAACTCGACAGGCCCCTGCCCGGCGCGACCGATCAGGAAAGGCTGGGGCGCGATCGCGCTGTCGCGCACCTCGTCCCACCAGGCAAGCTGGGCGGCGCGCAGTTTTTCCAGCGCCCCCGGCTGCTCCGCCGAGAGGTCGCGGGTTTCGCCGGGGTCGTTTTCCAAATCGTAAAGCTCGCGGCCGTTCACCAGGCTGTGGCGCTGGTTGCGGATGGAGGAATTCAGGAATGGCAATTTCTCAACGGGCGTGCCCGAGGGCCAGCGGGCGACATGGGTGGGAACGAAACGGTCGCTCCAGTCCGGCGGTTGTTTTCCCGAAAGAAGGATCGGGGCCAGCGAGCGGCCGTCGGAGGGCGGCATCGGGCCGAGGTCGAGATCGCAAAGTTGGCCGAGCGTGGGGAGGACATCGCAGAGCCCCGCCAGTGTGTTCACCCGGCGCCCCGCCGGAAAATGCCCCGGCCAGGAAAAGACGGCCGGCACGCGCACGCCGCCTTGGTAGGCGCTCCCCTTCGTGCCGCGCAGTCCGCCGTTGTATTCGCCGGGTTGCGGATCGCCGCCCAGGGCGGTGCCGTTGTCTCCGAGGAAGACGACAATGGTGTTTTCCGACTCCCCGGTTTTCTTCAACTCCCCGAGCAATCGCCCGACTTCCGAATCGAGATTCGAGATCATGCCGTAGAATTTCGCGAGACGCTCGGGAAGGCCTTTGGCAAGGTAAGGTGCAGCCCATTCCTCGGATATTTGCAGGGGAACATGCGGAGCATTCAACGAAAGATAACAAAACCACGGCTGCATGTCTTCATGAATCCAGCGCAATGTCTCCGTCACAAAGATGTCGGTCATATATCCCTTGAAGGGCTTCCACACTCCGTTCTCCTGCAGGTGGGGATCGAACATGGAGTTTCCCCAAAAATCGGGCGTCTGGCCCGCGGCGCCGCCGCCGACAAGGAGCGCGTGTTGAAAACCGCGATCGAGCGGGTGGAACGGCTTCGGTTCGCCCAAGTGCCACTTGCCGAAAATCGCGGTGCGGTATCCCGCGCGCCGGAAGGCGTCCGCCATCGTGGGCACCCCGTCGCGGAGGATGTTCCGCCCCTCGATGGTATGTGTCACGCCGGAGCGGAATTCATGGCGGCCGGTGAGCAGCGCCGCCCGTGACGGGGAGCAGGTGGGGCTGGCCAGGAAATCCGTGAAAACAATTCCCCCCGCTGCCAAGGCGTCTAGGTTCGGCGTGCGGAGCACGGGATTTCCTTGGAATCCGGTATCGCCGAAACCTTGGTCGTCGGTGAGAATGATCAGCACATTCGGCCGCGGACGGGCTTCCATTGGGCCTGCCGATGACGGATGCCACGGCAGGGTCGCGGCCAAGAGGGTCAGGAGGAACGCGCCGAATTTCATCCTCAGGGGAGTTGCGGGGCCCAGACGGTGAGTGGGCCGTCCACGCCGGGCAGGGTCACATTTTCATCGTTGCCGGTCGGCGGTTGGGCCGGGAACGCGTAGCCGAGCAGGTCGCGGAGCTGGCCCGGGCTCTCGTATTGATAATAGAGCAACCGGTTTTGATAGGTGGAATACGAGGTATTTGACGCGGGCAGCGGATTGGTGAAGGGAGCCGTCGGGCAAAGCGTGTAGGGATCCTGCGTGGCGAAAACCCGGCCGTCGCGGGTGTCCTCCATCGCAAACACCGGCATCGTGCCAGGGATGGGTTGGGCATAGAGGTGGAGCTGCGGGTCGCCCTCGCCGCTCGAGGCGGGGACACCCGAGGAAATCCAGACGGGCACCAGCTTGGTGGCCTCGGTGCGGGGTTGCCACATGCCGCCGAAGGGGGCGAGGGTGGCGGATTGTTGGGAGACGCTTTGGAACTGCCCCCCGACCAGATGCCAGCGGCAGGCGAGGGTTTGGCCCTTGGGGAGTTTCACCACATTGGAGAGTTCGGCCACATTGTAGTTGCGGTTCACGACATCCCCGGCGGTGCCGTATCGGAGGACGGGGCGGCGGCCTTTCCAGACCGGAACAGGATTCGAGAGCAAATCCTCGCCGAAGACGAGACTCAGCGTCAGGGCCGTGGCGGAGTTGGGGTCCTCGGTCCAGGCCACCCAGCCGTCGGTGTTGCGGGCGACTTGGATCGGCGACGGGAACGGGCCGACATATTCCTGCCAACCGCCGGCCGCGAGGGAGACGGCGATTCTGGGCAGTGGCGAGTATCGGGGACCGCCCCAGGGCGTGTTGATGAAGGTCAGCTCCACATCGCCGAAGTTGGAAACGATGTTCGTGGCCTCGATCACTCCATCGCCCAGGTCGCGGTAGCTGGTGTAGGTGAGAAGGCCCGACTTCCACACATTCGGGCTGCGCGCCATCTGCGACCAACTCACCATGCGGAAGGTGCGTGTGGCGGGGTCCCATTCGGTTTTCAAAGCCGGCGAGTAGAACGGGGAGGTGGCGGCGCCGACGACATCGTTGCCCGCGAGGCCCGCGAGGTAGATACCGGCTTGATGGATGAAAAATTCCATTGGGTAGCCTTTGGCCCGGTTCTCCGCCGAGGAGGCCTTGAAGCTCTGGATCGGCGCCACCAGACTTTCGTTCGTGCCGACAAACTGCCAGACCTCGTCGATCCAAGGGGCGTTCGTTCGCTGCGGAGGGATCGATTCGCCGAACGGTCCGCGCAGCGAGTAGACTTGCCCGCCCTTGCCGATGCCGAGTCGAAGATCGTCCGTGGTGACCGAGGCGAGGAAGACGGATGCCTCGTCAAGTCCCGCCGTCCAGGTGGAGCCGCTTGGCGAGTAGTCGAACGAGCAGGTGGCATTGCCCGCGGCCTGCGGGGCGAGACCCTCGGGAAGAAGCGATAACACATCGGAGACCTCGCTGCCGCCGACGGGGTCTTGCACTGTCAGTGCCACCTCGATTTCATCGCGGTAATGGAGCGAATCCGCACGCACCACAAATTGGAAAACGCCCGCGTTGGCCGGCGTGCCGGCGAGGCGGCCCGTGGTGGCGTTCAGCGACATCCCCGCCGGGAGAAAGCCCGAGGAGATCGACCAGGTTCGCGCGGCCGCTCCGCCGCTGGCGGTGAAAGTGTGGCCGGCATAGGGCGTGTCGAGTTGCCCCGCTGGTGGCGCCGGGGAGGCGGCGATGACCAAAGGCGGGCGCGATCCCACAAAAAGGCGGAAGGTTTTGCTTGTCGATCGGCCGTTCGCACCGGTGGCCCGCACCGAGAGATAGTAGGGTTGCCTGTTGCCCGACAGGGCCGAAGGCGTTCCCGAAAGAACCCCGCCGGCGGACAGGGAGAGGCCGGGAACGGAACCTCTCGCAATCTGCCATGTGTAGGGAGCGACGCCGCCGCTGGCGGTCAGCGCAAATCCACCGGCCGCATGGTAGGTTTCCCCGATGTGGCCGACGGGGAGGACCGCGTCGGTGGTGATTCGTTGCGAATGGGCCGCGGGCAGGAAGGAAAAAAGGAGAACGAGGATGGCTGCCGACGCCGTTTGTTTGGCGCGGGAGTTTCGGTGGCGCTTCACCATCGCCGCTCCACCCAGAAGAGCCAGAAGCAGCAGGGTGGCCGTGATCTGGCTGGGCTCGGGCACCGCGCTGGAGGTGGCCCCCGCCGCGATGGCGGTGTTGGCCAGGCTCTCATAGGCTCCGGAGAGGATGGAGAATTCGCCCGAACCGCCGCTCCATGTCACCTCCAGCCAGCCGTAGAAATAATCGGTGGCGTCGGTCGTGGCTCGAAATCCCATGAAACTCCCGGCGCCGAAGTCCGGCGAGGTCGTGGCGTTGCCGTTGAACGAATACCGGAACAAAGAAAAGGAATCCGCCTCGGAGAAATTCGCCGCCGGACCGATCGTCTGCCCCGCGGCGAAGTTCACCGGTGTGGCCTCCGCTCCACCGTTGGCGAACTCCAGACCGAAGACGCCCTCCAGACCCGTGTAAATCCAGGTGTCGGCACCGATGGTTTGCACATCCCCGTTGCTGAGGAACAGGGACCCCGAGCCCGCGAACGGAAAATCGTCCACAGAAATCGTCCCGCCCGCCGGGGCGTTCCCGCCTGCGCCGAGGATGTCGAATCCGCTCGGCCCCAAATCAATGCCAATAATCGCGGCCTGCGTGGGGGCCGAAATCGAGACCGCGCAGAGGAGTGCGGCGATGAAGAGGCGGAGGGGCTTGGAGTGAAGCTGGGTTCTTTTCTTCCTGGATCGTGTCATGGCTTTGGATTAAGGTTGGCTGGTTCTACGGCTGTGGTGCCCGCTTCGGTTCTCTGGAAGAGGGTATTGAATTCAAATTACTTAAATTGTTGAAAGCGGGTTGGATTGGGTTTTTTTCGGAGTGACGCAGCCCTTCCGGCATGGAGGGATTTTCCCAACCCCACATAGGTTGTTAGCATTTATTGATGATATTACCAAATACTCTTTCAAAAAAAATCGGTGCCTTCATGATGCGGGTCTGACTGTTCCCCTGAGGGTGAGTTTTTCGTCGCCGGAGGCCGTCAGGACGATTTCGGAAGCGGGGCCGTGGGGTGGGGGTGTCGGATGGGCGAATCCCGGAAGTTCGATCACACCGCTGCCGGGTTCGCAGGTCTGGTGGACAACGCGGTGGGTGTATCGGGAATGCTCGGGATGGTCTTTCGGCAGCGGATTGGTGACCGGCGAGTGCCGGTTCTGATCGTAGGGATCGAGGGTGGCGAAGATTTTTCCAGTGCCCGCACGGCGCTTCGAATAAACGGGGACCGTGCCGGGCACTGGCTGGGCATACAGGTGAGGAGCGTGTTCGCCTTGGCCGGATTCGGTGGGCGTGCCATCGCGCATCCGCACCGGTTGGGCGGCCCCGGGATCCTGATCGGGCTTGTCCATTTGCGCGTAGGGGACGAGTTCCGCCGCCCGGGGGCTGACATTTTCGAGCGATCCCGCCACAAGGAACCAACGCAAGGCGATCGATTCGCCGGGAGGAAAGCTGATGCTGTAGCTGGTCTCGCCCACCTCATACCATGTCCGGTATTTTTCTGGACTTTTGAATTGCAAACATTGGTCCCAT
>CAZVPK010000119.1:0-933 GCA_964628505.1 uncultured Chthoniobacter sp.
AGTTCGGACGATATTCGCCCTTCGGCTTGCTGCGACGATAGCGCCACAGAATCCACGGCATGGCCACCATGACGGGAACCACCGCAATCAAGGTCAGAAGGGTGACGATTTTGAGATGTCGCAACTGCTCTGCCGCCACAGGCCCCATCGGCTGCAGAAAAGACTCCGCGATGGCTAAATTCGTGGTGGGATCGATCATCGAAATAAAACGCTGGAGAGGAATCTTGTTATTGGCTTTGCCCCATGCCTGCCAGCGAAAAGTGGCCGCATGGAAAAAAAGAGCCGGGCGCGTCGCGGACGCCGTCCCTGAACCGGAGGATCGCCCGCCGGCGGGAATTTCAGCACCAGGGGGGGATCGGACGGGTTTCCCCGAAAAGAAGGGAGGCGACCGCACCGCGAGAAGCCCGGCGGGGCCGGCGAATCCAACCTTGCCGCAGTCCATCCGCTCCCCGAGAGTTCCCGCCCATGAACCGCTCCAACAATCGACTCCCCCGCCAAATCCGCCCCGTCACCATTGAAAAATCCATCGCGCCGCACGCGCAGGGCTCGGTTTTGATTTCGTTCGGAAACACCAGGGTCATCTGCGCCGCGACCATCGAGGAGTCCGTTCCGCGCTGGATGAAGGAACAGAACGTCCCGGGCGGGTGGATCACGTCGGAATATTCGATGCTCCCCTACTCCACCCTCACCCGCAAGCAGCGCGACTCCTCGCGCGGACGCCCCGACGGCCGCGGCACCGAGATCCAGCGCCTCATCGGCCGCTCGCTCCGCGCCGCCGTGGACCTCCAAAAACTCGGACCCCGCACGATGTGGATCGATTGCGATGTGCTGCAGGCCGACGGCGGCACGCGCACCGCCGCCATCACCGGGGCCTCGCTGGCCCTCGAACTCGCCGGCCGCCTGGTGCGGGAGATGCCGGACAGCCCGGAGGTC
>CAZVPK010000119.1:943-7630 GCA_964628505.1 uncultured Chthoniobacter sp.
TCGCCCTCGAGCTCGCCGGCCGCTGGCTCGTCGAGCAGGGAAAAATTCCGGAGCTTCCGATCAAAAACCGCGTCGCCGCCGTGAGCGTGGGAATCGTCGGGGGCGAGGTCCTCGTCGATCTCGACTACCTCGAGGACAAGGAAGCCGACGTGGACATGAACGTCGTGATGACCGACCAGCTCGACTACGTCGAAATCCAGGGCAGCGGCGAGGAAAGCGTGTTCAGCGCCTCGCAACTCGCCGATCTCACCGAGGCCGCCCGAGTGGGCGTGATCCAGCTTTTGGAAATCCAGAAAAACGCGCTCGGCGGCTGAAAGCCATGGAAAACTCCGCCACCCGCCGCGGCATCGCGTGGGTTCCCGTCAGGAACGAACCCGCCCATGCCGAGGGACCGCCGGAGGAAATCCTTCACGGGTTCCGCCGGGGACGCGAGGGGATCCGCCGGATCTTCCAGGCCTGCGCCTCGGGACGCCGGGACCGGGCGACCGCTTGACACCCGCCCGCCGCAATCCCGATTTTCCAAATTGCCCCGGCGCCTCCGGCCCGCTAGACAGGACCCCATGCTTCAAGACTACGTCCCCGTTTTGCTCCACATCGCCGTGGCCGTCGGCTTTGCCACGGTGGCCATGCTGGCGAACATCCTCCTCGGCCGCGCCGGAAAACGGAACCCCGACAAGGACATGGTCTACGAATGCGGCATGGTGCCCGAAACCGCCGGCCAGCCCCGATTCAGCGTCAAATTCTACCTCGTCGCGATGCTCTTCATCCTATTCGATATCGAGATCGTGTTCATGTATCCATGGGCGGTGGTCTACAAGGAATACCTCGCCGAGTTCGGCACCACGATCCTCTGGAGCATGCTCAGCTTCGTGATGATTCTTCTCTTCGGCTACGTTTACGCCATCAAGAAGGGCGCGCTCGACTGGTCGCGCTGACTTCGCCCGTTAAAAAAATCGACTCCGCGGAGCGCGCCCGCCTTTAATCGCCGCGCATGGATTTCTTCGGGAAACAGGAAGCCGCGCGCCGCCGCACGAAATGGCTCGTCGCCTATTTCGCACTCGCCGTTCTCGGCATCATCGCCGCGCTCCACATCGGATTCTGCGCCATCCTCGGCCAACCCGCCGACGACATGGGCCTGCTCGGCGCGACCGCCGCCGGCGTTGTGGTTTCCGTGGCCATCGGCGCGCTGGTGAAAACGATCCAACTCGCCAAGGGCGGAAAAGCCGTCGCCGAACTTCTCGGCGGCACACCGGTGAATCCCTCCACCACGCAACCCGCCGAGCGCCGCCTCTGGAATGTCGTCGAGGAAATGTCCCTCGCCTCCGGGGTTCCCGTGCCCGCCCTTTACATCCTCGACGAGCCGGGCATCAACGCGTTCGCCGCGGGCTACGGTCCCACCGATGCGGCCATCGGCGTCACCCGCGGATGTCTGGAAAATCTCAACCGCGACGAACTCCAGGGCGTGATCGGCCACGAGTTCAGCCACATCCTCAATGGCGACATGCGGCTCAACATCCGCTTGATGGGCCTCCTCCACGGCATCCTCTTCCTCGCCATCGTCGGCGGCGTGTTGATGCGGATCGCCGCCTCGTCCACCGGCTCCCGCTCCGGCCGGAACAAGGATGGAAACGCCATCGTCTTCCTCTTCCTCGCCGGCGGCCTCGTCCTCTACATCGTCGGCTGGATCGGCGTCTTCTTCGCGAAACTCATCAAGGCCGCCGTGAGCCGCCAGCGCGAATTCCTCGCCGACGCCTCCGCCGTCCAATACACGCGAAATCCCGACGGACTCGCCGGCGCCCTCTCGAAAATCCAATCCCTCACCTCGCGCCTCGTCCACCCGCGCGCCGAGGAGGCCAGCCACATGTTTTTCGGAAACGGCCTCGCCGATTCCTGGTTCCAACTCTTCGCCACCCACCCGCCGATCGAAGAACGCATCCGCCAGATCGCCCCCTCCCTCCAAACCCCCAAAAAATCCGCCGCCCCGCTCCAAGCCCCGCCCGGCGCACGTTCGAAAAATCCCCGGCTCGCCGCCGCCTCCTCGCTCCTCGCCGATCTTCCCCCGCCCTCGCTCGAAGCCGCACACGAACTGCTCGGCGCCTGCGCGCTGGTGTATTCCCTCCTGCTCCCGCCGGACCAGAAATCCATCAACCTCCTCGATCCCGCACTGCGCGACGCCGTGAAGGATCTCCAAAAACGCTGCGGCCCCCTCCCCTCCGCCAAAAAAATCGCCCTCGTCGATCTCGCCATTCCCGCCCTCCGCGGAATGTCCGCCGCGCAATACGAAACCTTCCGCGCGACCGTGAAACACCTTGTTGAATCCGACGGCCAGATCCACCTCTTCGAATACACGCTCCAAAAACTCCTCCTCCGCCATCTCGACTCCGCGTTCCAATCCGCCCGTCCGCCCCGCATCCATTTCCGCTCGATCGTTCCGCTCCTCCCCGAAACCGGCATCCTCCTCTCGGCCCTCGCCAACGCCGATCCCGGCGGCAACGAAGTTCGCGAAGCCTCATTCCAAGCCGGTGTGGCGGCCCTTGGAAAACCCGCCGCCGGCTTTCCCCTCGCCCGACTCGACACCGTCAACCTCGCGGAGTTCGACAAGGCGCTCGACAAATTCGCCACCGCCTCGCTCTTCGTGAAAAAATCCCTCCTCGACGCCGCCGGCGCCGCCGTCCTGCGCGACGGCTCGGTCAACGACCCCCAATTCGAACTCCTGCGCGCCATGGCCGACACCATCGACTGCCCCATCCCGCCCCACGTCGAAACCGAATGACCCACTCATTCCAATTCGGCTCAACCAAACCAAACGCCCAGGAGGGTCCTGCTTGTCAGGACCGAAGCGGCTCTCGCAAACACATCGACCCGGCTCTGACAAGCAGAGCCCTCCTCACCAAAAGCCCGCGATGGATCGCCCCCGACCTCTTCCATCGCCTCGAGGCCCAGCCCACCACCGCCTTCCGCCTCGCCGACTCGCCCGCCTTTTCCATCGACCGCTTCGGCCAATCCCTCCTCGTCTCCCTCCGCGCCGCCGATGCCGATTGGAAATCCTCCCTCCAAAATTGGACCCGCGAAACACACTGGTCGCCCGTCCGCATTTTCCTGCGCCGCCTTGTCCAAGCTCCCGGCGAAAAAGACACGCCCGTCCTCGTCGAAGGCGATCCCGCCGCCTCCCCGCTGGAAACCGTCCTCGAATCCGGGCTGCGCTTCGAAGTCGATTTCCACTCGGGCTACAATCCCGGCCTTTTCCCCGACCAGCGCGCCAACCGCGACTTCCTCCGCTCTCTTACGCCCCGCCGCGTTCTCAACACCTTCGCCCACACCTGCGCCTTCTCCGTCGCCGCCGCCTCCGTCGGCGCGGAAACCACCAGCGTGGACATTTCCAAATCCTCCCTCGCCCGCGGCCGCCGCAATTTCGACCTCAACGAAATCCCGACCACCGCCCACCGATTTGTCGCCGAGGACGTCTCCACCTACCTCCGCCGCCTCGCGAAACGCGGTGAAACCTTCGACGCCATTCTTCTCGATCCGCCCACCTTCGGCCGCGGCGGCGGCGGAAAAACCTTCCGCATCCAACGCGACTTCCCCGACCTCCTCTCCGCCGCCCTCACTCTCGCCGCGCCAGGCACCGCGATCCTTCTCTCCACCAATTTCTCCGAATGGTCCCCTGCCCGCTTGGCCCATGACGCCGCACGCCTCGCTCCCTCCGCCACCTTTCGCGAAATCCCATCCCCGCCCGATTTTTTCGGCCGCCCGCCCTCCTCCACCGTCTGGATGTTCCCCTGATCTTTTTCCCATGCCCTGCACCCTCGAGCACGAAACCGGTCTCGCCTCCCGCGGCATCCATCCTGTCGCGGGAATCGACGAGGCGGGACGCGGACCGCTCGCCGGCCCGGTGGTTTGCGCGGCCGTCGTTCTCCCGCCCGACATCGAATTGCCCGGCTTGGACGATTCCAAAAAACTCACCGCCCGCCGCCGCGAGGCGCTTTACGAGGCCATCACCTCGCACACCGGCATCCAATGGGCCTCGGCGGCGGTCGAACCCGGCGAGATCGACCGCCTCAACATCCTCCGCGCCACCCACGCCGGAATGCGCCGCGCCTGGGAAAAACTCAGCCCCCGCCCGGCCCATGTCCTCATCGATGGATTGCCCGTCCGCGATTTTCCCTGCCCGCAAACCGCGCTCGTCGGCGGGGACGGCCTCAGCCTTTCCATCGCCGCCGCCAGCGTGATCGCCAAGGTGGAACGCGACCGCGCGATGCTCGCCTACGATTTGGAATTTCCCGAATACGGCTTCGCAAAACACAAAGGCTACCCAACCGCCGGGCACTTTGCCAAACTGCGCGCCCATGGACCTTGCCGCATCCATCGCCGAAGTTTTGCGCCGGTGGCGCAGGCCGAACTCTGGTGAGGCCGCGCACATCGCGCTCGGTCGCCGCGGCGAGCGGATCGCGGCCCGTTTCCTCCGCAAAAACGGCCACCGCATCCTCTACACAAATTTCCGCGCCCCCGAAGGCGGCGAGGTCGATATCGTCAGCCGCGACAAGCGCCACAACGAACTTGTCTTCACCGAGGTGAAAACCCGCACCACCGAGGATTTCGGCGCGCCCTCCGAGGCGGTGGACCGCAAGAAACAACGCCTCGTCCTGCGCGGCGCAATGAAGTGGCTCCGCATGCTCGATTTTCCCGATATCACCTACCGCTTCGACATCGTCGAGGTCGTCATCGGACCTCCCCTCGAAGTCCGCCATCTCGAAAACGCCTTCCAGGTTCCAACGAACTATCTCCGCTGACGCCCTTGTCGCGCGGTTTGACGCCGGGATCGCCGTTCGTATACTCACCGCCATGAAAGGCAACGGCAGGCGTGTCCTCCTGGGCATGAGTGGCGGCGTGGACTCCAGTGTCGCCGCCGCGCTTTTGTTGCGTGATGGCTGGGACGTCATCGGCGTCACCATGAAAGTCTGGCCGCAGGACTGCATCTCCCGCGCCGAGGACAAATGCTGCGGACCCTCCGCCATCGCCGATGCCCGCGGCGTCGCCCACAAGCTCGGCATCCCGCACTATGTCGTGGACGAGGCCGACAACTTCGAAAAAATCGTCATCGATTATTTCGCCAGCGAATACCGCCTGGGCCGCACCCCGAATCCCTGCGTGATGTGCAACGAGCACCTCAAATTCGGCAACCTCCGCACGAAGGCCCGCGCGCTCGGAGCCGACTTCATCGCCACCGGCCACTACGCCATCATCGAGCACCACGCCGACCGCGCCGTTCTCAAAAAAGGCCGCGACGCGCGCAAGGACCAATCCTATTTCCTCTTCAGCCTCCGCCAGGAGCAACTCCAGCACGCCCTCGCCCCGCTCGGCGCCATGGAAAAATCTGAGATCCGCGCCATCGCCCGCGAGATCGGGCTCAAGGTCGCCGACAAGGTGGACAGCCAGGAAATTTGTTTCGTCCCCGGCAACGACTACAAGGCCTTCCTCCGCGGCCATCTCGGCGAGAAGGAATTCCACGCCGGCGCGATTTACGACACGGGCGGAAATTTCATCGCCAACCACGAAGGCATCGAAATGTTCACCATTGGCCAGCGCAAGGGCCTGCCAGGCGGCTCCCCGCGCCCCCGCTACGTTGTCGATATCGACCCCGATACCAACAGCGTCATCGTCGGCGACGAGGAGGATTTGATTCGCGACGAGTTCGAAGTCGACCGCGTGAACTGGCTCCAGGGCGAACCCGAAGGCCTCGAGCGCATCACCGTGAAAATCCGCTACGCGCACCCCGGCACGGACGCCACCATCCAAGCCCTTCCCGGCCACAAGGCCAAAATCCAACTCGACACGCCCCAGCGCGCCGTCACCCCCGGACAAGCCGCCGTCTTTTACGATGGCGACACCGTGGTGGGCGGCGGTTGGATCGTTCGCCAACCCGCACCAGTCCCGGCATGACCCGATTCGTCATCACCACCCTCCCGGACGAGGCCACCGCGGCCGACATCGTCCGTCAACTTGTCTCCGAAAAAATCGCCGCCTGCGGCACGATCCTCCCCGGAGCCCGTTCCATCTACAATTGGAAAGGCTCGGTCGAGGAAGCCAACGAGGTCGTCGTGATTTTCAAAATCCCGAAGGCGAACTTCAGTTCCTTCGAAAAGGAACTCCGCGAAATCCACCCCTACGAGATTCCCGAGATCGCCGCCTTCGACCCCGCCGCCGTCTGCCACGCCTACGCCGACTGGATCATGAGCAGCTGCGCCCCCGGCGAGTAATCGCGACGCCCCCCATCGCCCGCAACACCGCGGGATCACACTGACGCCGGTTTGCTTTTGGACATTTGAACAGGCTCGGTGATTTGTTCAAAAAACGCGATTTCCACCAAACGCCCGGGAGGGACCTGGTTGCCCTTGCGGGCTTAACCTTTGACCCTTCGGAGATGGGATGCGCTATCGCGCGGGTTTTGTCAGGTCCGGAGCAGCTCGCGCAACCACGCCGGTGCGGCTCTGACAAGCAGAGCCCTCCTGGGCGCAACGCGACCAAACCGGTTCGCAGGAGGGACCTGCTTGTCAGGTCCGGAGCGGCTTGCGCAAACACACCGATTCGGCTCTGACAAAACCCGCGCGCCAGCGCCATCGTTCCAAGGGAAAGACGAATGTTTGGCCCAGGGAGGGCAACCGGAGCGCAGCGGAGAAGCAGGTCCCT
>CAZVPK010000120.1:0-7617 GCA_964628505.1 uncultured Chthoniobacter sp.
CCACAAAATGCAAAGGTGTCTTCGGATTTTTCTTCAAAATGCAACGCACCTCTTTCAGGCACGAGACCATCTGAAGATCGCAGTTTTGCCTGATGACTGCCGCAGACAGCACAAACCAGCGGGAACTGCCGCTGCCGTCGGGGTTGAAAACAAAGCCCTCATCGCCCGATTCATCGATGTAGGCAATGAAGCTCGATTTCATGCGGAAAAAATCATAAGAGTATTAAAAGGACGGCGTGCTGCCGGTCGATGATTCTTCACTAAATGTTCCGCGCGATTTTCGCCCGAATGTGATCTCCGGCGCGTTGATCCCTCCGGTTTTTTCTGGCCACCCGCGGCGTCGGGGAATCATGGTCGCCCCTGTGAGAACCGTCCTCGAATTGTGCGACGATCTGGAGCAGGTGGAATTTTCCCGCGGCGAGTCGCTCCTTCAGGCGGGGGCCCGCTCGGGCAACCTCTACATCCTGGTCTCCGGCCAACTCGAGGTCGCGCAGGGCGACACCGTGATCACCCGCCTCTCCGCGCCGGGGTCGATCGTCGGGGAGATTTCCGTTTTGCTGGATCTGCCGCACCAGGCCGATGTGCGCGCGGCGACGGATGCGGTTTGCCGCGTGACCCGCGGAGGCCGGGATTTCCTGGCTTCGCGGCCGGAGCTGGCCCTGCTGGTGGCGGAACTCCTCGCCCGCCGGCTCAAGGGCATGCTCGGCTATCTCGCCGATCTCAAGGCCCAGTATGCCCACCACGAGGACCATCTCGGCATGGTGGACGAGGTGCTTCTCAACCTCGCCCACTGGGTCCCGAAAAAAACCGGCGACCGCTAAAGTTCGATCGCCTCGCTGCCTTCGGCCGAAATCCACTCGGCCCGCCGCGCGGCGAGATCCACCACAATCCGCGTCGGCTCGCCGCCCGGTTGTTTGCCGGGATTGAAAATCCAGCTCCGCCCGATCCGCGTGTGCCAACCGCCCTCCGCCAAATACGGGGCGTTGTGGATGTGGCCGCTGAAAACCAGGTCGGGCTGGTGCCGACGAATCCACTCGACCACGACGGGATCCCCGCCGTCCTTCCGTCCGGTCCACGCCACCGGGGTTCCGGCGGGGGGATTGTGGTGAAGCCAAATCCACGACCTCTTCGGCCGCGCGGCATCCGCCTCCAAAATCCGCTCCGCCCGCGCCCGCGTCGTCGGCCCGTCCCACCAGGGGCACACGGTGAAAAGCACCCCGTCGCGTTCATACGAACCGTAGTCGGCCCGCAGCGTCACGCCATCCAACTCCTCCATCCAGGCCGCCGTGCGCTCCCCCTCCGGCGAGAGTTGGTGGATGTCGTGGTTGCCCGAGGAGACAAGCAGCATGCGGTCCCCGCTGAAACGCCGCAGATATTTTTTCACCACCACCTCCTGCACCTCGAGGTCCACATCCGAGCCGAGATCCAGAAGGTCGCCGCCCAGCAGCGCCAGATCGTATCGCGTCAACTGGCCGCCGACCCAGTCGAACTGGCGCAAGGCGTAATGCAGGTCCGCGCTGTAGAGAATGAGCAAGGGAGGAAATGATTGGCCGGGCGATGCAATCTCACGGTCCGCCTTCCGGAGATTCAAGAAATTTCTGCCCTTCAACGGGGAGGGAATCTCCCCGACAATTTTTCCGAGGCGACGCCCCCGCCGGCGACAAGGTCAATCCGGTCAACCCGCCGCCCGCTCCACGCAAGCTGTCGCGAGCGCGGCCATGCCCTCGCCGCGGCCCAGAAAACCCATCGACTCGTTCGTCGTGGCCTTGATGCCCACCCGCTCGGGCGGCAGGCCCAGCGCGCCTCCCACGCGCTCCTTCATCAACGCCAAATGCGGCGAAATTTTCGGCTCCTCCGCGATCAACGTCGCATCCACATTGTTCAGCCGAACCCCCTTCCCTTCCAGCACCGCGCACACCCGCCGCAAAATCTCCAGGCTGCTGATCCCGCGAATCGCGGGATCGTTGTTCGGAAAAAGATGCCCGATGTCCGGCTCGCCCGCAGCGCCCAGCACGGCATCGGCGATGGCGTGGCAGAGCACATCGGCGTCCGAATGGCCCTCCAGCCCCAGCGGATGCGGAATCTCCACCCCGCCCAAAACCAACGCCCGGCCCGCAACGAGCCGGTGGACATCATATCCGATGCCGGCCGCCGTCATTCGAGGCCGAGGTCGAATTTCCCGCTCGAGGCCACGATCGAGTATTTCTCCGGCAGAGATTCGTGCGGCGCCATCTCCACGCGCCCGCCCGCCGTCTCGACCAGCAAAATCCCCGCCGCCACATCCCACAGGCTGATCATGTTTTCGATGTAGGCGTCGAGCCGTCCGCAGGAGACATAGGCGATGTCGAGCGACGCGCTGCCCATCATCCGGCACTTCTTCGCGCCGCGGACCATTTTTTCAAACAAGGGCAGGCCGCGGTTGATCGTGGTGATCGATTTGGAAACCCCCACCGACACCGTCGCCTCCGAGAGCACCGGCCGCGAACTCACCGAGATCGGCTGGCCGTTCAGCAACGCCGGCGAGCCCGCCTTCACGCTCCACATCTCGTCCCGCATGGGATCGTAGATCACCCCGACCACGATTTTTCCCGCCTGGCGGAGCGCGATGCTCACGGCGAAATGCGGGATGTTGTAGAAAAAATTCACCGTCCCGTCGATCGGGTCGATGATCCATTGATACTCGCTCGCCTGGTCGCCGCGCATTCCCTCCTCGCCGTAGATCGCGTGCCCCGGATGGCGGTCGAGAACGATCGACTCGATCAACGCCTGCGCGCGCTTGTCGAGTTGCAGCTTGATGTCGTGCGCGAGGTTTTCATCCACATGGAGCGGCTTGCCGAAGTTGGCGCGGAGAAACCCGCCCGCCGCCTGCGCGGCATCGAGGGCGGTCTGTAGAAAATCATCCAAATTCATCGCCCGCCATTTCACGCCCGGCGGCGGACCGGGCAAGCCTTTTCGAGGGCGCGCCGCCGCGAGGGTTGCGCCCGCCCGGGAAAGTTTCGCTGTTTTTCAGCGGCGTTTGCGCTAGAAAACACCGCATCGGGCGCTCCACCGCGCCCCTCCCGAAATGTCCACATGCCGTCCATGGTTTCCCCGGTCCTGACAGACAACGACTACACGCGCATCGCGCAGTTGATCTACGAGCACAGCCGCATCCACCTCGGGGAAAACAAGCGGGAACTTGTCGCCTCGCGGCTCGGCAAGCGGCTCCGGGCCACCGGCTGCGGGACCTACGCCGAGTATTGCGCCCTGCTCTCGGGCCTCGAGGGCGCGGAGGAGATCAACAATCTCGTGGACGCCATCTCGACGAACCACACGTTCTTCTTCCGCGAGCAAAAACATTTCGATTTTCTCGAGCAAACCGTGCTGCCCGATTTCCACAAGGATGCGAATTTCCGCGGCGACGGGTGTTTCCGCTGCTGGAGCGCGGCGGCCTCCACCGGCGAGGAGCCCTACTCCATCGCGATCGTGCTCGCCGCCCACGGGGACAGGAATCCCGGCTTCCACTGGGAGATGGAATGCTCCGACATCAGCCGCACGGCCATGGACGCCGCCATGGAGGGCATCTACCCCGAGGTGCGGCTCGACGACGTGCCGCCGGAGTGGAAGAAGCGCTTCTTCCAGCGCGGCGTGGGCTCGCAGACCGGCCGCTACCGCGTGAAGGCCGAACTGAGGAACCGCATGTCCTGGCACCTCATGAATCTTTTCCAGAACACCTACCCCTTCGACACGAAGTTCCATGTGATCTTTTGCCGGAACGTCATGATCTATTTCGACAAGGAGTCCCAGGAACATCTGGTGCAGCGGATGTCGCGCCTTCTCAAGCCCGGCGGATATTTGAAGGTCGGCCACTCCGAGAGCCTCGCGGGCATCCGACATTCCCTCCAAACCGTGCGGCCGGCGGTCTACCGCAAACCCGTCTGACCCTCCCGCAGCCATGCCCGACCGGAAGACACGGATCCTTGTGATCGACGATTCGATGCTGAACCGCCGGTGGATTTCGGACGCCTTGGGCGCGGATCCCTCGCTGGAGGTGGCGGGAACGGCGACCGATCCCTTCACCGCGCGCGACAAGATTCTCGAGTTGCAACCCGACGTGGTGGTGCTCGACCTCGAGATGCCGAAGATGGACGGCGTGACGTTTCTCCGGATTCTCAGGAAACAACACCCCCTGCCGGTGGTGGCGTTGGCCCTGCCGGGCAAAAGCGGCTCGCGCCTGGCGATGGACGCGCTCGAGGCCGGCGCCGTCGATGTGGTCTTCAAGACCGCCTCGGACCTCTTCGTCGCCGATTCCGCCCCCGATCTGGTGGCGAAAGTGAAAGCGGCGGCCTGCCGCAAAACCCCTCTCCAAGCGGTTTCCAAGCCAGCGCCCCCCCCGCCCCCCTCGCTTCCCCCTCCGGTGCCTTCGTTTCCCGCGGCCGCGCCGCCGGACAGGATTCCAGGCGGCATCATCCGCTACCATCCCCGCCAGGTGATTCTGCTGGGAGCCTCGACGGGAGGCACCGAGGCCTTGCGGGACGTGCTGGCGCGGCTGCCGGCGGACATGCCGGGGATCTGCATCGTGCAACACATTCCCGAGGGATTCAGCTCCGCCTTCGCCGAGCGTCTCAACGCCGTGTGCGCGCTGGAGGTGCGGGAGGCCCGCGAGGGCGATGTCGTAAGGCAGGGATTGGTTTTGATCGCGCCGGGGGATTTGCACATGACGATCCACAAGCATGGTCCCGAGGCTTTCCGCGTGCAGGTGGCGAACGGCCCGAAGGTCGGCCACCACAGGCCCTCGGTGGATTTGCTCTTCCAATCGGCGGCGGCGATCATGGGTCCGCGGGTGGTGGCGGGATTGTTCACCGGCATGGGGCGCGACGGCGCGGAGGGCCTTCTGGCGCTGCGCCAGGCGGGCGCGAAAACCTTCGCGCAGGACGGGGAGAGTTGCGTGGTCTTCGGCATGCCCCGCGCGGCGATGGAACTCGGCGCGGCCGAGAAAATGGTGCCCCTGGCGGGCATCGCGGCCCACATCGTGAAGCTCGCCGGGCTGGCCTCGGTTTCGAAAAGGGACTAGGCGGCGGCGGCGGCCGGGTCCAGGGGCGGACGCGGCATCTCCAGCGGGGCGCTGGCTCCGACGAGCGCGCTGGGATCGAGAATCAGGCCCACCTTGCCGTCGCCGAGGATCGCGGCCCCGGCGAGGGCGCGGTTGTTCTTGAACCGCTCGTCGAGGCTCTTGATCACGACCTCCTGCTTGCCGATGAGCTCGTCCACCATCACGCAGCGCTGCTGGTTCGCGCTCTCGACGACGATGAGGAGCGATTGCGTGGGATCGGTCGAGCGGGGCGGGATTTTGAAATAATCGTAGAGGCGCAGGATCGGGCGCAGCTTGTCGCGCACCTTCACCACCTCGCCCTTGCCGCCGATTCTCGAGATCATGTCGGCCGTGGGGCGGAAGGATTCGCAGACCGAGAGCGTGGGGAAGATGTAGCGCTGGTCGCCCACCCGGGCGATGAGCCCGTCGATGATGGCGAGGGTGAGCGGCAGGAAGATGCGGAACGTGGTGCCCTTGCCGGGCGTGGATTCGATTTCGATCTTCCCGCGGAGCTTGCCGATGTTCTGCTTCACGACATCCATGCCGACGCCGCGGCCCGAGATGTCGGTGATTTTCTCCGCCGTGGAAAATCCGGCCGCGAAAATGAGGTCGTAGATCTGCTGGTCCTCGAGGTCCGCCGCGGGAGGGACGATGCCGCGCTCGATGGCCTTCTCGAGAATGCGCTTCTTGTTGAGCCCGCCGCCGTCGTCGGCGATTTCGATGACCATGTTGCCGCCCTGGTGGTAGGCGGAGAGCTTGATCGTGCCGGTGGCCGGCTTGCCTTTCGCCACGCGGTCCCCGGGCTTCTCGATGCCGTGGTCCACGGAGTTGCGGATCATGTGCATGAGCGGATCGGCGAGCTCCTCGACGATCGTGCGGTCCATCTCGGTGTCCTCGCCGGAGATGACAAGTTCGACCTGCTTGCTGACGTTCGCCGTGAGGTCGCGCACGAGGCGGTTCATTTTTTGGAAGGTCGCCTTGATCGCCACCATGCGCAGGGACATGGCGATCTTCTGGAGCTCGAGGGAAATCTGGCTGAGCTGGAGAAGATTCCGGCTCAGTTGCTGGCTGCGGAGGTTTTGGAGGTCGGGATGCTGGGAGACCTGCGACTGGGCGATCACGAGTTCGCCGACGAGTTCCACCAGGCTGTCGAACCGGCGGGTGTCGACCTTCATCATTTGCGAGCCGACCTTTTTGCGGGGCTCGCCGGCGGTGGCGGCGCGCGGCGCGGCGGATCCGGAGTTCGCTTGCGGAGCGGCGGCGGGAGCGGGCTCCGGCTCGGCCTCGGGGTTTTCCAGGATCGCGCGCACCCTCGCCACGAGGCTGTTCGCGGGCACATGCACCGGTTCGACGGGCTTGTGCTGGTCGATCTGGAGCTGGAGCTCGTCGATGAAATCCTTGAGCACATCCTTGCCCTCGAGGATCACGTCGATGCAGGCGGCGTTGAGAACCATGCGGCCGCTGCGGGCGGAATCCAGAAGGTTCTCGAGTTCGTGCGAGAGGCGGTTCACCGGCAGCAGGCGGAGAAACCCCGAGGCGCCCTTGAAGGTGTGGAACGCGCGGAAGATCGAGCCCAGCATGGCCGCATCCTCGGGTTGGTCCTCGAGGACAAGCACGCCCTGCTCGATGTTGTCGAGGTGCTCGCGGGCCTCGTTCACAAACTCGCGCAGGATGTCGGCGTCGTTCTGAAGATCGATCGAGGTGAACTCGTCGTCCTCGACCGGAGCGGAGGCGGGAGTCGATGGAGCCGGGGGGGCCTGGGAAGGCGCGGGAGCGGGCGTGGAAGCGGCCCCGGCGACCGGCGCCTCGAAAACAAGCCCGGGATCGAGCCGCATCTCGGAAAGCCGGGAGGCGAGGTCGGCGAGCGTCTCGAGTTGGGCGGCCGTGTAGCATTCGCCGGAAAAGAGAATTTCCTCGATGTAGCCCGCCGCGAAGGCCGCGGCCTTGTGGAATTCCTCCAGGCCGGGCGCCGAGGCGGTTTTCTCGGCGAGGCTGGAAAGAATGTCGCGCAGCGGAAACTGGCTTCGGTCGGTCCCCGGCTCGGAAAGCATGATTTCCTTGCCGGCCTGGGCGATCCAGTTGTCGATTTTCTCGAGATCTTTGGGAGACATGTCGTGGATGGGCGGGAAAAAGTGGTTGGCCGGGATTTTTGGCGTGCCGGAAGACTCCCCCGCGCCGGGCGGGCTTGCCAGAAAAAAAGCCGCCCGATTTTTGGACGCGTCAAGGCCGCCGCCGCCCGCGGCCGTCAAGGCTCCGGCGGCACGATTCCCTTCGCGGCGAAATATTGACGCAGGAATTCGATGTCGCCGCGGTCCTTCCCCCGCCCCGTGCGGCACTTCATGCGCCAGAGGAGTTCGGGTCAATGTCCTTGGTCGGCCTGCCATAGCCGGCCGCTTGAACCGAAAAACCGCCCACAACCAGGTGTTTCGCTCCTCGGGCATGCAACTCGCGGCCCAAGGAAACCAAATCCTCGACGGAGGGATCGCGGGGAATCATACCATTTCCGGTATTTTTCTGGACTTTTGAATTGCAAACATTGGTCCCAT
>CAZVPK010000121.1:0-7600 GCA_964628505.1 uncultured Chthoniobacter sp.
GCCGGGGCGTTGCCCCTGAAAAAATCCCCGCCCCGCCCGCGCTGCTTCCAAGCGCCAACGGCGCGGCTCCATCCCAGCCCGGGGCAACGCCCCGGGGTCGGCAAACGAAAACATGACAGGGCTGAAAGCCCGACTCATCCCCTCCCGGCGACCCCACCGCCCGTCCCCGAAACTCGTTCCGAGTTCCGCCACAGACCGGGTTGTCCCCAAGGGTTCCGTCGTCACCGCGCCCTCACCCCGCGAGCGGCTGGGTGCCGATCGTGCCGCGGAGGCTTTCGACGTAACCCGTCTCGCCGGTCCGGCGCAGCATCTCGCGGGCGCGTTCGAAACGGTCGCGAAGGGCGAGGCGCTCGACGGTTTCGCTGTTGTGCGGTCGGCGGATGAAGGTCTCGAGGTTCTTCACGTGGCGCAGCCAGAGCGCGTTGTCCCCGGCGGCACAGGCGCGCAGGCGGTCGAGATACCAATCGCTGGCGATGGCGTTCTCCGGATCGAACAGGGCGCGGACGGCGGGGTCGTCCAGGGTTTTCCCTTCGTAATGGCCGTCGCGCATGATGTGCAGCAAGGCGCGCAGCGGCGGACAGGCCAGATCGATTCCGCCGTCGGCGAAATAGGACGCGGCGACGAGCTTCTGCGTCTCGACGATGTTGTCCATGCCGTCCGCGAAGGCGGCGAGGCCCTGGCTCTCGGGTTTGAGGATTTCCTCGGTGAAGACGCGGTGGGGGTAGTTGAAGATGCGGCCGAAGAACCGGCGGACGAACGCCCCGGTGATGCGCCAACCGAGCCGCGAGGAGGGCAGCCTGCGCCCCTCGAAATCGAGGTCGGGCACGCGCTCGAGGCAACCGGTTTCGATCAAAAATTCCGGCGAGCGCTCCTCGGGCGTCATGCGGGACCAGACCTCGGGAACGAGGAGGCTGACATCGTGGTCCACCCGGACCTTCGGGCCGACATGGCCCGCGCCGGTGAGGAAGACGGCCTGGCGGGTGAGGAGGTGGTCGACGAGGGCGGCGTTGAGGTCGATGACGGGCGGCAGGGCGTTGAACGGGCCCTTGGTGAGCGCGCCCTCGCTGCCGGCGCCGGTGGTCGAGGGCGATTTGCCGGTGAGCGAGCAGATGTATTCCAGAAACAACTCGGGAAGCTCGAGGTAGTGGATGGGGTTGAAAACCGCGAGCGAGCGGACGCCTTTTTCGGCGGGATTGTTGCGGCGGCCGGGGAGCACGGCGGTGACCGGCGTGTGCAGCGGCTTGTCGTTGGGAATGCGGCGCAGGAGGCGTTGGCAGATCGAGGCGAGGTAGGCGTCGACCGGTCGAACGAGGTCCTGGCGGGTCTGGAGATAGCGCGGATTTTTCGTGGGAACGCCGTCCACGAGTCGCGGCGAGGCGGAGCACACGAAAAAGCGCGGGGAGTCGTCGCCGTCGATCGCGGCGCGGATCGCCTCCTGCATCGGGCGCGTGAATTTGGAGAAATTGACGGCGTCCTCGAACAACCCGCGCGCGTCCTCGCGGCGGAGGGGTTGGTAGTTCGAGAAGAAATTCCCGGGCTGGGAGAAATCGGCCTCGGTTTGCTTGTCGTAGCCGGGGTGGATGGCGTCGTCGGGACGCTGGAAGAGGCGGAACTCGCAGTTCTCGGCGAATTTCACGGAGCCGCCGGGCTGGTCGTCGGGGGGATTTTCCAGGGCGGACATCGGAACGACGACCGAGGCGGTGATGTCGTCCTCCATCTGGAGCTTGGCGGCGGGGAAGAAATCCTGGCGCAGGCTGAAGACGCGCCAGGAGCCGTCGGTCTCGAAGCCGACGCGGAGGTAGTCGGTGGCGAGGTGTTTGTTGTGGAACTTGAGTTCGTGGCCGGGCATGCCGTTCACGGTGTCCACGCTGAAGGCGGTGCGCCAATCGGGGCCGTTGGCGGGATTGTGGAAGCGCTTCACGACGAAGAGAAGTTCCTTCACGTGCGACGGGATGGTGGCGAGCCAGGCGTTGTATTCGTCGGAGTATTCGGCCGGGGAGGGCGCGAAGAGCTTGATCACGGACCCGAGGGAGCGCTCGGGACTCAGAATGGAGCGGCTGTCTTTTCCATTGCGGGCGGGATCGCGGAAGCGGCGCGAGTAGTCGCGCGACAGAAGCGCCTCGACGGCGTCGAAGTCGGATTTGAAGTCGGAGACGTAGACGGGGCCTTGGATGATGGCGTCCGCAATGGATTTCGAGATTTCGGATTTTCCGCCGCCGGAGACGGTGGAGGGCTTGTGGCAATAGGTGACCTCGGCGCGGGTGCCGACGAGGCGCCAGCGGCGGTCGCCTTCGTTGCGGCGCAGTTCGATGCGGTAGCCGGAGGGCCGGATGTAAACACGGCCGGGAAGAAGCTTGAGGGATTGCACCCGGCCGCGGGAATCGGTCCACTCGAGGCGAAGAGTCTGCAGGCTCACCTTCGTCTCGGTGGGGATGTAAAAAATCCCGGGGTGGTTTTTATCCACCGCGTAGCCTTCGGGCCGGAGGTCCATCACATCGGGGAAAAGGCCCGCGGCCTCTTCCAGACTGTGTCCCCGGTGCTGGACGTGGAGCGATCCGTCGAACTCCTCGCCGAGGTCGTAGGCGGCGAAAACGAGCGCGCCGCCGGCGTGCTCCTCCTCGGCGCGGCCCATGAGATTCGCGGCGAATCCGATCTGGGTTTTCACCTCCTTTTTGCAATACCCGAAATAATTGTCGGCGATGAGGGTCACGACCACGCCGTCCGCGTTGCGGGCGGTGAGCTTGAAGGCGGAGCCGCCGTTGTAGAGTTCGTCCTCGGATTTCCAGCACATGCCGTCGCGGCGCTGGCGCTCGGTGGCCTTGTCCCAAGGCGGGAGGCCGGCCCGGACCTTGGTGATGGCGACCAGGTGCGGAGCAAGAATGACGCAGCCCGAGTGGCCGCTCCAGTGCTCGGGATCGAGGCCGGCGTCGTTTTGCGGGAGGAACGGATCGCCGCCGTTGCCGAAGATGCTTTCGACGAAGTCGAGGTTGCTCACGAGGTTTCCCGGCGCGAAGAAGCGCACCTCCATGCGCTTCTCCGGCGTGAATCCCGGAACGGCGGGGCAAACGAGCGGTCGCAGGAGCAGCGAGACGAAACAGGCGGCCTCCTCGGCGCGGCCGGCCGTGAAGGGCAGCTTCATCAACTCGCGCGGCGGCTGGAGCGCGAACTCCAGCATCTTCGAAAACGTCGGGAGCGGGACGGCTTTCTTGTCGTCGGGGATCGGCAGGCCGCCCTCGGCGACGTGGAAAACGCCCTGCGTGGTGCGGCGGTCCTTGGCGGGATTGTGGAGCACGCCCTGCTTCACGCGGTAGCTGCTGATGATGTCGGAGACGAATTCGTCGCCGTCGCAAGGCAGCGAAAGCGCGCGGGCCAGGCCGTGGCGGTCGAGGATGAACGTCTGCGCGGGCAGGCGCGGGATGTTGCCCGTGGAGTAGAGGTATTCGTCGAGGAAGCGCTGGATGCGCCAGTCGGCGGGACATTGATAGTCCGCGAGCAGGCGCGCGGTTTCGCGGTTGTGGGCCAGCATCGACTCGGCGAGGTTGCCGAACCCGTTGTCGTCGGTGGCGGGGTCGGCGACCGGACACCCGATGGAGGCGAGTTTGAGGTTGATGTAGGTGCGGAGGCGCTGGCCGACAACGGAGGGCTGCGGCGCCAGGCCGATTTTCGAGGCGGTGTTTTCCATGGTGTGGCTCCCTGGTTGAGTTCCCTTGACGGCCCCGATGGTTGCGGATGAAGACGCCCGGGGTCAAGCGCCCATGGCCGTCAAAACCGCGCCGGGTCCGCGGATTCAGTCCGGCGCGGTTTTTTTGCGGCTGGAATCCGCGCGTTGCGCGCGGAGCGGGCCGAGCATTCCCATGAGCACCGAGGTCGTCCAGGCGATGGAAAACATGCCCGAGAGCGCGATCACGGCGGTGATGGCGTTGAGCGCGTCGGGCAGGATGTCGTTGCCGTAGCCGAGCGTGGTGTAGGTGCTGCCGCTGAAATAGAGGGCCTCGGGAAGGCTTTTCGCCAGCCCGGTCCAGAACAGCGCGTATCCCCAGATCGAGATCTCGACAAGATGCGACAGCACGAGGAGCAGAATCGAAAGATACAGGAAGGGGCGGGCGAGCCATGCCCGGCGGCCCCGCCGGATGGGCAGCGTGTATCGCTGGTGGATTTGGATCGCCCCCTCGCAGAACACCGCGTGGCAGGACAGGATCAACAGGAAAACCACGCCGCCGAAAAGAACCGGCGAGATTTGCGAGGCCAGGGCCTCGGTGTTTCGAACGACGGGTTGGAGGTCGGCGAAATCGTTCATTCGTTGGAAGGACGCATGGGCGCCGAGGGATATTCCATCCCCGCCCGGGGAACAATCCCCGTGTTGCCACGCGGCCCGTCCCGTTTATCCTCCGGGCGATGAGTCTCCCTTCCCAACTCCGCCATCTTTCCGCCGGCGTCCTCGCGATGGTTCTTTTCGCAGCCTTCGCCCCGGACGCAAACGCCATGTCCACCCCCGAACTGGAGCGCGCCGCCGGGGCGGCCCTCAGCAAACTTTACGCGAGGAATTCCAAGGCGGCGGAGATCGGCCGTCGCGCGGTGGCGGTGCTGGTTTTTCCGGACACCCACATGGTCGGAGCGGGCTTGGCGGTTCAAACCGCGACCGGCGTTTTGTTCCACAAAAAGCAGGCCCTGGCCTACTTCAACCTCACCGGCTTCTCGGCCGGCCTCGAGCTGGGCGTTCGCAAGTTCGACTACGCGATCTTCCTCGAGACCGACGAGGCCGTGGACAAGCTCTACCAGGCCGGCGGATTCGAACTCGGGGTCGCCCCGACCCTCGTGATCGGCGACGGCTTGATCGCCGGAAAACTCTCGACCACCTCGGCCCGCGAAGGCGTCGATGTCTTCGTCTCCGGCCAACTCGGATTCATGGTCTCCCTCGGGATCGGCAAAACCAAAATCACCGAATACGAGCCGGGGGGTTGATTCCGGCCCCGCGTCCTCCACGGCCGGAACCGCGATTTTTTTCCTTGCCAAAAAGGGCCACGGGGGAAAGTCATTGTTCAGTTCAATCCCCCTTCATGACCACCCCCAACATGTCAGAAATCGCGCGAGCCGCCGGAGTCGGCAAGGCCACCGTGTCACTCGCCCTGCGCAACGACGCGAGGCTCCGCCCCGAGACCCGCAAACAAATCCAGGCGATCGCGAAAAAGATGGGCTACAAGTCGAACGCGGTCGTTTCGAACCTCATGGCCCAGTTGCGCGCCTCGAAGGACCCGAAATACCAGGCCACGCTGGGCTTGGTGAACGCCTCGCAGGAAAGGAATTTCCTCCAGACGAATCCCACCTTCTCCGCGGTCACCGGCGGCCTCCAGCGCCGCTCCAAGGAACTGGGCTACGGGCTGGACGAGTTCTGGCTGCGCGAGCCCGGGATCGATCCCTCGCGCCTCAAACAAATCCTCCGCGCCCGCAACATCCACGGCGTCATCGTGGCCGCCATGATCGAAAACATCAGCCTTGCCCGGGAATTCGATTCCGTCTGGCAGGACCTCGCCTGCGTGACCGTGGGCATCCGCCCGGAGCATCCGGCCTTCCACTTCGCCTGCAACGACCAGTTCTCCACCGCCTACCGCTCCGCGAAGCAACTGGTGCGGCTCGGATACAACAAGCCGGGCCTCGTCATCGATCCCCACATCGAGAAGGTCATCGACCACCGTTTCAGCGCGGGTTTTTACGCCGGCGGCAACTTCGCGGGCCCGAAGGAGCGCGTGCCGATGTTCGAGTATTCCCCGGACCGCCTGAAGCCTTTCTCCGCCTGGCTCTCCAAGCACAAGCCCGACGTCCTTGTCACCACCCACGCCGAACTCCGCGAGTGGCTCGCGGAACTCGGCCTCAAGTGCCCCAAGGACATCGGCCTCGCCCACCTCGACATCAACAAGGGCATGGAGGATTGGAGCGGCATGAACCAGAAAAACGAACTCGTCGGCTCCTCCGCGATCGACCTCCTCGTCGGCCAGCTCCACCGCAACGAGAGCGGCACCCCCGAGTTCCCCAAGTGCGTGATGGTCGAGAGCCAGTGGGTCTGCGGAAAAACCCTCCGCAACTGATTTCTTAATTGGAATAATTCTTGATCAAGCTCCCGGCGCGGTTAATTTCCGGCGCCATGCCAGCGAGAAAAACCGTTCACGCCGGTTACGAGGAGACGATCAGCCACAGCGGCCACCGCCTCACGCCGCAGCGCCGCGAGGTCTACCATGTCCTCCTCGACCAGCGCGACCATCCCACAGCCACCGAGGTTTTCCTGCGCGCCAAGCAGCGCATCCCGGGAATCTCGCTGGCCACCGTCTATAACTGCCTCGAAACCCTCGTCGCCTGCGGCCTCGCCAAACAGGTGAATGTCGAGCGCGAAGCCACCCGCTTCTGCCCGAATCTCTCGGAACACGGCCACTTCATCTGCGAATCCTGCGGCATCGTTTCCGACATCCCCGTCGTAAAGGACGGCAGCCTTTCGCGGTTCCTGAAAATCCCCGCCCGCACCACCGTTACCCACTCCGAAATCACTCTCCGCGGCGTCTGCCCGGCCTGCAAATCATCCACCACCACCAAAAAACCATGAGCCTCAAAATCGAAAACCTCACCGCCAACATCGGCGACCGCGAAATCCTCAAGGGCATCAACCTCGAGATTCCCAAGGGACAAGTCCACGCCATCATGGGCAAGAACGGCTCCGGCAAATCCACCCTCGCCAAAATCATGGCCGGCCACCCGGACTACGAGGTCACAGGCGGCTCCGTGACCCTCGACGGCCTCGACCTGTTTGAAATGGAGGAGCCCGACGAGCGCGCCCGCGCCGGTCTTTTCGTCGCCTTCCAATACCCGATGGAAATCCCCGGCGTGACCATCGCGAACTTCATCCGCGCCGCGCTCCAGGCCCGCCTCCCCGAGGGCGAGGAACTCGACGCCGTCGAATACTACGAGCACCTCTACAAAAAAATGGACGCCCTCAAGATCGACCGCAAATTCACCTCCCGCGCGGTCAACGAAGGCTTCTCCGGCGGCGAAAAGAAACGCTGCGAAATCCTCCAGATGGCGATGCTCAACCCGGTTTACGCCGTGCTCGACGAAACCGATTCCGGCCTCGACATCGACGCGCTCAAGATTGTCTCCGAGGGCGTCAACGCCATGCGCAGCCCCGAGCGCGGATTCCTCGTCATCACCCACTACCAGCGCCTCCTCGATTACATCGTGCCCGATGTCGTCCATGTGATGGTCGACGGCCGCATCGTCCTGAGCGGCGACAAAAGCCTCGCCCACAAACTCGAGGCCGAGGGCTACGACTGGGTCGAGAAGGAAATGCTCGCCACCGCCTGATTTTCACAACCGGAGGAACCAACCATGGAAACCAAACCCGACATCAACATCGACCGCTCGATCGGCGACTTCCACTACGATGTGGACTACGAGTTCGACGCCGGCACGGGCCTGACCGAGAAAACCATCGACTACATATGCGATGTGAAGCAGGACCCGGACTGGATCCGCGAATTCCGCAAGGACGCCCTCCGCAAGTTCAATTCCATGCCCATGCCCACCCACTGGGCCAGCCCGGACCTCGAGAACATCG
>CAZVPK010000122.1:0-7563 GCA_964628505.1 uncultured Chthoniobacter sp.
GATTCCTTTTCGGCGCGGCGCTCGACCTCGCGCACGATCTGGCGAACGCGGGGATTGTCCTCGATCGGATCGTGAAGCTCGGCATGTGGGTTGTGCTGACGCTGCGATCCCCTCGCTTGCTGGATTCGGCGAAGCAGTTCCTGATCGCGGATCGGCTTTCCAAAGACATCGGTTTCCATGGGATCAAAACCGGAATTCGAGTTGCGAGTGGAACGCCCATTTGGAGCGGCTCTGCGGAAGAATGGCCCGGAGGCGCGACGTGATTTTCGACAGGATTTTTGTGATCATGACGCAGGCATTCTCGCAGGGCTGGTAGGACATCCGTGGGGGAACCAAATTTTTTTGATTTTTATTTGCCCCCCCTGTTTGGGCGGAACGGATGTGCGGGCTTCGAGTGAGTTCGCAGGGTTTGATGAGGGCCCGGGATCAGGGTTTGGGGGAGTCACCGGGTTTTTGGGGCGGGGTGATTTTTTTCTCCGAGTAGGACGGGGCCTCCTCATCGAGCGTCCAGGCAGCCATGCTTTTCATTTTGCGCATGTGGCTGGAGCGGAATTTCGCCGATTTGCTCGCGCGGGCGTCAAGGGCTCCGTAGTTCTCGATGATCGCGAGGAGCGAGCGCAGGGCCTCAAGGCCGTCGGCGGCTTTGGCGGGGTTGCCGAGGGACTCGAGTTTGGCGAGGGCTTGCTTGAGGATGTGGACAGCCCGGTCGGGGTCGTGGTGGTTGGCGGCTTCGGTGGCTTTTTCGACAGCCAGGCCCGCGCATTGGGTCGCAACGGCGGGGATCACATCCTCGTTGATCCGAATGTCGGCGGGATCCTGAGTGGGCAGGATGCGAATCGTCTGGGTGTGCGTGCGGGAGGCGAGTTCGGGCGTGGAGAGGTCGTCCCAGAGGATTTCGAGTTCGAGGAGGCGCTCGCCTTCGAGCGATGCAACAGGTTCCCCGCCGGGCAGGATTGGCAGGGGCAGGACATCGAGGTGGAAGACGAGTGTGGCGGATTCCTCGCTGGTGAGGTCGCCAAGGGAAATCTCGATGCGGCCGTCGGGAAGGGCGACCGAGTGGTAGGAGGCGAAGAGGACCCAGTTCTCGCAGAAGTCGAGTTTGCGGACACGCACACGCACATTCTGGCTGGCGGTGCGTTGCAATCCTTCCAACTCCGCCTCGAAAATTGCGGGGAGTTTTTCCGCCGAATTCGCGTCGTAGAAATTCCCGCCGGAGCAGGTGGCAAGGCGCTCGAGGAGGTTTTCGTCGTAGCCGTTGCCGAAGCCGAGCGTGGCGGTGCGGATGCGGGAGCGCTCGAGACCGTCGGAGACCACGCGGGCGACCTCGTCGGGGGCGGTGATGCCGACATTGAGGTGGCCGTCGCTCAGAAGCAGGGTGCGGCGCGAGGTCGTTTCGGGGGCTTTGCGCAGTTCGTCCCGACCGAGCATCCAACCGGCGGTGAGGTTGGTGCTGCCACGATCCTGGATGCGGCGGACCGCCTGGATGGCGGCGCTCTTGTGGCTTACGGAGGCCATGGGCAGGACGACCTCGGCGCGGTCGTCGAAAACGACGAGAGAGAATTGGTCGTTCGAGCGGAGGTTGCGGATGATCGATTCGCAGGCGGCCTTGGCTTTGGAAAGCGGTTCGCCGCGCATCGAGCCGCTGCGGTCGAGCACGGCGCAGAAGGCCATGGGACGGCGCGAGGAGGCCTCGGCCTGCGGAGCAAGGAGTTCGAGGGCGAGGTGCACGGGGCGGCCCTGGTTGGCGAGGATGGTGGCGTGATCGAGTCGGGCTTGGATTTTCATAGTTTTCTGTTTCAGGCGTTCCGGAGGAGGTTCGGGTTGAGGTGGGTGGTGGCGGTTTTCGGAATCATTTCGGGGGAGAGTCTCGCAAGGCCGGTAGGACAACCGTGGGGGGAGCGGATTTATTTTTTGCGGAAACGATATTGGATGCGGGCGGCGGTTTCGAAGGTTTGGACATGGAGCGGGACGAGTTTTTCCTCCATGGGTTCCTGGTAGCCGCCGGCGAGGACGAAGAAAAACGGGATGCCGAGATCGAGCGCGAGGGTTTCCATGACGAGTTCGTCACGGAGGGCGAGGAATTCGCCGGACATTGCGGAGCGCGAGAGCGGATCGTCGCGGTGCGGGTCCATGCCGGCCTGGTAGATCACGAGGCCGGGGCGATTTTCCGCGATCAGGTTCAGCGCCTCCTCGAGAAAAAGACGGGCTTGGGCTTCGTCGCCGGGCGGGACCCGGCGCACGATGGAGCGCAGGCCTTCGTGGGCTCCCATGCCGGTGCCGCAGATCGAGAAATTGAAAAGGTTGGGCAGGATTTTTGTGAACTCGGCGGTGCCGTCGCCTCCGTGCTCGTCGCAATCGAGGACGAAGACCTCGATCCCTGGATGCCGGGCGGCCACGAGGGCGAGGCCGTTGAAAGTGCAGTAGCCACCGCCGTTGGACGGAGCGGCATGGTGGAAGCCTTGCGCCACATTCGCGGCGATCCCGTCCTCCAAGGCCATGCGGGCGGCGAGAAGGTTGCCGCCATTGATCGCCAGCACGCCGTCGCGGTAGTCCTCGCTCCAATACCCGAAGGCACACCGACTGAGCGGACCTTTCCCGGTGAGGATGCTGTCAACGTAGCGCCCGTCGTGGATTTGCTTGAGATCGGCGTGTGCGACCGGTTGCGGTTCGACGATCTCCGCGAATCCCGCTTCGGCGGCTTGTTTTGCCACAAGCGGAAGCTTCCGCATCGAGGGGGTGCGGGTGTTCGAGAAATAGGATTCGCTGAATGCGGTGCGAACGGGTGCGGTTGGTATCGTTGTCATAGGGGCGGGGCGGGCTTCAGAGGATTTCAATCTGGATGTCCTCGTCGAGTTCGTTGAGACGGTGCTGGAGGCAGGCGAGCGAGGCGAGGTTCGGGGCCTGCACATAGGTGAGGTTCGAGCCGGGCCGGTCGCCTTCGATGAAATCGAGTTCGCCCAGCGGATCGTCCGCAATCCCGTCCTCGCCGGGACACAGCGGGAGGTTGTTCAGGTAGTGGAACACCTGCGCCCTGGGGCTCTCGCGCAGTTCGTAATCCCAATCCATATAGAATTCCAGCGCGCCGCCATCGATCGGATCGCCGAGCGGAATGTCGGGTTCGGGTTCGCCTCCCGACCGATCCCAGTAGAAATATTGCGAGAGAAAATCAAAGCGCTCCTCGTCGCAGTCCATATCGACGCCCCTGCTGTCGATAAATTCCCGCCAGTTCGGCACGAACGGTTCCGCATCGGGATCGCCGAAGTGCAACGTGTAGTCGCCGTATTCGTAGACGGCGTAAATGATCGAACCGGCCTTGGAATGGCGCGGCAGGACGAGTGGTTGGCCGGCCAGCACACAGGTGTCGCGGATCAGGCGGGCGATGGATTTCGGGATCAGCACGGAGCCAGCCGCGAGGCCGCACAGGGTCAGGAAGTCTCGTCGTTTCATGGACCACAAAATCCGCTTTCCTTGTGGCGATCTCAACCGGGGGCTGCGTCATAGCACGGAGGGTGGTGGTTTGTCCTTGGGCGGAGCGAAGACCGGGGGGATGGCCGAATCCCCGCTCGCAGCCGAGGCTCAGTCCGATGAGCGCCTGCGGGTGAGGGTGGTGAGGATGAGGACCCAGAAGGCGTGGATGAGTACGGCGACGGGGATCTGCAACTGCGGCGGCATCGAGTAAACAAGCGCCACGCCGGGGATCCACACGCCCCAGCCGGCGATTTGGACGGGGAGCCATTTTTCGGCGAGGAAGGCGCGGCTGAAGACGAATTCGAACGCGCCGCGACGGAATCCTCCGGCGCGCAGGGTGAAATAGCCGGTGATGACGGGGTTCGCGAAAAACGGGCTGTAAACGAGTTGGTCCACGGCGATTTTCAGGAGCACGACGCTCCATTCGTTGCCGGTGCCGAACCAGGCGTTTTGGCAGCGGTAGAAAAAATCCACGACCAATCCCATGATTCCCCAACAGGGCGCGGCGGTGAGGATGCTCCGGAGATTGTCGAGCGAGGCGCGGCCGCGTTGGAAAAAGAAAACCCGCAGCAACTCGGGCAGCACGGCGCCGGAGACGAGGTAGGTGACGAGGGAAAAAAGGTAGCCCATTTCCTCGCGGCTCTCCCCCACCCTCGCGAGAAAGACGCGGGTGCCGTCGTGCAAAAGATAGGCGGCGAGGAAACAGCCCATCAGCGCCTGCAACATCAGGCCGGGAAAAAAATTCTCGCGGGCGGCGCGGAGGCCGGTTTTTGCGGCGTCGCGCAGGGTCATGGGTTGGATTTTTCCAGAAAAAGAATTCCCGCCCGGCGTCTTGCGTGGCGGTCGCCGGGGAGGTTGATTTTTGCGGGGCCGGAGGTGTCGAGGAGCGAGAGGACGCGCTGAGTTTCCTCCATGCCGGGTTCGGGGATTTCCTGAGCGATGAGCCAGGCGCGCACCAGGCGGCGCTGGAGGGCGAGTGGCAGGGCGCGGAGTTCGCGGCAGGAGAGCGTTTCGCCGGGAACGGGGACGAGCGAGGACATCCATTCCTCCTCGGCGCGGAGGATTTCGGCGGCGCGGGGAATGGCTTTGCGAAAGGAGGGGCCGAGCGCTCGCTCGATGGCGGGAAGGATTTCGTGGCGGAGTTTGTTGCGGGTGTGAAGCGCCTCGGCGTTGGTGGAATCCTCGCGGAAGGGAATGCGGTGTTGCTTTTGGTAGCGGTCGATCTCCTCGCGGGTCACGGCGAGGAGCGGACGGTGGATGGCGAGGGTTCCGAGTTTGGAAACGGGCTTGATGCCGGCGAGGCCGGCGGGCCCGGTGCCGCGGAGGAAATTGAAGAGGCAGGTTTCGATCTGATCGTCGGCGTGGTGGGCGAGAAGGAGCAGGCGGCAGCGGTGCTTGCGGGCGCATTCGGCGAAGAAGGCGCGGCGCAGCTCGCGGGCGGCGAGTTCGAGGGATTTTTTGTTCGCGGAGGCGTAGTCGCGGGTTTGGGCGCGGGCGGATTCGAAGGCGAGTCCGGCTTTCGCCGTCTGCCTGCGGACGAAGGCGGCATCGGCCTTGGAGGCTTTTCCGCGGAGCATGTGGACGAGATGACAAACGACCAGGTTGCGATAGCCGACGCGTTGCAGCGCGTGGAGCAGGACCATCGAATCGCGTCCGCCCGACACGCCGACGAGGAGTTTTTTGGATTTGGGAATTCCCGCGAGCGCGGAGGCGACGGCGGATTCCAGCAGATCGGCGGGGCCGGGATTACTTCGAGATGTTTTCGGCACCGAAGTAGGGCTGGAGCGCCTCGGGAATGCGGACCGTGCCGTCGGGTTGCTGGTAGTTTTCCAGCAGCGCGACGAAGAGGCGGGCCAAGGCGGTGCCGGAGCCGTTGAGCGTGTGGCAGAAGCGGTTTTTGCCGTCGGCGCCTTTGAAGCGGAGGTTCATGCGGCGGGCTTGGAAGTCCTCGAAATTCGAGCAGCTCGAGACTTCGAGGTAGGCATTCTGGCCGGGGGCCCAGACCTCGATGTCGTAGGTTTTTGCGGAGCCGAAGCCCATGTCACCGGTGCAGAGGACGATCACGCGGTAGTGCAGGCCGAGTTTTTGAAGGACGCGCTCGGCATCGGCGGTGAGGGATTCGAGTTCGGCGTTCGATTGCTCGGGCGCGCAGATTTTGACCAACTCGACCTTGTCGAACTGGTGCATGCGAATGAGGCCGCGGGTCTCGCGTCCCGCCGAGCCCGCCTCGCGCCGGAAGCAGGGAGTGTAGGCGGCATACTTGATGGGAAATTGCGCGGCGTTGACGATCTCCTCGCGGTGGAGATTGGTGACGGGGACCTCGGCGGTGGGGACGAGAAAAAGCCCGCCGCCGTCCACGCCATACATGTCCTCCTCGAATTTCGGAAGCTGCCCGGTGCCGATCATGCAATCCCGGCGGACGACAAACGGCGGGCTGACCTCGGTGTAGCCGTGCTCGCGGGTGTGGAGGTCGAGGAGGAAATTCAAAAGCGCCCGCTCGAGGCGCGCCCCTTGTCCGGTGTAAACGGCGAACCCGCTGCCGCTGATTTTGACAGCGCGGTCGGGGTCGATGAGACCGAGCGATTCGGCGAGGGCGACGTGGTCCTTGGGATTTTCGAGGGCGGGCTTTTCGCCGTGGGTTCGAATGACGGGGTTGTCCTTGGCGTCAGCGCCAGCGGGGACATCGGCTTGCGGGAGGTTTGGAAGATTGAGGAGAATGTCGCGCTGTTTTTCGGAAAGGGCCTCGGCTTCGCCGGAAGCCGTTTCCATGTCGGCGGAGATGGATTTGACCCGGGACTCCAGGTCGGCGGAATCCTGCTTCTGCGCGCGGAGTTTTCCGATTTCCTTGCTGAGACGGTTGCGGTCGCCTTGGAGGCCCTGGAGGCGGGTTTCGGCGGCGCGGCGCTCGACATCGATCGCGAGTATGGCGTCGATGGTTTCGGTGTGGTCCTTCGAACGGGCGGCGAGGCGGCTTTTGACGAGGTCGGGGTTTTCCCGAATGAGACGGATGTCGAGCATGGGTTGGACAGGATGGAGAAAATCGGCAAAATGCGCGAACGATTTTCATCGACTCATGTCCGCCAAATTCCGCGATTACTATCAGACGCTCGGTGTTTCGAAGTCCGCCACGGCCGCCGACATCAAGAGCGCCTTCCGCAAACTCGCCCGCAAGCACCACCCGGACACCGCCAAGGACAAAAAGGCGGCCGAGGAGAAATTCAAGGAGATCAACGAGGCCTACGAGGTGCTCGGCGATCCGGAGAAACGCAAGCTCTACGACGAATACGGCGAGCATTGGCAACAGGGGCCGCCACCTCCGCAGGGCGGATTCCAGCGGGCCGGCGGGGGATTTCGTCCCGGTCGAGGGGCGCCGATGGAGGAGGAGTTTTCCTTCGGAGGAACGGGTTTCAGCGATTTCTTCGAGCAGATGTTCGGGGGACGCCGGGGCCGGGGCGGTTTCGAAGACATGCCGCAGCGCGGGCAGGATGTGGAAGCCGACATCATGGTCACGCTCGAGGAGGCGCTCAACGGCTCGACGCGCCAGATTTCCTTCCGCCGCGGGAATTCGAAAAAGCTCGAAACCTACACGGTGAAAATTCCCAAGGGTATTCGCGAAGGTCAGCGCATCCGCCTCGCAGGCCAAGGCGGAACCGGCGCCGGCGGAGCGGGAGCAGGCGATTTGTTCCTGCGGGTGAAATTCCAGCGCCACCCGGAATTCGATATCGAGGGAAGCGATCTTTACCACGAGGTGGAGATTCCCGCGTGGGATGCGGTTCTCGGCTGCAATGTCACCGTGCCCACCTTGGGCGGTCGGGCTAAATTGAAGGTGCCGCCCGGCTCGCAGGCGGGGAAAAAATTCCGCATGCCGGGCATGGGGCTGCCCGACGGATCGAACAAGCGCGGCGATTTGTATGCGGTGATTGCGATCACGATTCCCGAAAATCCCCCGCCGAAGGAAAAGGCGCTGTGGGAACAGATCGAGGCGATGAACCGCTGTTAATCCGGAAGTCCGTTGGCGTTTGGAATTTTGGAAATTGGCGCGGGAGCGCCCGGTCCCGGGGAGCGCGCCCGCCTCGGGTGCCGTCGGGTGCGCCC
>CAZVPK010000123.1:0-7551 GCA_964628505.1 uncultured Chthoniobacter sp.
CGCTTCGCACGGGCCTCCGCGAATCTCTCGTGCAAGGTTTCCATGTCCTCGAGCCACTGGACTTTTTCACGCAAGGACAAGCGGGCGTCCATGAGACGGTCGAATTCACGGCTTCCCTCCGGCGTCCCCCACCGCCAATCGGGCTCGGGCGTTTTCATAACTTCTCCACGCGGCGGAGTTCCTCGATGTCCACCAAATCCTGCGGCCGCCCGGCTTCCTGTTTCATAAGCATCAACGCCTCGCGCGAGACAATCCTCGCGAACAGACGCGGCGCAAGTTCATTCAAAATGGACCGCTCGAATTCCCGCTCAAAATCGAATGGTTCGTAAACAAACACATCAATAGGCGTGCGGCGGTGATCATCGCTCCAGAGTTTAAGGACGATCATTCCCTTTTCCGCCCGCCAAGTTTCGCGATTCACGGGGTTGGCGAAATCCTCGATGGTCACTGGAATCGCCATCCGATAGCCCACCTCAAACAGGCACTCCAAGCCGCGTCGCAGATTTTCAGGATTCAGCTGAATGACCAAATCCAGATCCCGCGTGGCCCGGAGGTATCCGTGCGCGTTCACCGCGAACCCGCCCACGATCAAATATCGCACCCCCGCCGAGTTCAGCGCACCCACCACCGCCTCGACGCTCCTCAACTCCATTTCGCATTCCCCATTCCGGCTTTTCGCATATCCGAGCCCCGCGCGGGCAAGCTGCCGCCCTTGGTCCCCGGCCGTGTCGGGCGCCGGACCACTTTCGCACTCCAAACTGTCTCCGCGTTGTTCACGGACATCCCGCCGCACCGGGGGCGGCACACCATCACTTCACAAGAAACCTCAATATCCAAGGAAGCATCTTTTCTCCGCGCTCGAGCCAGTGTTTGAGCCGTTCCAGCCGCTGCTGCGCCGCGCGCCGCTCCCTCGGAGCCATGTCGCCGGCCAGCGCCTCCATCGTGCCGATGCGCTCCAGCGCGCGGTCCAACCTGGGCTGCAACTCCTCCTTGATGAACGCGGTCGCGAACTTGCTCAACTCGAGGTCCGCCACGAAATGATCCCTCCGATCCCCCGGCGTGTAGACCGACTTCACGGCCCCCACCCCGCGCAGCACCTTCAACCCCTGGCTCGCCGCGCCGAGGCTGATTCCCAAGCGGTCGATAATCTCCTCCATAGGCAACGCGCGCGGCGACACGAACAACAACCCGTAAATCTCCCCCACCGATTTCTGCAGTCCGATCAATTTGAAAAACCCGATGAACATTTCGATGGACTCCACCTCCAGGTCCGACAACGCGGAGGCTTCGCCCACACCATCCTTCAACGCGACTGGCATGAGAAAAATTCAAGCGGCCTGTTTCACGTTTTTCAATAAAAAATGAAACAGCCGGGGGCGGGCGGCCTCGCTCCGACCGCGCCGCGCCATCTCGGACATGTGGGCGCCGGATTGAGAAATCCCGCCGTCCGCTCTTGCGGAAGCCCGCGATCGGTCCCATGTTCGCAGCAGGCGCGATTGGGCCTGCCTTACCCGAGAATGAAGACCACCCCATGATCCGCGAACGCCACCGCGGGGCCACCGCGATCCATGCGATTTTCCAGGCCGCGGCGCTGGCGGCGGGTTTTTACACCTGGTATCTGGTCGTGGAAAGTGTCGTGGGCCTCAAGCTGGTGGGTGGCTTCGCGGGCTACAGCGTGTATGCCGTGGTCGGCGTGCTGGCCTTGTGGGTGCGGGCCGCGCAGATGTCGGCCGAGGACGCCGTGAGACTCTCGGGAGTTTTTTGGGAGCGGATGAACCTGGCTGGCCGCCAGACGCTTTTCGTGGGAACGGTGATCGTGTTTTTCCTTGTCGCCACGAAGGACAAGGAAATCTCGCGCGTGTTCCTTTTTTCCTGGGTGCCGATCCTGTATGCGACGCTGGCGCTCACGAATCTGGCGATGCCGCATCTGGTGCTGCCGATTGTTTTTCCAAGGAACAACCGCCAGCGCTTCCTGCTGGCGACGCGCCATGCGGAGTTCCGCAAGATCGGGTCGCTTGTCGAATGGCTGCAGCGCCAGCAGCGCATGGGCATCTCGATTTGCGGCATCCTTGCTCCGGAGGGATTCGACAGCGGGCGCCTGGAGGCGCCGAGGCTCGGCGACGCGGAGGCGCTGGAGGCCGTGTTCCAGAAGGAAAGGCCGGACGTGCTGATGTGGCTGGAACCGCCGCAAAACCGGCACGAACTCGCGCGAATGCTTGATCTGGCCGAGGGGTGCGGGGCGCGGTTGATTTTCTGGGACGATCTCGAGCAGCGGTTCGGCGCGCGGGCCTGGAGCGCGGAGGTCGACGGGTTGAACTTCGTGCACTTCCGCCGGGAACCGCTCGAGAGCCCGTTCAACCAGGCGATCAAACGGGTGTTCGATTTTTTTGTCGCGGGCGCGGCCGTGGTTCTGGTGATGCCGTGGCTCTGCGTTTTGGTCTGGTGTCTGCACCGCCTCCAATCGCCGGGACCATTGTTTTTCCGCCAGAAGCGCTCGGGTCTCGGCGGCGGGGAATTCCGCATTTTCAAGTTCCGGACGATGCACACGGGGTCGGAGCACAACACCAGCCAGGCGCGCGAGGAGGATCCCAGAATTTTCGCGGCGGGACGCTGGCTTCGCAAAACCTCGCTCGACGAGATCCCGCAATTCCTCAACGTGCTGCGCGGCGAGATGAGCGTGGTGGGTCCCCGTCCGCACCTGCCCGAGCACAACACACTTTGGCAACGCCTGCTGGCCTCCTACAATGTAAGAACCTTCGTCCGGCCGGGCGTGACCGGATTGGCCCAAGTGCGCGGAATGCGAGGGGAGGCGAAGACCGACGAGGACATCGTCCGTCGCATCGAAGCCGACCTGGAATACATCGAAAACTACTCTCCGCTCGTGGATGTGGCGATCACCGCACAAACCGCGTGGCAGGTGTTTTTTCCCAAGCGGACCGCCTACTGAAGCGCTCTCGCGTCAGACGAAGACCGCGTTGTTGATGGTATTGGCCGGCGTGAGGGCCGCGCCGTCGGTTTGGATGATGGCAATCAACTCGTCCACGGACCCCAACTCGAGGAACAATCCCTGGTGCGCGGAAAGCGCCGCGACAGCGTGCGATCCCAGATAGTAACTCCCCGCCGAGCCTTTCAGCTGCAAGGTGTCCGTGCCCGGGGTGAAGTCCGTGATGTAAGCGTAATCGGTCGATCCAACCTGGGAGGCGTAGGCATCGTTGTAAAACGCGGCGGAGGCGTTGCCGAGGACGAACAGGTTCGAACCGCTGCCTCCGGTGAGCGTGTCGATCTCGTTGCGGCGGCTGGCATCGGCCCCCCAGAGCGTGTCGTTGCCATCGCCGCCATGGATCGAATCGCGGCCCGCCGCTCCGAAGAGCGAGTTGTTGCCCGAGTTTCCGGAGAGCGAGTTGTTGAGCGAGTTGCCGTATCCATCCACGGCTCCCGCGCCGAGGACCAGTCGATCCACGTGGTTCGGGAGCGTGTAGGTCGCGAAGCCGCTGAATTCCACGGTGTCCGTGCCCTCGAGCACGGCCTCTACAACCACGTCGCCGGTGCTGTTGACGTAATAGTAATCGTGGCCGGTCCGCCCGCGGAGAGTGTCCTCGCCCGCCCCGCCGGAGAGCGTGTTTGAAAGGGAATTGCCAATGACGGAATTGTTCCCGGCGTTTCCGGTGCCCTCGAGGAAACCGTTGTCCAGAACCAGAACATCGAATCCCGCGGCAAGGGTGTAGTCCTCGATTTGGGAAATGATGCCGTCCGATCCTCCGCCGCCCACCAGGCTGTCGCTCGCGGAATCCACCACGAAGTAATCGTTCCCGGCCCCGCCCACCATCGTGTCGTTGCCCGCGCCGCCGTTGAGCGTGTCGTTGCCGCCGCCGCCGAAGAGGGAATCATTTCCCTCGCCGCCGAACAGGGAATTGTAGGTCGCGTTGCCGGCAAGCGTGTTTACCGATCCATTGCCCACACCGGTGACCGCACCCGTTCCCAGCGAGAGGTATTCCGCATTGTCCGGAAGCGTGAAGGAAATCACGTTCGACTGGATCGAATCGGTGCCCTCGCCGGGGCTCTCCACCACGACATCGTTGAGATTGTCCACGAAGTAAAAATCATCCCCGTCCCCGCCGACCATCGTGTCGGCTCCCGCGGCGCCGTCGATCGTATTGTCGAGGTCGTTTCCCACCAAATAATTGTTTCCGGCATCTCCGGTCAGGCTGGCCGCCCCGGCGCTGGGACCGAGAATGACATTTTCCACATTTGCGTGAAGGGTGTAGCCGCTGAAGTCCACGTAGACCGAGTCGGATCCGCCACCGGGAGCTTCGATGACCTCGTCGTCCACGCTGTGAAGGACATAGTAATCGTTGCCGCCACCGCCAATGAGAGTGTCGCCGCCCGAGATGGTCCCTCCGCCGTCCAGCGTGTTGTCGAGGGAGTTTCCGATGAGGGAATTGTTGCCGGTGTTTCCCACTCCGATATTGCCGCTTCCCAAGATCAAGTGCTCCAAACCGGCCCCGAGGGTGTATCCCCCGGTGAGGTCCACCCGCACCGAATCGGTTCCGGAAGTGTCCAGGATCGCGTCGAAAGCGGAATCAACCACATAGTAATCATCCCCGTCCCCGCCCGCGAGCGAATCGTCCCCGGTGCCACCGTCGAGCGTGTCGTTGCCCGAGTCGCCGATCAACGTGTCGTTTCCACCGCCACCGTTGAGCGAATTGTCCAAGCCGGTGTTCCCGATGAGCGTGTTGTTGATGGCATTGCCCGACCCCAGCGTGGCGGATCCGGTCAGGATCAATCCTTCGACATTTGCCGACAGCGTGTAGCCATCGATACCGGTCGAGACGAAATCGTCCCCGGCGGAAGGAATTTCCACAACCACATCCAAAACGTCATCAACGAAATAGGTGTCGTTTCCGTCGCCGCCGATCATGGTATCCGTCCCGGAAACGCCGTCCAAGGAGTTGTCGAGATCGTTTCCGACAAGGCTGTTGTCGAGGACATTGCCAAATCCCGAGAGCGCGCCGGTGTCGAGGATCAGGTGTTCGACATGGGACCCGAGCGTATAAGTGGGGAGGCTGCTGAGCACCGAGTCGATCCCGGAATTCGACGATTCCACCACTTCATCTCCGACCGAATCGACCAGATAGAAATCCCCGCCCGATCCGCCCGCCATGGTATCGTCGCCGGTTCCCCCGTCCAAGGTGTCGCTTCCCCCCGCGCCGTAGAGCGAGTCGTTGTCGGCTCCGCCCGCGAGCGAGTTGTTGCTGGCATTCCCCACCAGCGTGTTTTGGAGCGAGTTTCCGGTTCCCGTGATCGCTCCGGTTCCGAAGATCAGCGTCTCGACATGGTCCGTGAGCGAGTAGTCATCGACATTCGCCAGAACGCTGTCCGTGCCCTCGGACACCGCTTCCACCACCTCGTCGAGCAAGCTGTCCACGGTGTAATAATCATCCCCGGACTCGCCGATCAGTGAATCGTCTCCGCCTCCGCCATTCAGCGAATCGCCACCGTTGCCGCCAAGAATGGTGTCGTTTCCGCCCGCGCCATACAGCGAGTTTGTCTGGGCATTTCCGATAATCGTGTTGTCGAGATTGTTGCCCGATCCATTCAGAATCCCAACTCCGGAGGCGAGCAGGAGGCCCTCGACATTTGATGCGAGCGTATGGGCATTGTAACCGGCCACCACCCAATCCTCACCCTCGCTGGACAACTCCACCACCCGGTCGCCTGACTCATCTACAAAATAGGTGTCATTGCCCGCGCCTCCGATCATCGTGTCCGCGCCCACGCCACCGTCAAGGGAGTTCCCGGCACCGTTGCCTTGAAGCGTATTGTTCAAGGCGTTGCCGGTGCCTGCCACGACAGATTCCAGCAACTCCAAATACTCGACCTCGTCGGCCAGAGTGTGCCCGGAGTAGGAGGCCAGAACCGAATCCGAACCTTCGGCGGCCAACTCAAGAACACGATCCGAGGCGCTATCGACGAAATACAGATCATCGTCGGCTCCGCCAATCATGCTGTCGTTGCCGATGTGACCGTTCAGCGTGTCGTTTCCATCTCCTCCCACCAGTGTGTCATTGCCCCCGTTGGCGTAGAGGCTGTCCGCACCCGAGAGTCCGAAGAGCGAGTTGTTGAATCCATTTCCCACAAGGGTGTTGTCCAAGGCGTTTCCAGTCCCTGAAATAATTCCCGGCAACCAAGCCAACCACAAAACCTCCACATGATCGTCGAGAGTGTGGTCGTCGAAAAACACACGCACGCTATCAATGCCCTGGTCAGACAATTCGTAAACCTCGTCGCCGACTTGATCCAAGGTGTAGAAATCGTTCCCCAGCCCTCCAGCCATCGAGTCCGCTCCTGTGGAGCCGTTCAGGGAATTGTCGGCATCGTTTCCAAGAATGGTGTTGTCCAGACTGTTGCCGGTCGCGCTGACCACCGTGGCATCGGATCCGAGGATGATCCACTCGATGTCGATCGAGTTCGAGAGGTTCAATCCGTCCGTGTTCGCCAAAACGGAGTCCAAGCCCTCACCGGGATTTTCGACCAGAACATCGGAGGTGGAATCAATGATATAAAAATCATTACCCATACCGCCGACGAGTGAATCGACCCCCTCGCCACCGTCCAATGTGTCATCACCCGCCTCGCCAACCAAGGTGTCATCCCCCGCCAAACCGAGTAGCGAGTTCCGATCCGAATTTCCAAACAAAGAGTTGTCGAGGCTATTGCCGGACCCGCTTTGAATTCCTCCCGCCAGCGTCAAATGCTCGAGATTGTCAGTGAGAGTGTAGTCCGACAGGGAACTCACCACCCAGTCGGTGCCGGCTCCCAACAACTCAACAACCATATCCCCGACATCATCCACAAAATAGGTATCGTTCCCCGTGCCACCCGCCATGCTGTCGGCACCGGTTCCGCCATCGAGGGAATCCCAACCGTCCCCGCCGTCCAGCGTATCGGCGCCGGCATCCCCCAGAAGCACATCCGATCCCGCGCCTCCGAACACGCTGTCATCTCCATCACCGCCGACCAACGAGTCGCTCTGCGCGCCGCCATCCAACGTGTCGGTCCCATCCCCTCCCAAAAGCGTGTCGGTGTTGTCCCCTCCAATCAAACTGTCATCGTCCGCTCCACCGTCGATCCAGTCGTTTCCGGACCCGCCGTCCATGGTGTCCGCCCCGTCCAGACCGAAGAGGGAATTGGCGGACGCGTTTCCAACCATGAGGTTCGCAAGGGAGTTGCCGGTTCCGTGGATTTCCCCGGCCGAGGTGGACAGGATCAAACTCTCGACATGGTCGGGCAAAGTGTAGTGGGCGATGCTTGACAGCACGCTGTCGGTCCCCTGCGACGCCAACTCCAAAACCACATCTCCCGCATTGTCCACAGTGTAGAAGTCGTCCCCCAACCCGCCCGCCATCGAGTCCGCTCCCGTTCCCCCGTTCAGCGAATTGTTCTGAGTGTTTCCAACCAAGGTGTTTGCCAGGGAATTTCCCGTCCCGCTCAAAATCCCCAACCCGCTTCCCAGTATCAACCACTCCAGGTCCCGGACATCCAAAAACACAT
>CAZVPK010000124.1:0-3281 GCA_964628505.1 uncultured Chthoniobacter sp.
TGCCCCAGAGGCCGTTGAGGTCGGCGGTGTGGTTGATGACGACATCGAGGATGACATAGATGCCGCGGGCGTGGCAGGCGTCGACGAGGTCCTTGAGTTCCTGGAAGGTGCCTTGGGCGGGATCAACGTTGAAGAAGTCGGTGGGGTGGTATTGGTGGTAGGGGGTGTAGCGTCCGTCGCGGCCTTGGGCGTTCATCTGGACGCCGGAGATCCACACGGCGTTGACGCCCATGCCGGTGAGGTAGTCGAGGTTGTCCTTGAGGCCTTTCCAGTCGCCGCCGTGGTGGAAATTCCGGTTATGGGGGAAGGAGCGACCGCTGTTGTTGACGAACCAGGACGAGCGGTTGATGCCCATCGCGCTGGTGGTGTTGTTGGCGGCATCGCCGTCGGCGAAGCGGTCGGTGAAAAGTTGGTAGATGTTCACATCGCGCCAATCCTGCGGAGAGGGGAAATATTGGTGGCCTTGCGGGCGGGGGAAGAGTCCGTAGGTGGCGTTGAGAACGAGGGCCGGATCGCTGGGGAGGGCGAGGACGGGGAAGGTGGCCGCGAGGAGGACGGCGAGGATGGAGCGGAGGTGGCGCATCGGCGTTGGGGTTTTGTTTTGGTTTGTGGTGAGGGGCACCGGGGGCGGTTGACGGGGAGGCGTCGCGGCGGTTCGGGGCCTGTGGGTTGACACCAATACCTATCGGCTGACTTCGAAAAGGCGATAGCCGACCTTTCTTGGACAGTTCAAAAGCCCTGAATCAAGGGGTCCACTGGAGCGTGGTGCCGGGCGGGAGGAGGGAGGCGGCACGGAGGATGTCCCAATTCGCGAGGCGGAATCCGCCGAGGCTTTCGTAGCCGAACATTTCGGAGGGGGTGGAGGTGCCGTGGAGTCCGAACGGGAGGGCGTCCTTGCCGCCGGACTTGGCGAGGTTGATCCAAACGACGCCGACGGGGTTGTTGGGACCGGCGGGGAGGAATTGCTCGCGCGCCAGCACGGCGGGGGCGGGGCGCGGGGTGGGGTTGGGATTCACATAGAACGGGCCGGTTTTTTCCTCCCGGACGACGCGGGGCTCTTGAATGGTGGCGAGGCGGGGACGCGGGATGGCGTCGAGGATTTTCCATTCGCCGCGGCCGCGGAGGCCGGGCCTGGCGCGGGAGAGGGGCATGACGGCGGCGAGTTTTTTGTTTTGATAAATCTCGAGGACGGCGAGGTCGCGGACGACCGCGGAGACGGAAGGATCGTCGGGCGGTTGGATATCGCGGGCGGGGATGTTTTCGATTTCGAAGGGGGCGACATTCGGCACGCGGAAGACGGAGCCGGCGGGCGGATGGGTGGGGAGGCGGGGGTTGAGTTTGCGGAGGAATTTTTCGTCGCAGTGGAAGCGCTCGGCGACGAATTCCCACGGGGAGCGGTAGGCGAGGAGGGTGGCGGAGACGAGTTCTTCGTAGCTGGGAGGCGGCGTGGGAGCGGGTTTCGCGGAGGGTTTCGAGCCGGCGGGCGGGGCGGCGGCGGCCTTCGGCGGGGCGATGAAATGGAAATCCTCGACGCGGAGGGTGTAGTTCGCGAGCGGTTCGGGGGTGGTGGCCTTGGCGCGCTCGACAACGGCGGGTTGGTCGAGGGTTTCGCCGCGGGCGGTCTGGTAGAGATGGAGGACGCGGCCGAAGACGGGGTCGGGGGTGTCGGTGATGGCGCCGGTGGAGAAGCCCTGGTTGTCGAGGAAGACGCGGAGGAGGAGGACTTCGTTGGCGGCGCCGGGCGCGGCGGCGGATTGGGCGGGGTTTTTTTTCGGAGTGCTGCGGAGGGCGAGGAGTTCCTCGGGGTTCGGGATGCGGAGTTGCTGGCCGATTTGAAGGAAGTCGCTCTGGAGGTCGTTGAATTCCTTGAGCTGGGCGACGGTGATTTTGAAGCGGCGCGCGATGCGGACGAGGACATCGCCTTTTTTGACGGTGTAGAGGCCTTCGTTGACGGGAGCGGGAGCGGCGGGTTGCGCGGGATCGACGAGGACGGGGACTTTTTGCGGCGGAAGGCTCCAGGGCTGGGAGGGAACCGAGGGGACGACCCACCATTTCCAATTCACGGCGCGCTGGAGGCCGGGTTCGGGTCCGGCTTGGGTGGCGGAAACGAGTGTCGGTAAAAGAAGGAAGAGCGAGAGGAAGAAAAGAATGCGGCCTGCGGCCGGTGGGGGGGCGATAAGTCGGGCGCGGGGGCGGGCGCGGTCCCCGGGACCAGTCGTGGTCGGGGCGTTGGGTTTTATTGGAAAGCCTGCGGGCATTTTTTGGGGACTTAGCATCGGGGCGGGCGGGAATCAACCACGGGACCGCTTGGATTGGAGCGCGGCGCGGACTTTTTCAAGAGGGAGGGTGTTGAGGATGTCGTCCTTGGTGAGCCAGCCTTTGCGGGCGATGCCGATGCCGAAGACGAGATCCTGCAGGCCGGCGGTGGAGTGGGCGTCGGGGTTGATGACGCATTTGACGCCTTTTTCCTTGGCGAGCGGCCACCAGCGCCAGTCGAGATCGAGGCGGCGGGGGTTGGCGTTGAGTTCGATCCAGGTGCCGGTGGCGGCGGCCGCGTCGAGGATGGCGGGGATGTCGAGTTGGTAGGCCTCGCGGCCAAGCAGCAAACGGCCGGTCGGGTGGGCGAGCATGGTGACGAAGGGATTTTCCATCGCGCGGATGATGCGCTTCGTCATCTCGTCGGCGGGCATCGTGAAGGACGAGTGGATGCTGGCGACGACATAGTCGAGCGAGGCGAGGATGTCGTCGGAGAAATCGAGGGTGCCGTCCTTGAGGATGTCGCATTCGGTGCCGGCGAAGATGTGGATGTCGGGGTCGGCGGCGTTGAGTTCGGCGATACGGGCGACCTGGGCGGCGAGGCGTTTTTCGTCGAGTCCGTTGGCCTGGAACGAGGCTTTCGAGTGGTCGGCGATGCCGAGGTATTCGAGGCCGAGTTCCTTGGCGGCGGCGACCATGTCCTCGAGCGTGGAGCGGCCGTCGCTGGCGGTGGTGTGGTTGTGGAACGCGCCGCGGAGGTTGCTCCACTCGACGAGGCGCGGGAGCATGTGTTTTTCGGCGGCCTCGATCTCGCCGTGGTTTTCGCGGAGTTCGGGTTCGACGGGGTCGAGGCCGAGGGCGCGGTAGATGTCCGCCTCCTCGTGGATCTCGGGGAGCGGCTCGCGGAGTTCGCGGCCCTCGGCGGCGCTGAAGCGGTATTCGTTGAGCGACCAGCCGCGGGAGAGGGCGCGGGAGCGCATGCGAACATTGTGCTCCTTGCTGCCGGTGAAATAATTCAGGGCGAA
>CAZVPK010000124.1:3381-7534 GCA_964628505.1 uncultured Chthoniobacter sp.
GGCGGTCTTTTCGCCGAAGCCGGGGAGTTGGGCGATGTCGCCGTGTTTGCAGGCGCGCTCGAGGCTGGTGATCGAGTGGATTTTGAGGGTGTCCCAGAGGACCTTGATTTTTTTTCCGCCGAGGCCTTGGACCTCGAAAAGGGTGAGGATGTCGGGCGGGAATTCGTCGCGGAGGTTATCGTAGTAGTCGAGGCGGCCGGTGGTGGAGAGGGTGGCGATTTTTTCGGCGGTGGCCTTGCCGATGCCATCCACGGCGACGAGGCGATCCTCGGCGATGAGCTTTTCAAGCGGCTCGGCGAGGGTTTCGAGGGCTTTCGCGGCGTGGAGATAGGCGCGGATTTTGAAGGGATTTTCGCCCTTGAGTTCCAGAAGGCGGGCGATGTTTTCGAAGACGGAGAGGATGTCGTCCTTGCTCATCGGGTGTAGGTGGCGAGGCGGTTGCGCCAGCCGGGGAGCCACTTGGCCTCGTTGCGGGCGGGCGGTGCATTCTGGATGCGACGGGTGAGGACGATGTCGGCGGCCTTGGCGAATTGCGGGAGGGCGTTTCCGGTTTCCGGCATGGTTTCGAGGACCTGGAGGAGTCCCCAGCCCTGGCCTTTGTAGCGCTCGTTGGGATTGGTCCCCTCGCCTTTGAAATTCACATAGTCCATGAGCGCGTAGAATCCGAGCGGCTCGGCGGCCACGCGGCGGAAATTTTTTTCGATGCGGGGGCGTTGCTTGGCGGGGGCGGCGGCGAGCATTTTTGGCAGGGCGTTCTCGAGGCGCATGGCGGCGTAGCGGGCTTGGTCGGCCACGGTGGCGGCGAGCATTTTGCGTAACGCCGTGAGGCGAGGGCCGTCGAGATCGGCCATGAAATCGGCGCGTTTTTTCCAGGGGCACGGGCCGAGCATCCAGTCCTGGACGGGCGCGCCGCGGGATTGGAGGTAGCGCGCGAGGCCGGGCCAGCTTTCCTCGAAGGGTCCGCGGAATCCGGCGGGATACCAGATGAAATGGGCGATGCCGAGCGAGGGGAATTCCTCGCCCTTGTTCCAAGAGGTGAGGCCGGAGACGGTGCCGGCGCATTCGTTTTTCCAGATGCGCTTGCCGATTTCGAGCGCCTGGGAATCGGAGAGGCGGATCTCGGCGGCATGGGCTGCGAAAGCGGCGAGAAAAACCAGAGCGGCGAAAAATTTCATGGAAAGGTCGATGAAACCATCACGCGCCGCGGCGCGCACGGAAGAAATCCTTGAGGAGGGCGGCGCATTCGTCGGCGAGGATGCCGGAGGTGGTGAGGCAGCGGTGGTTGAGTTCGGGCATTTGCAGGAGGTTCACCAACCCGCCCGCGCCGCCGCCTTTGGGGTCCGGGCATCCAAAGACGACGCGGCGGAGCCGGGCGTGGACGATGGCTCCGGCGCACATCGGGCAGGGCTCCTTGGTGACATAGAGGTCGCAGTCGTTGAGCCGCCAATCGCCGACGGCGGCCTCGGCCTGCGTGATCGCGAGCATCTCGGCGTGGGCGGTGGCGTCCTTGAGCATTTCGACCTGGTTCCAGGCGCGGGAGAGGATTTCGCCCTCGCGCACGACCACGGCTCCGACGGGCACCTCGTCGGCGGCCAAGGCGCGGCGGGCCTGTTTGAGCGCCTCGCGCATGAAGTATTCGTCGCTGGAGAAGTCCATCGGGGGAGCCTATCGCGCGGGGAAGCTTGGGGGCAAAGCCATCGTGGAGGGGGTTAGGAGGTTTTCCTCAAAAGTTCCATGCATTTTCGGGTGTGGGAGCGGATTCCCTCCACCAACTCTGCGACAACCGTGTGTTGGATTCCATCCTTGGCCAAGGCTTGGGCCGAGCGTTCCGCCGCTTCGGGAAGACTGGAGGCGAGTTGGGCGATGCGTTCCAGGAGGTCCTTGGCAGGAATCCGGAGTTCACGGGCACAGGATTCCCATTCGCGCCGTCCAATCCGACGGAGCCGGTATTCCGATCCGATCTTCATCGCAAGTGTCGCCGAGCGGGGTTGGATTTGGCGCGGGTAGGGAAGGCAGCTCGCCATATCGTAAAGCGGAGCCAGACGGACTTGTCCGCCGCCACCCAGAAGGAATGAGTAATTTTTGGCGTGGCCGTCTGTGCCGCCAACAAGCCAGTTGAAGACGAGCGCATCGGCGAATCGCATGGCATCCTCGTCGGGTGCCGACGAGTGGGCCCGGATCAACTCCATGATCGCCTTGGCCGAGGGGCCGCCTTGGTTTTGATATTTTTTCTGGGGACTCACCGAGAGCGCCTGACACGTATCCTCCTGATGGATGCGCTGGATCGCCGAACCTTTCGCCAAGCGGTCATAGCGCTCGATCACAATGACGGGGAGGCCACCGCAATCGAGGACCGAGGAGTTTGCGGCGGCAAAGCCGAGCTCCACCGCGAGTCGCAGGCAGAAGTGCTCGTTCTCGGTTTGTCCATCGAAGGCTCCGGTCGAGGGTTTGAGGATGTGGGTGGTGGGCGTGCGGCCTTCCGGAACGCCCCAGCGGCCGGAGTTGAAATCGCGGTAGAGAGCGAGTTTGGGTTGGGCACCGGCGAGACTGAATTGTCCGTTGTCGGTGCCCAAGCGGGTGGCGGCGGCGTCACGCACCAAAAGGGCAATGCGCTCCTCCAATTCCCGACGGGAAATCCATGACACCGTCGTCTTCCGCGATCGACCGAGCAAATGTTCGACGCGGTCGGGGCGGGCAAATTGGATGGCACCTGCGCAATCCTCACCAACATGCTCGATCAAGCGAAATGGATTTCGTGGGGAGACACGGAACCTTTGGCCCCAGCGCTGGAGCACGACTTCGTTGTCGGGCAGCAATCCCCACAGGAAAGCCTCCGTCTCGGAATGGTCATGGTCCCGCACGACAAAAGGCATGGAGAGGGACATCGGAAACGCGGAGGGGCGGTGGCTCCATTCCATGTCATAATGAAAGCCCAAGCGGCCGCCCTCGTGGCGGACTTCGCCCATGACGAGTCCCTCGACAATGGCAATCAGGCGGTTGCTCATGGCTTGCGGCGGGTGCGATGGAGGATGGCGGACAAATCCGTGCCAGCGGCTGCGGCCAGCCGTAGCGAAGCCGGCGCGAGATCGATCTCCAGATTCAATTCCCTGAGCGTGCGAAGAACGAGCCCCCATTCGACCGTGGATTTTCCTTTTTCAAAATCGATGATCCATTCGCGGCCCACACCGACAGCCTCGGCGAGACGGGCTTGGGACAAGCCAAGCTCCGAACGGCGCAGCCGCGCAAGGGCGGCGACATCGCGGGCGGATTTCGCTTTCACAACGCGAATTTAGCATGTCGGCGATCGGCCGCAATTTATTTTGTCGGCGATCGACCACATTTTAAAATGTCGGCGAACGGCAACAGAGGGAATCGCGGCTGGAAAAGTCAGCTGGGGCGGGGTATCGGATTGGCATGGCCAAGCGCAAAACCCTCGTCGCCCCTTCGATTCTCGCGTGTGATTTTTCCCGGTTGGGGGCGGAGGTCGAGCGGGTGTCGGCGGCGGGGGCGGACTGGATCCATTGCGATGTCATGGACGGGCATTTCGTGGACAACATTTCGTTCGGTCCGGCGTTTGTGGAGGCTGCGGCGCGGCACACGAGCCTGCCGCTCGATGTGCATCTGATGATCGAGCGTCCGGACGAATACATCCCGCGGTTTTTGCCCTACGCCTCGTCGATTTCGGTCCACCTCGAGGCCGAGCATGATGTCTCCAGGACGCTCGCGCGGGTCCGCGAGGCGGGGCTTTTGGCGGGGTTGGCCATCAGCCCGGCGACGCCGGTGGAGGACACGAGGCGGCATCTGGGGCAATTCGATATTTTGCTCGTCATGACTGTGGTGCCTGGCTTCGGCGGACAGTCCTTCCTGCCCGCGATGCTCGACAAGGTGCGTCTCGCCGCGGAATGGCGCGAAATGGAAAAGGTCGATTTCGAAATCGAGGTGGACGGCGGAATCAACGCGCAAACCGCCGCCGACTCCATCGCGGCCGGGGCCAATCTGCTGGTGGCGGGAACCTCGATTTTCCGCGCGACCAACACGGCCGCCGAAATCGCCTGCCTGAGGAACTCCAAATAGATGCCGGTGACCGCGCCACCGCCGGGATTGCTTCGAGTTGCCAAACCGTGGAACCGTGGCGGATTTGTCAAGAATCTTT
>CAZVPK010000125.1:0-7450 GCA_964628505.1 uncultured Chthoniobacter sp.
CGCAAAATGGGACCAATGTTTGCAATTCAAAAGTCCAGAAAAATACCGGACATGGCATGAATTTCCACGATCGTCGCATTTTAGTTGTCCGATAGCCGCTGCCCCGTTGTTTCAGATTCCCCCGGTCTACGATCGCAATCGCACAAGTAATATACGACGATCGTCGCATATTACTTGTGCGATCCGGAGATCGGGTCCGTGCGGACGGCGGAGGTGCGTCCAAGCCACTTTCTTGCCTCCTCGGTCCAGAGGACCAGGCTTGCGAGGGCGACCAGGCCAATCAAGTTCCCGGCGGGGATCGGCACAGTGTGGAAAAAGCCGTTCAGCGCGGGATGGTAGACGACCAATCCCTGCAGCACGGCCCCGAGGACCAACCCGCCGAGGAGCCACTTGTTTTTCAAGATTCGAAACCGGAGCGCCGATTGCACCGCGCTTTCGCAGTTCAACACGTTGAACCACTGGCAGAGGGCCAGGAGCGTGAACGTCTCGGTCTGGATGCGCGCGAAGGGGTCGCCGCTGCCCAGCCTCCAAATGAAAAAGCCGAGCGTCACCGCCACCGAGACGGGCACGATCAGAAGCATGCGGCGAAACATGTCCCGGGTGAGAAGCGGAGACTTGAGGGGGACCGGACGCCGTCGCATTTCCCCGCTTTCCGAACTTTCCATGACGAGGTTGACGGCGAGGACGGTCTCGGTGACGACATTGATCCAGAGGATCTGCACGGCGGCCAGCGGGGCGGGATAACCGAGCCCCAGGGATGCGACCAGCATCAGGACCTCGTGGAGCGAGGTGGTGAAAAGAAAGAGCAACAATTTCTGGATGTTCGCATAAACCAGCCGCCCCTCCTCCACCGCCTTGACGATGGTGGCGAAGTTGTCGTCGGTGAGAACAATCTCCGAGGCGTTCTTGGCGACCTCGGTTCCCTTGAGTCCCATCGCCACGCCCACATCGGCCGAGGCCAGCGCCGGGGCGTCGTTCACCCCGTCGCCGGTCATGGCCACGACAAGGCCGCGCGAGCGGAGGGCCTCGACGATGCGAAGTTTCTGCTCGGGCTGGACCCGGGCGAAAACCGCGATGTTTTCGATTCGACGGTGCAACTCCGCGTCGTCCATCGCGGCGAGTTCCCGCCCCTCCAAGGCGCAATCCCCGTTTTGAGCCAACCCGATCAAGCGCGCGATCTCCAGTCCGGTGGCCTTGTGGTCGCCGGTCACCATCACAGGTCGAATGCCCGCCAACCGGCATTCTTGGATCGCGCGGGCCGTCTCGGAACGCGGCGGATCCATCTGGCCGACCAGCCCGATGAAAACGGCCGTCGTTCCAATCGAGGAAAAATCCCCCTCGCCGTCCAGCGGGCGATCGGATTCCGCGAAGGCAAGAACCCGCAGCGCCTTCGAGGCGAGATCCTCCACCGCGGCGGCGATCTCCTCTTGGGCTTGGCCATCCAGCGACAGCGTCCGCGAATCCCCGCTGGTGCGGAAGCAATGTTTCAGGACCGCTTCGGGCGCGCCCTTGAGAATCATCCGATGATCCCCCTGTCGGTTGACATGGCCGGTCGCCATGAGCCGGGTCTCGGGATCGAACGGGATTTCGGTGCGGCGCGGCCACCGCGCCGTCAACGCGTCCACATCCACACATCCCTTCCAAGCGAGGGTGAGCAGGGCCGCCTCGGTGGGATCCCCGACGGCCCTCCAAGGTTCGCCGGCCTTTTCCGGCGAAACCAATCGGGCGTCGTTGCAGAGCGCCGCCGCCTCGAGCAGGCGCAGAAGGCCCGCGTCGGACTCTGCCGATATCTCGAGTCCGTCCGATCGAAGCGCGCCCTTTGGAGCGTAGCCCGCCCCCTCCACTTCGATTCGACGCCCGCCGGGCAATCGAATCGCGGTCGCGGTCATTTCATTTCCCGTGAGCGTTCCGGTTTTGTCGGTGCAGATCACCGAGGTGGAGCCGAGCGTTTCGACGGCCGAGAGGCGTCGAACAATCGCGCCGTTGCGCGCCATGCGTTGCATCCCCACGGCGAGGGCGATCGTCATCGCCACCGGCAATCCCTCGGGAACCATCGATACCATCTGGCTGATCGCGACCATCAGGATGTCGTGCCATTCCATGCCGCGCAGCAATCCCAGACCCACGAGCAAACAAAACAAGACGACCGCCGCGGCCGCGAGACGCCGGCCGAACCGCCGGATTCTCGACTCGAGCGGCGTGGGGGTGTCGCGCGCCCCGCCCGTGAGTGTGGCGATCCGCCCCACTTCGGTTTGCATTCCGGTGGCCACGACCACACCGGTGGCCCGGCCCGCGGTGACCTCCGATCCGGAGAAAACCATGTTCGCCCGCTCCATCGGCGGTGTGTTCCGCTCCAGGGTTTCGGCGCATTTCCTCACCGGCATCGATTCTCCGGTGAGAACCGACTCGCCGACCTCGAGCGCGCGGACCTCCAGAAGGCGGCAGTCGGCGGACACGGCATCCCCCGCCGCCAGAACCAGGACATCCCCGGCCACAAGAGCGGAAGCGGGAACCGAAACCTTCTCGCCGCCGCGCAAAACCGTCGCCCGGTTCTGTGAAAGACGCCGCAGGGACTCCATGGACCTCCGCGCCCGCCCCTCCTGGAAGGACCCCACCGCCGCATTCAAAAGAATCACGGCGAGGATCACCCCGGCATCCTCGGCGCGGCGCATCCAGAGCGCGATTCCGGCCGCCGCGAGAAGCAGGTGGATGAGCGGGCTTTCGAATTGACGCAGAAAAATCCGCCACCAAGGCCTGGGCTTCGAGCCGGGCAGGACGTTCGGACCCAGTTGTTCGAGGCGGACGGCCGCCTCGCGGGCCTCCAGCCCTCGCGAGGCGTCGGTGCCCAGCGCCGCGACCACCTTGTCGCCGGGCGTGGCGTGCGCGGAGGAGGCGATGTTTTCCATCCGGGGGATCGAAGCGCCTTTGCCATCCGGGGGCCATGGGGAGTATCCCCGATTGGCCGCGGCGCGCGTCTCGGGAAATTCGCGGGGTGACTGCCTGGATTCTTCTCGCGGCGGGAATCGCCGGCGCGGTCCTCGGCGGAGATCTTTTCGTTCGGGGATCCGCCGGGATTTCGCGGCGGGCCGGCATCCCGACCGCCTTTCTGGGAGCCACCCTCGGGGCGCTCGCCACCTCGTTTCCGGAAATGTCGGTGGCCTTGGTTTCCTCCCTGGAGGGGCGCCCCGAAATTTCCGTCGGCGATGTTCTCGGGAGCAATGTCGCCAACATCTCCCTGGTGCTGGCCACGGCCCTCTGTTTCGCTCCGGTTCGCGCTCCGCGCCATGCGGTGCGGTCGGACTACCCGGTGGCCTTGCTGGTTCCGGTTTTGCTATTCGCCTTCTCCTTCGACGGAGTGCTCTCGCGGATCGACGGGCTTTGGCTCGCGGGGGCCTTCGTGCTTTGGGCGGGATGGAGCGTTTTCCACGCAGGCAGGAACAGGAAGTTCAACAACGGGAAAACGCCGCCACCCGACCACGCCGCGTCCTTCGGGGTCGCGGGGGTCGTTCTGCTGGCCCTCTCGGGGTGGTTGATCGTGGAGGGATCGACACGAATCTCCCGCTCGCTCGGGATTTCCGAATTTTCCGTGGGCGCGATGCTGGTCGCCTTCGGCACATCGACGCCCGAGATGGCCACGCTGCTGATCTCGGGATTCCGCCGCCAAGGCGCCCTCGGCCTGGGAACGATCCTCGGCAGCAACATCGTCAACGGACTTCTCGTCGCCGGTGTCGCGGCGGCAATCACCCCGGCGGAAACGAACCTCTCCTCCATGGCGATCCTTTGCGCCGGCGGATTGGCCACCACGGCGCTCGTCCTGCCGGGCCGCGGGGGATGGATTGGAAAAAAACGCGGCCCCCTCCTCCTGCTCTGCTACGGCGCGATCAACGCGCTGCTGGCGTTCACGGGGGACAGGGAGTCCTCACGGCCTCGCGAAGCCGATGAAACGGCCCTCGCGGCGGAACCACAGGAACCAGTTGTAGCCGCCCATTTTTTGCCGGGGACGGAATTCGTGGATGCCGACTCCCCGCTTGCCCTGCGATCCCGCCATCCACATCCGCCCGGAACGGTCGCGGCCGAGATACATCATCACATGGGTGACCGGCGGCTTTCGCTTCGGGCGGTAGGTGTGTTCCCAGAAAAGCAGATCGCCCGGCCGCAGGGTGCGCGCGAGCCGGGAGGCGTCCGGCGCGGCGCGGCGGAGTTTTCCCCGCTCCCGGAAGAATTCGAACTGGGCCGAGCTGGTGCGCGGCAACATCTCGCCGCGGTGTTCGCGGTGGAGCCAGCGGACCGCATTCGAGCAGTCCATCGTCCAGGGCTTGAATTCGCCGGGCGGCAACCAGGACCTGGAGTAGCCGATGCGTTGAGACTCGAGCCAGCGTGCCAGCGACTCGAGGCGGGAGCCGGATTCCCTTTCGGCGAATGCAAACGCGATTCCGAACAGGAAAAAACAGGCCAGGGCGGAAAACAGTCTCATGGAACGGCAAGGATAACCCGAACCTCGCATCGGGTAAAATCCCGCGCGCCCTAGGATTTCGGCCGGTGGAAGGAGACCGAGAGCGCCTTCGCCCCGGGGTAGAACGCCTTCATCTCCTCGATCGTCGAGAGCACCCACGGCGTGGCGGCCGAGGGGCCGTTTTTCGTGAACACCATGTCGTCGGCGATGAACACCGCCGAGTGGATCGAGGAACCGTCGGGCTCGTCGAGCAGGACGACATCGCCGAAGCGCGGATCCGACTCGATGCGCGTGTAGTTTTTTCGAATCTCCTCCTCCACGCCGGCGGCGGTGTGGAAGGCGGGGTCGGGATCGCCGGGGTTGAAGAAATTGAACGTGGACCAATGGCAGGCGGGCACGGATTCCTCGAGCTCCGACGGATCCGGAAAGCGGTTCAGCCGCTTGCGCGCGAAAACCGGCAGCAACTCGATCACATCGATCGATCCTCCGCCATAGGCGGAAAGGGCCTGGAGAACGACCTTGTCGCTTTCCCCGCGCCCGAAGGCGCTCCAGTATTCGGCCAACTCCCGCACATCCTGGCCGCGCGGAACCTCCAGCGAGGCCCGCAAGGAGACCTTGCGGCTCAGGAGGCGTTGCAGTTTCACACGGTCTGCGGGATCGGAGATCCTCGAGGCGACCAGATTGTAGTCGGAAAACAAAAGCGTGTGGCCGTTTCGCCAGAGCAACCTTCGCACCGCCCCCCGCGTGGCCGCATCGACATCCTCCCCTCCGAGCCATTCCTCGAGATGCGAGGCGGACATGCGGAACGGTTGGGCCTGCGCGAAGTTCGCGTCCAACCGCGCCAGGTGTTGGTAAAGACGGGAGCGGACCCCGGGATCGAGCTCCATCACAATTTCCGCGGGCGGTCTGGCACTCACGAGCTCCGTGGCGTTGGAGACGGGACGCAGGGTCGGAAGCACCGTTGCGATCTGACGCTCGGTGAGGCCGCAATCCCTAAGGATTGCAGCAATGGAGGAGGGCGGCGCTTTTTCAAAATACCAATTCCCGTCGCCGAGTTGGAAATCGGGATCGAAAACCTCCGCCGGAGGATCCAGCAACACCGGCCGGACATGGATGTGGCCCCAAGGACCGTCCGCAAGGTGGAACTCGCGTCCGATCCCTCCGCGCAACGAATGATCGCGGGCCGCCAACCAGGCCAATCCGAGAAGGCAGACCGCGCCAAACGCGATGGCGAAGACCAGAAACCGCTTCGCGAAACGACGGGAGAGACGCACGTGGAAAAAGGACTTGCCCGTCGGCGAGCGGAGAGTGAGGTGAGGTTTTGAGATGCGCGCCATTGACCCTGTGGACCCGGTATACGGCTGGAACCGCGATTCAGACGCGTCACCAGACATCGGGTCGCCCCGTTCCGCAAGGGGGGATTTGAAAAAAAAGCGCTCCCCCGCCTCCATCCGGTGAAGAAGAGCGGCTTGAAAACTTTTAAAACACCAACCTCCGCCCGGCATCCGCGCTCGGTTCCATCGCATGGATCGAGCGGAAGATCGCTTCGCAGGTGGCGGGGCAGCCGAGGAGGATTTCCTCGCTGCGGCCGCTGGCCTGGGCCACGGCGTCCCGAATCGCCTCGCGGGCCGAGATGGCGAGCATGAGCGGGGGTTCGCCCACCGCCTTGCTGCCGTGGATCGTGCCGGGTTGCGCGGCGTTTTCCAGCAGGTGCACATGGAACTCCGCGGGGGCGTCGCCAATCGTCGGAATCTCGTAGGTGCTCGCGCCGTGGGAGAGCAGGTGGCCTTTGTCGTTCCACACGACCTCCTCGCTGGTGAGCCAACCGACCCCTTGGATGAAACCGCCTTCGATCTGACCGCGGTCGATGGCGGGATTCAGGCTCTCGCCGACATCGTGCAGGATGTCCACGCGCAGCAGCCGGGCCATGCCGGTGGAGGGGTTCACCTCGACCTCGGTGACCGCCGATCCGCAGGCGAAATAGTAAAACGGACGCCCGCGTCCTTTCGCGCGATCATAGTGGATCTCGGGTGTGCGGTAGTAGCCGTAGGCGGCGAGCGGAACGCGGCGCAGATAGGACTCCTTCACCACGGCGCGGAAATCCACGGCGGTGTCGGGTCGTTCGGGATCGAAAATTTTTCCGCCTTCGAAAACGAGCGCGTCTTCGCTCGGCCGGACTCCGCTGGCGGCGATCAACTCCGCCGCGACGGGCGCGAGATTTTTGCGGATCTGCGAGCAGGCGTTCGCTGTGGCGGCGCCGTTGAGGTCGGAGCCGGACGACGCGGCGGTGGCCGAGGTGTTCGGGACTTTGTCGGTGCGGGTTTGGGTGACGCGGATCAACTCCCGCGCAAGGCCGAGTTCCTTGGCGGCGACGCTTTGGATTTTCGTGTAGAGGCCCTGGCCCATCTCGGTGCCGCCGTGGTTCACCTGCACGGAGCCGTCGGTGTAAACGAGCACCATTGCGCCCGCTTGGTTGTAGGGAGTGAAGGTGAAGGAGATTCCAAACTTGACCGCGGTCTGCGCGAGGCCGCGCTTGAGGACGGGCGAGGACCGGTTGAAGCGCTCGATCTCGGATTTCCGCTCGGCGTAGCGGGCGCGGTGCTTGAGGTCGTGCCAGATTTTCTGGATGCGGTTGTCGCCGATCTCCTGGCCGTAGTGGGTCGAGTTGGTCTCGCCGCTGCCGTGGTAGAGATTCCGCTCGCGGAGGGCGTGGGGATCATGGCCCATGCGGCGGGCGGCGCGGTCCAGGATTTCCTCGATGATGAGCATGCCCTGCGGACCGCCGAAACCGCGGAAGGCGGTGTTCGAGGGCAGGTTGGTTTTGCAAACGCGCCCGCGAAAGTTGGCGTGCGGGATGTAATAAACATTGTCGAGGTGGAAGAGCGCGCGGTCGCAAATGGGCATCGAGAGATCCAGGCTCCACCCGCCGTTGCTGAACAACTCGACATCGAGCGCGGTGATTTTTCCGGTGGAGTCGAAGCCCGCGTCGAACTTCGC
>CAZVPK010000126.1:0-7390 GCA_964628505.1 uncultured Chthoniobacter sp.
ATCGGTGATTTGTCCAAAACCTCGATCCCGCAAAACGCCCAGGAGGGACCCGCTTCTCCGCTGCGCTCCGGTTGCCCCCTTGGGCCAAACGTTCGTCTTTCCCTTGGATCGAATGCGCTGGCGCGCGGGTTTTGTCGGGTCCGGCGCGGCCTGCGCAAACACGCCGATTCGGCTCTGACAAAACCCGCGCGATCGCGCCTTCTATCAACCGAAGGCTCGAAGGTTAAGCCCGCAAGGGCAACCGGAGCGAAGCGGAGTGACAGAGCCCTCCTCGCAAAGCGCAAGCGTTGAGTTTACCAAACGTCCAGATGCTCTTGGCTATTGGTAGGAGCGATGATTGGAAACCCCGCCGCTCTCCGGCATGGAAATCATGTCAATAATTAATTCCTGACCCCTTGAGGGTGGCGAGGCCGGCGCACCATTTTCCGCGGGTGACGATTTGGGGGGAGTCGAGGCCGAGGTTGCGGAGGGCGGTGCGGACTTCGTCGATCTGGGTTTTCAAGACTCCTGAAAAAATGAAACGTCCGCCGGGCTTGAGTTTTTCGAGGAGGCCGGGGGCGGCGGCGATGAGGAGCTCGCTGTAGAGGTTGGCGAGGACGACGTCGGCCTCGGAGAAATCCTCCACATCGAGGGCGTCGGCGACGGAGAGGGAGATTCCGCGGCATTGGTTGGCGCGGACGTTTTGCCTGGCGACGCGGATGCAAACGGGGTCGAAATCGAACGCGTCGACTTCGGCGGCGCCGAGTTTTTTGGCGGCGATGGCGAGCAACCCGCTGCCCGTGCCGGCGTCGAGGGCGCGCCAACCGATGGGCAGGGTGGGGGAGATGTCGCAGAGGAAACGCAGGCACGAGGCGGTGGTGGCGTGGTCGCCGGTGCCAAAGGCCATTCCGGGGGGCAGGAGGATGGCGCGGGAGGGGAAGGGGTCCTTGGAAAACGAGTGGGCATCGGCGTGGATGCGCAAGAGGCCGCGAATGGAAATCGGGGCGCGGGGTTGTTGCGGATCGCCGGTCCAGATTTCCTTGGAGAGGCGCGTGACCTTTCCGCCGAATTCGTTTTTCAGGCGCACCGCGGTTTTTTCCTCACCAAAAACATGGATCGTCAGAGCCTGCGAGCCGGGGCGGGTGAGCATGACGACCCGCTCGGGATCGATGTCGGCGAGGCGGAGGTGCCAGAGTTCCTCCTGCGATTGGGTGGATTGGCGGGTCCAGCGGAACATCAGGCGGGCGGCGCGGAAATCTCCGCGAGGCAGGCGTGCGCATCGGGAAGCGAAGCGGGATTCAGCCGGACGCGTCGGACGGCGAAGCCGGGCAATTCGGCGCTGGGGGTGATTTGTTCGCCCGCCGCGAACTCGGGGCCCTCGTCGCGATGGGCGGTGAGGGGGCCGAGAACTTCGCAAACCCGGCGCGGAGGGATCGGCGCGTGGGTCGCGGGCAGCCGGGCGGATTGGGTTTTGTCGAACCAGCAAAGATCGGGGAGAAACACATTCCGCTGGCCGACTTTCACCGCCACGACTTCGCGGTAGGGTTCTCCACCGGTTCCGGATTGCCGCAACCAACGACGCCGCAATTCATCCAGAAAATCGATCAAGTGGGCATGTGACAGCGACGCGGGCTCGTGTCGGCATTTTTCATCCTCAATGAGGTCTGCGCGGCGGACGGGTTCGAGCCGGTCCAGAAAATCCTCCGCGGTCCAAAAAACCTCCTGGCCGATGGGCGGGGTTTCGAGTGTGGCGGCCATGGTCGGAGCCTACCCGGCCGGCGGTCGCTTCGCAAGGCGCGGGCCGTTTCCCTTCTTTTGCTTGTTCGCGGCGGCGGGGTGCCGATAGATTGCCGCATTCCCAGCCCCTAGGCGGGTTTTCGAAACCAATTCCAACATGAGCGAAACGGCAACTCCAGTGGCGATGGTCAATGTGCAGATCGACGGGGAATGGAAGCAATTCCCCAAGGGCACGCGTGTGATCGAGGCCTGCATGAAGAGCGGGAAATTCATCCCGCACTATTGCTACCACCCGAAACTCAGCTCGCCGGGAAATTGCCGCATGTGTCTCGTGGAAACCGGCCGTCCGAAAATGACCCCCGACCGCCAACCCGTGCTGGGAGCGGATGGACGGCCCGAGATCGCCTGGGGGCCGAAGCCGGAAATTTCCTGCACCGCCGAGGTGAGCGAGGGCATGGGCGTGCGCACCTCGTCGCCGCTCGTCGAGGAATGCCGCAACGGCGTGATGGAATTTTTGCTCATCAACCACCCGCTCGACTGCCCGATTTGCGATCAGGCGGGCGAGTGCCGTTTGCAGGAATTTTCGGTGGAATACGGCAAGGGCGAATCGCGTTTCCACGAGGAAAAGGTGAAAAAACCGAAGCGCGTGGACATCGGCGAGCGGATCGTGCTCGACGACGAGCGCTGCATCATGTGTTCGCGCTGCATCCGCTTCATGCAGGAAATCGCGCACGACGATGTGCTGGGCTTCGTCAACCGCGGCAGCCACACGACGCTCACGGTCTATCCCGGCAAGCGGCTTGATAACAATTACTCGCTCAACACGGTGGACATCTGCCCGGTGGGCGCGCTCACGAGCAAGGATTTCCGCTTCAAGATGCGCGTCTGGTTTTTGAAGGAAACCCCGAGCATCGATGTGAGTTGCGGCACGGGCTGCAACATCGTCATCGGCAGCCGCGAGAACCTTGTCTACCGCATCACGCCTCGCGAGAACGACGAGGTGAATTCCTGCTGGATGCCGGACAGCCACCGTTTGAATTTCCACTATCTCCACAGCGAGGACCGGCTCGTGTCGCCCTCGGTGCGCGGGGAGGATTTTCCGGCGAAATGGCCCCGCGCCCTCGCCGCCGCCGCGCAGCAATTGCAGGGCCGTGATCCGGCGAAGACCGCGATGATCGCCTCCGCGCGCATGACGAATGAGGAAATCTTCCTCGCCCGCCGCTTGGCTGCGGCGCTGAAGATCGAGGCGTTCGATGTGTTGCCCCGTCCGCAGAAGGGCGATGGATTTTTGGTGTCCGACGATGGAAACCCGAACACGAACGGCGCGAAGTTGCTGGGCTTGGCGACTGGCCGGCTCCCCGAGATCGCGCGCCGTGTGGAATCGGGCGAAATCACCGCGCTGCTCGTGCTCGGCGAGGATGCGGTGGACTGTGGAATTTCCGCCGAGGCCTTGAAAAAACTCGAATCGCTCGTGGTCGCCGGAATCCTGGCGAACAAGACCACGCCTCACGCGTCGGTGGTTCTGCCGACCAGCGCCTGGGCCGAGAAGCGCGGGACGATGATCAACATCAAGGGCCGCATCCAGCGGCTCAACCAGGCGATCCAACCACCCGGCCAGGCGCGCGATGATTGGGAAGTGCTTCGCGATTTGATCCAAGCGGTCGGCGGGGCGAACGGAGTCTACACCATCGAGGAGGTCTTCAAACAGATGGCCGCGGAGACGCCCGCGCTGCAGGGTCTGAACATCGGCCGCATCGGCGATCTCGGGGTTCAACTGACGCTTTCCGCTTGAACATGCGCCGCCTTGTTTTCGGCCTGGCCCTGGTCCTCGCCTTGGCGGGATGCGGGGGAGGAAGCCACTCCCCGGCCCCCACCCAACGGTTCACCAAAATCGACTGGCTCGGCAACCAGTGCTACCGCATCACCTCGCCGATCGGGACTTCGATTCTCACGAATCCCTACGCGGCCAAAACCGGTGGACGAACGCTCCCGAACCCGCTGAAAACCGACATCGTTCTTGTCACGACCGAGCGTCCGGATTCGAACAACATCAATGCGATCGACAACCAGCCCGCCATCCTGCGCGGCGGCGTGGGCATTGGATTGAGCACGATCACCGGCATCCCGATCCGCGGCGTCCCCACGTTCCGCAATCCCGAGGTCCAATCGGTCGACGGCATGAATTTGGCCTTCACGTGGCAGATGGACGGCATGCGGTTTTGTTTTTTGGGACGCCAGAACCGGGCGTTCGATTCCTATCAACTCTCGCAGATCGGCGCGGTGGACATCCTGTTTTTGCCGATGGATACGCTGGGCGGGGAGGCCCGCGAGGCCGTGCTCGCGCAGTTGCGGCCGAAGGTCGTCATCCCGATGGGCCAAACCCGCGGCTGGGCGGCCGGCGATGTGCGCGGCGTGCAGGGCTCGTCGGTGGTCTTCTCGCGGCAGATGCTGCCGGCGCAAACCGTCACGCTCGCTTTCCATCGATGAGCCGGCGGATTCTCGTCACGGGATCCGGCGGACGGGAGCATGCGTTGGCCTGGAAACTGGCGCGGTCGCCGCGGGTCGAAAAAATTTTCACCGCGCCCGGGAACGCAGGAACAGAGCGGCTCGGCGGGAATGTGGCGATCGCGGCGGAGGATGTGGAAAAGCTTGTGGCCTTCGCCAGGGAGAACCGCATCGATTTCACGGTGGTGGGGCCGGACGACGCTTTGGCGGCGGGGGTGGTGGATGCGTTCGAGGCGGAGGGGTTGAAAATCTTCGGCCCGCGCGCGGAGGCGGCGCGACTCGAATCCTCGAAGGCGTTCGCGAAGGACTTCATGCGACGCCATGGAATTCCGACGGCCGGGTATCGGGAATTCACCGACTGCGCGGCGGCGCTGGATTTTTGCCGCGAGGCCCGATACCCGCTGGTCGTGAAGGCCGATGGATTGGCGCTCGGCAAGGGAGTCGTGATCGCGCAAACGCGCGCCGAAGCCGAGTCGGCGGTGCGGTCCTGCCTGGTCGATGGAGCGTTCGGCGCGGCCGGCAAGCGCATCGTGATCGAGGAGTTTCTGGAAGGGATCGAATGCTCGATCCATGCGCTGGTCGATGGTTCGTCGTATCTGCTCCTGCCCGATTGCCGGGATCACAAAAAGGCGTTCGATGGCAACACGGGACCGAACACCGGCGGCATGGGAACGATCTGCCCGTCGGGTTCGGTGGACGAATCGCTGCGCGCGCGGATTCGCCGCGAGATTCTGGATCCGTTTTTGGCGGGCATACGGAAGGATGGAATTCCCTATCGCGGGATGCTGTTTCCCGGCCTGATGCTCACGGCGGAGGGGCCGAAGGTGCTGGAATTCAACTGCCGCTGGGGCGATCCGGAGACGCAGGTGCTGGTGCGCAGGTTGAAGTCGGATTTGCTTCCCTTGCTGGAGGCCACGGCGGAGGGGAAACTTTCCACGATCGAGCCCGAGTGGGATTCGCGGTCCGCCGTGTGTGTGATTCTCGCCTCGGGCGGGTATCCGGGTTCCTACGAAAAAGGAAAACCCATCGCCGGGCTCGAGGAGGCGGCGACACTCGACGGCGTCGAGATTTTTCATGCGGGAACGAAATCCCTCGATGGCCGCGTGGTCACGAACGGCGGGAGGGTTCTGGGAGTCACGGCTCTCGGTGAAAATCTGGCCGAGGCCCGTGTCATGGCCTATCGCGCGGCCGGCCGGATTTCCTTCGACGGACTCCAGCGCCGCAACGACATTGGGTCATGAGGATGCGTGGCGTTTTTCTTTTGCTCGCCGTCGCGGGATTTTGCGGGGCGGAGCCGTCGGTCGACGCGCTCGATCCGGCGCAGGTCGGCAAGGCGCTCGAGGCGGTGAAGGCCAATTTTCTGTCGCCCGGGCAACTCGAGGAGGCTTCGCAGCGCGCGTTGTTGCAGGGATTGATCGAACGGTTCGGGCCGGGCGTTTCGCTGGTGGACGAGAAGACGGAGCCCGCCGAACCGCCGAAGACGTTTCCATTTCTCGCCGAGATTCTCGACGGGCGCGCGGGCTACATCCGGCTTGGCGCCTTGGATTCCGCCGCGATCAAGCAAACGGATTCGGCTTTGGAAAATTTCAGCGGGAAATCGATCGGGGCGGTCATTTTGGATTTGCGCGGAATTCCCGCCGGGTCGGACTTCGAGTCCTGCGCGGAGTTGGCGAAGCGGTTTTGCCCGAAGGGCGTCGTGCTTTTCACGATTGAAAAACCGAATGCGAAACAGGAGCGCATCGTCACGGCGGATCGGGTGCCCGTGTTCGAGGGAACCCTCGTGGTGCTGGTCGATGCAGAAACCAGCGGTGCGGCGGAAGTGTTGGCGGCGGCGCTGCGCGACAATGCCAAGGCGATGGTGGTCGGGGAGCAGACGGCGGGAGCCGCGGTGGAGTTCGCGGAGTTTCCGATCGGCGGCGGACGCTCGGTTCGCGTGGCCGTATCGCAGGTGATCGCTCCGAAAGCCGGAGCGCTTTTTCCCGAGGGCGTGAAGCCCGACATCTCGGTGCGGTTGGATCGCGAAAGCCGCGATGACATTTTTGAAAAATCCCACAAGGACGGCGTCAGTCGATTTGCCTTCGACGAGGAGACTCCGCGAATGAACGAAGCGGCGCTGGTGGCCAACACCAATCCCGAAATCAGCGAGAATCAGCCTGCAAAAACCGAGCCCGCGCTTTGCGACACCGTGCTCCAGCGCGCGCTGGATCTGGTGACCGCGATCAGTTTTTTCAGGAATTAGAGCGCGGCTTTTTTTTCGTGTCCGCCGTGTGGGTGGCGACCACGGTGAGCGACAATCCCCCGCGCGCGGCGAAGGCTCCGCGAACGGTCATTCGCTTGGGAGCGCAGACGGCGACAAGATCCTCGAGGATGCGGTTGACGATTTGCTCGTTGAAAGCCGGCGTGTTCCGGAACGAGGCGAGGTAGTATTTGAGGGACTTCGTCTCGATGCAGCGCGCGGCGGGAACGTATTCGATCACGATTTCCGCGTAGTCCGGTTGGCCGGTCACCGGGCACACCGAGGAAAAATCCTCGGTCTCGAGAAGAATCGTGTAGTTGCGCCCGGGATGGCTGTTCGGGAAGGAATCAAGAACCGCGCGCGACGGCTCGACGGGGAGCGCGGAGGCTTTGCCCAAGAGGCGCAGTGGACTTTTTGAGGGAGCGTTTTTTTTCTTCACCGACCCACTCTGGCAGGAAATTCCTGGGCCCGCCAGCGCTCGCGAAAAGGGATTTTGTTCAAGAAATGAAAAAAAGTCCTAAAGCCGCACGCACGGTCCGCCGAAGAATGTAAGCACGGAGACAATCTCCAACACTGGGGTCGAACAGTGAACCAAAACGGCCCGACGGCGGAACGGAATCCGCATTAGTAAAGGACAACGGAATATGTCAGTAGTCATCAACACCAACTCGGCCGCCACCTCGGCCGCTTACAACCTCAGCAACACCAATGTCAACCTGCAGCGCAGCCTGAATCGTCTTTCGAGCGGCTCCCGCATCAACTCCTCTTTCGACGACGCCGGCGGTCTCGCCGTCTCGATGAAGATGAGCGCCGCGATCCGCCGCACGGACGCAACGGCCGCCAACGTCGGGAATTCCCTCTCCTTCCTGCAAACCCAGGACGGAGTTTTGAAAAACGCCGACAAAATCCTCAGCCGCATGTCGGAACTCGCCA
>CAZVPK010000127.1:0-7384 GCA_964628505.1 uncultured Chthoniobacter sp.
AGATGTAGGAAAGGTGGACATTCGTCGCGAAGGCGGCGATGGCGAGGCCTTCGATGAGTTGGTGGGGGTCCTGGTGCAGGATGTAGCGGTCCTTGAACGTGCCGGGTTCCGACTCGTCGCCATTGACGACGATGTAGTGGGGTTTGCCGTCGTCGTATTTGATGAAGCTCCACTTCGCGCCCGCCGGGAAGCCTGCGCCGCCGCGTCCACGGAGGTTGGCGGCCTTGACCATGTCGATGATCTCGGCGGGTTTCATGCCGAGGGCTTTTTTGAGGGATTCGTAACCGCCGTGGGCGAGGTAAGTCTCGATGTCGGGCGAGTAGCCGGGTTTCGAGATGTTGCCGAAGATGATGCGGCGCTCTTTCGGGTGAGGTGTGGGAAGCAGGGAAACCATGGCTTATTTGTATTGTTCGACGATGGCGGGAATGTCGGACGGGGTGATGTTTTCGACGAGGTCGTCGTTGATGAGGGCCACCGGGGCGCTGCCGCAGCTGGCAAGGCACTCGACGAACTCGACGCTGAACGAAGCGTCGGCATTCGTGGGCGGCGCGTGGCCGAAGCCGTGATGTTCGCAATGCGGGTCGATGCCCACGGCCTGGCAGAATTTGTCCTTCACCTCGTAGCTTCCCGCGAGGGCGCAGGCGAGGGTGCGGCAGACGCGAATGATGGTCTTGCCCGCCTGCTCGCGGCGGAACCACGGGTAGAAGGTGACAAGTTCGATGATGTTGATCGGGGTGAGGTCGAGCTTTGCGGCGATCCACTCCATGCCGCTGTCGTCGATGAAGCCGAAATGGTTCTGCCAAAGATGCAGGAGAGGAAGTGAGGCGCTCCGCTTGGAAACGGGGTAGTGGGAAACGAGTTCGTCCGCCTCGGCGACAAACTCTGGGGTCAGGGCATCCGCCTGGCGCGTCTTCGTGTCGGTCATGGCGGGCAGTTATCGGGGTTCCTGCGGTCGCCATCAAGCAAAAGGATTGGCGTGAGGGCGGCGACGGTGCGGGCGGTCGCGCCACTGTGCGAAGTGAGGCAGAGGGAGGCGCGGAGGGCCATTTCGCGGCGCGTTTCCGGGGATGCAAGAAGGGATTCCACGGCGGCGAGGAGGCTTGCGGCATCTTGGACTTCGAGGGCTGCGCGGTCGCGGAGAAGAGAGCGGGTGAGAGAGGCGAAGTTGCGCATGTGGGGGCCGAAGAGGACCGGCACACCCGCATTGACGGCTTCGACGGGGTTTTGGCCGCCGCGGGCGGAGAGGCTTTTGCCGATGAAGACGACCGTGGCGCAGGAATACCAACTGGCGAGTTCGCCGGTGGTGTCGACAAGGAGGACATCCGGCGAAGTGGCGGGAATCGGCTTCGTGCGCCTCGCCACGCGGAGCCCCATGGAGGCGAGGCGGCGTTCCACGGAGTCCGCGCGCTCCTGGTGGCGCGGGACGAGGATGAGAAAGGTGTCTGGTCTGAACTTGCGCAGCGAGAGGAGGGTGGAGGCGAGAAGTTCCTCCTCGCCCTCGAACGTGCTTCCGCCAAGGAGGACTGGGGCGTCCTTCGGGATGCCCAGGCTGTCGAGGACGGGGCGGAAATCGCGGAGCGGGCGCGGTGCCGCCGCCGAGTCGTCGAATTTCACGCTGCCAGTGACGACGAGTTTTGCGGAATCCACGCCGAGCGAGGTCCAGCGCGGGATGTCGGCGGATTCCTGGAGGCAGAGGAGGTCGAGTTGATTGAAAACCGGAGCGGCCAGCCAGCGGATCGCGCGGAAGCGTTTTTCGGATTTCGGAGAGAGGCGCGCATTGACGAGGGCTGCTTTGGCGCCCGAGCGGCGGACTTCGCAGACGATGTTCGGCCAGACCTCCGCCTCGACGAGAAGGAGGGCGCGCGGGCGGATGATACGGACCGCGCGGCGCGAGATCGGGAGGAAGTCGAGGGGATTGTAGATCGGCTCCAGCCAGGCGGTCTTGCGGGTCGCGGCGAGTTTGAAGCCGGTCGAGGTGGTGGTCGAGAGGACAAAGGTGAGCGAGGGGTCGTGATCGCGGAGGGCTTGGATGAGCTTGAGGGCGATATTCACCTCGCCCACGCTGACGGCATGAATCCAGATGCGGCCCGTGTTTTGGATTTTTTCGAGAACGCCGTCGCTGTAGATCGCGAAACGCTGACCAAATTTGTGGCGGTATTTTCCACGCCGGAGCATGCGGACGAGCAGTCCGGGGAGAAGCAGGACGAGCACCAGCGGGAAGAGCAGGTTGTAGGCGAGGCGGATGGGGCCGATCATGGTCTCGTGAAATAAAAAATCTCGCTGCCGCCGTAGCGTTTGTTTTTCAGGAGTTCAAAGGGCGAGTCGGGAAGCGGAGAACCTCCCGACTGGCGCTCCAGCACAAAGACGCCGCCTGGGGCGAGTGCTTGGAAGAGTTTTTCGGAAACCATTAGACGGGCGGCGTGGTCGATGTCACCGGTGCGTTTTGCGTAGGGCGGGTCCGCGAACACGAGGTCGAATTCGGATTCCCCGGCGTAGAGGTCGATGAAGCGGTAGGCATCCATGGTCTGGGTGGCCGCCTCCACACCAGCCATGCGGAGGTTCGCGCGGGTGCAGCGGACGCATTGATCGTTCTCGTCGACAAACACGGCGGACGCCGCGCCGCGGCTGAGCGCCTCGATGCCCATGGCGCCTGATCCGGCAAAGAGATCGAGCACGCGCGCGCCGGGAACGAGGTCGCCGAGACTTGAGAAGACCGCGGCGCGCACGCGGTCCATGGTCGGTCGGAGTCCATCCGGCGGGGCTTTGAGCGGTCTGCCGCCCGCGGTTCCTGCAACGATGCGCATGGGTCGAGGATCAGTTGCCCGGCTTGGGCGAGGCGAGGGGTTGTGTGGGTTTTTTCTTGTTCGAGGGAAGTTTGAGGATGCCTTTCAAGAGCCCCCCCAGGTCACGCTGGATGCGCACACCGACGATCTTGTCGAGCAGGTCGGTCTTCGGGTGGTGGATGGTGCCGGTGACGGAGAATGGCATGTGGGAAAAGCCCTTGGTTTCCGAGGCGGTGAATTTTTTTCCGAGGATGCCGGCGGTTTTTTTACGGAGGCGGTCGCTGACATGGAATCGCGCATCGAGGGCGAGGGAGCCGTCGAATGCGGCATCGCCCTCGGCGTCGAGAATGACGTTGTCGGTGGCGAGGGTGATGTTGTCCACGCGGATGGCGCCGTTCTCGATGGTTGCGCGGGCCTCGGCGGTGTCGAGTTCGAGGATTTGGAGTTCCTGGATTTGGAACATGTCGCCGAGTTGGCGGATGGGATCGATGGGAAGCATGCGCGCCTCCGCACAGTGGAGATTCGCAGTGCCGCTGTAGGTGGATTCGATGCCCGGTTGGCCGGTGAGGGTGAATGTCCCCGAAAGGCGGCCATCGGTGCCCTCCGGGTTGAATCCGGCATCCGCCGCAAGACTGGCGAGCGAGACTTTCTCAGCGGTGACATTGGTGGTGAACGACGGGGTGCCGGACGAGGAAAGCTCGAACGAAGCGGCCAGGAGCCCGCCTCCCCAATTGGCGTTGATGTCAGGCAATGTGAGGTGGTTGTTGCTCCACGTGAATGTGGTGTTCAGGTCGGTCGGCTTGATCACGCCGCCGAGGGTTGCTGATTTTGCATGGAACGAACCATGGGCCGGGCCGTTTTGATCGATGCGGGATTCGAGGGAGATTCCGGAGACTTCGAGGCCGAGCGATCCGTCCGCCATGTAGAAGACCGCGCTTCCATTTCGAATGCGGAAGGCGTCGATGACGAGGGTGGGCTTGGGCTGGGGTTGGATGGGGGTGGAGGTTGAGGGGTGGGGCTGATGGGTGGCGGTGGCAGGAAGTTCGGTCGCGAGGGAATCCCCCGCGATTTCAGGAGATTGGTTGAAGGTCCAGGAGCGGTTTTTGTTTTGCCGCGAGACGATGCGCGGATTGTGGAGGACGATCTCCTTGATGTGGACGCGGCCTTGGAAAAGTGACGGAAAGCTCAGCGAGACGCGGACGCTTTCGATCGAGACGAGCGGGGCTTCCATGGCGGTGTGGACAGGCGGGACGGCCACGCCCGAGATGGCGAGGCCCGACCACGGGGTGTAGTAGGTGCGGTTGATGGTGACAGGAAGTCCCGTGGCCCGCGTGACGGCATCGCGGATGCGGCCTTGGACTCCGCGCGACTGGAGATACATGTTCGCGAAGAGCACGCCGAGACCATAGAGGCCGAGGGCGCCCGCAAGGCTCAGGAGTATTGGCTTGGCAAAAGAAGGCACACGGGGAAGCTACCGAGCCTCACCCGATTGTGAAGTGTGAATAGGAAACTCGTGATTCTGAATCCCGCCGCGCGCGGGGAGAAGGCCGGCAGGCTGCGCGCCAGGATCGGGGCGCTTTCGCCCGATGCGGTGGTGCGCGAAACATCGGCGCCCGGGGATGCGCGCCGGTTGGCGGAGGAGGGTGTGGACGAGGGGTTTTCGGTGATTGTGGCGGCCGGAGGGGATGGCACGTTGAACGAGGTGGTGAATGGATTGGCCGGTTCGGATGCGGTGCTTGGGATTTTGCCAGTGGGCACGATGAATGTGTTTGCGAGCGAGATCGGGATTCCCCAGGGGAATGTCGAAAAGGCGTGGGCGGTCGTCGAGCGTGGGAATGTCGTGTCGCTCGATTTGCCGGTGGCCGGAGGGCAGTATTTCATTCAACTCGCCGGGGTGGGGTTGGATGCCGAGGTGGTGCGGCAGACCTCGAGCGATGCCAAGCGCGCGCTTGGTCCGTTGAGTTATTTGCTGACGCTTGCACAGGTTGCGGCGGTGAAGCCGCCGAGGGTGAGGGCGGTGACCGTCGATGGAGCGGAGCGCGAGGGGTCGTTTTTGCTGATCGGCAACGGGAGGCTTTACGGCGGGCCGTTCCCGCTGTTCAAGCACGCCCGTCTTGATGACGGGTTGCTGGATGTGGTCGTGTTCCAAAACCAGAGCCACTGGGATGTGGTGCGGTATTTCCAGGCGATCGCCTTCGGGACGCATCCGGACCTGCCGGATGTCGAGTATCTGCAAACGCCCTCGCTGACGGTGACAAGCGAGGGGGATGTGCCGGTGGAGTTGGACGGCGAGGTTGCGGGAGTGTTGCCGTGCGAGTTCCGTATCTCGAACCGAAAGCTGCGCGTGCTGGCGCCGGCTACGTCGAGGACTTGAGAAACGTGGCCAGCGGGCTGGTGGGCGAGGCGTGGTCGAGTTGCATCGGGAGTCCGGCCTCTCGGGCATCGTAAGCCGCCTCGACGGTGGCCTTGAACGCACGGGCCATGCGCACGGGGTCTTGGGCCGCGGCGATGGCGGTGTTCACGAGCACGGCATCCGCCCCCATTTCGATGGCTTCGGCGGCATGGCTTGGGGCGCCGATGCCCGCATCCACCACGACAGGAACGGTGGCTTGGTTGATGATGATTTCGATCTGGGCGCGGGTTTCGATGCCGCGGTTGCTGCCGATGGGGGCGCCGAGGGGCATGACGGTCGCTGTTCCGACATCCTGCAGGCGGCGGGCGAGAACCGGGTCCGCGTTGATGTAGGGGAGAACGGTGAAGCCCTCCTTCACGAGGATTTCAGCAGCGGCGAGTGTCTCGATCGGGTCGGGAAGGAGGTAGTGCGGGTCGGGGTGGATTTCGAGTTTGACCCACATGGGAAGTCCAGCGGCGGCGGCGAGTCTGGAGAGACGAACGGCCTCCTCCGCGTTCATGGCACCGCTGGTGTTCGGCAGGAGGAGGTATTTTTTCGGATCGATGAACTCGAGAATGTTCGCGTAGGGATCCTTCGCGCCGCTGAGGTCCGCGCGTCGGAGGGCTACGGTGACGATCTCGCATCCGCTCGCCGCGAGGGCGTCGCGCATGGATTCGTTGGACGGAAACTTGCCGGTTCCGAGCAGGAGTCTTGAGGAAAAGGTTCTACCGGCGATGACGAGTGGTTGTGACACGGTGATGGGATCGGGTTGATGTCAGGCAGTGACGAGTGCTTTAGCGGCAGCGAGGGCATCGGGGATTTTCGAGGCGTCCTTGCCGCCGCCGCGGGCGGCATCGGGTTTTCCACCCCCTTTTCCGCCCACGATCGGGGCGATGGTTTGGATGATTTTTCCCGCTTGGAATCTGGAGATATGGGCCGGGGAGACGCTTGCGGCGAGGGCGACGGTGTTGTCGGATGAGGCGGCGAGAACGACGATGCCCTCGAACGAGGATTTCAAGGCATCGAGGACGGCTTGGAGATGGTCGGCATCCGCCGTAGCAAGATTGGCAGCGATGACCGGGATGCCGTTGAGCGACTCGGCGGAGGCGGCGAGGTCTTTCGCGGACGAAGCGGCTTCGCGTGTGCGGACCGCCTTGAGGGTTTTTTCGAGGTCCTTCTGGTGTGCGAGGAGGGCTTCGAGTTTTTTCTCGATTTCGGCGATAGGCGAATTGAGCAGGCGGGCGATGTCGTGGAGGCGCTGGGATTCCTGCACGGCGAGCGAGGTGGCTTCGATGCCCGCAACGGCTTCGATGCGGCGGACGCCTGCGGCGATGGCGGCTTCGGAGAGGATGCGGAAGAGGCCGATCTCCCCGGTGGCGCGGGTGTGGGTGCCCGCGCAGAGTTCCATCGAGTAGCCGTCGAGCTTCGCGGGCGATCCGCCGATTTGGACAACGCGAACGGTGTCGCCGTATTTGTCGCCGAAGAATTGCATGATGTCGGCGCGGCTGCGGACATCGGCGTAGGGGACTTCGGTCCAGCTCACAGGCGAGTTGGCGAGGATGCGTTCATTGACGAGGGTTTCGATGTCGCGGACTTGTTGCGTGGTGAGGGGGGCGCTGTTGAAGTCGAAGGTGAGTTTGTCCGGTGCGACCGAAGATCCTTTTTGAGTGGCCTCCTTGGAAACGACCTCGTGGAGTGCCCAGTGAAGGAGGTGGGTGACGGTGTGGTGGCGCTGGATTGCCGCGCGGCGGGGGCCGGTGACGGAGATTTCGATTTCGTCGCCCACCGCGGGGGCATCCGATGAATCGAGAAGGTGGAGAAAGGTGTCGCCCGTTTTGCGGGTGTTGGTGACATGCCAGAGTTGGCCCGAGCCGGTGATTTCAGCCGTGTCACCGAGTTGGCCGCCCATTTCCGCGTAGCAGGGCGTGGCGTCGAGAATGACGGCGGTTTTGTCCTTGATAGAAACGACCTCAAGGACGCGGGCTTTTTCGGTGAGCGAGTCGTAGCCGGTGAAGTGGGTCGGCGTGGTGGTCTCGATTTCCGAAAGGGTTATGACCTCTTTTTTCTGGGCGGCGCGGGCGCGGGCGCGCTGGGCCTCCATGAGTTTCTCGAATCCGTCGGTGTCCACCGTGATGCCGCGTTCGCGGGCCATGAGTTCGGTGAGGTCGAGGGGGAAGCCCTGTTCGTCGTAGAGTTTGAACGCGAAGGC
>CAZVPK010000128.1:0-7380 GCA_964628505.1 uncultured Chthoniobacter sp.
GAAAGGGTGCCGGTGGCGGAACCCGAATAGCCGGGCTCTGTGACGGTGGCGTTGACGGTGTAGTTGCCGGCGTTCCTCGGGGGCGTGGACGAGCCGTTGTAGACGACGGAAACGGCAAGTCCCGACGGAGTCGTCGTCACCGAGGCGCTGCGCGCGGTGCGGTTGTAGGTCTGGCTGAGATTTCCCAGAGTCACCGTGGCCGGGGCGGCGTTGATCGAGGCGCTGAGGCCGGTGGGCTGCGCGAGCGAGTAGTTCGCGGCCGAACTGCCGGAAATCGTGTAGCCCGCGGCGGTGAGGGGTTTGCCCACACCCACGGAGGCGTCCGCAAAGGAGAAGACCGGCGAGCCGCCGAGCATCACCGTGTCACCGGCAACCACACCGACAAGCGCGGCGGTTCCGGAAACGCTGGCGGTGGCCGTGCCGTCGAAGGTTTTGTCCACGCCGGCGAGGCCGGAGATGGTCAGGCCTTTCCGTGTGATCGAGAGCGTGCCGGTGGCGGAACCCGAGTAACCGGGCTCGGTGATGGTGGCGTTGAGGGTGTAATTGCCGGCGTTCCTGGGTGCGGTGGCGGATCCGTTGTAGGTCACTGAAACCGCGAGGCCCGCGGGATTCGTCGTGAAAGAGACGCTGCGCGCGGTGCGGTTGTAGGCTTGCGTGAGATTGCCGAGCGAAATCGTCGCGGGAGCGGCGGTGATGTTCGCGGTGAGCCCCGAGGGCTGGGCGAGCGAGTAGTTGGAGGCGGACGAACCGGAGATGGTGTAGCCCGATGCGGTGATGGGCTTGTTGGTTCCCACCGTGGCGTTGGCAAAAGAAAACACGGGCGTGCCGCCGAGGGTGACGGTGTCGCCGGCCACCACGCCGACAAGGGAGGCCGTTCCGGAAACGCTGGCTGCGGTGGTTCCATCGAAGCCCCTGCTCACGCCGGCGAGGCCGGAGATGGTCAGGCCCTTCCGCGCGATCGAAAGCGTGCCGGTGGCCGAACCCGAATAGCCGGGCTCGGTGACGGTGGCGTTGACCGTGTAGTTGCCGGCATTGGTGGGAGCGGTGGCCGATCCGTTATAGGTGAGGGAAATCGCGAGGCCCGACGGATTGGTGGTGGCGGAGGCGCTGCGCGCGGTCCGGTTGTAGGTCTGGGCGAGATTGCCGAGCGTCACGGTGGCGGCCACGGGCGCGGCACCGGTTCGGAACACGGATTCAAACGGGGCGTGGAAGGAAACGGCCTCGGAATCCACGGCGGCGGTGTCGATGCGGACCGTGTGGCCGGTGTTGCCGGAAAGCGGCGAGGAGGGCGTGAAAGTCATCACCGTGTTGCCGGAATTCCAGGAGAACGAACCGGCCGCCGAGGGCGTGATCGCAAAGGCGGATTGAACCGCGGAGCGGTTCATGGCCTTGCTGAAGGTGACAGTAATGTTCGCGGAGACGGAGGCCGAAGCGGCATCATGGGCGGGCGAGACGGATTCCACCACCGGCGAGAGGGGTTTCCTCTGCGACTGGGCGACGAACATTTTCACCGACATGGGGGAAATCGCCATCGAGGGGATGCCGTCCGAACCGGAGACCACGGTGACGGTTTCGGCGGTGTTCAGGAGGTTGACGAGGACGGTTCCGGCCGGATGGATCGTGGGACGGGCGCCAATGGTTTGACTGGTGGAGGCGGTGTTGAGGACGACGAAAACCTCCTCGCCGCCGAGTCGGCGCGCGTAGGCGAAGAGACCGGGGCCCGAGAAATTCGCCCAGAGGTTGACGTGCTCGCCGGTGCGCAGGGCGGGGTGGAGGCGGCGGAGATTGTTGAGCAGGGCGACGCGCTTGAAGCGCGGACTGGTCATGTTGAAATTGTCGCCGAGGGACGGACCGCTCTCGTAGGCGCCGTCGAACATGTCCTCGCGGTTCGTGGGATCGTTGCCCCCGTTGAAATCCTGCTCGGTGCCGTAGTAGAGGCAGGGAATGCCGCGCGCCGAGTAGAGGAAGGCGAGCGCGACATCGAGGCGGGCGGTGTTGTTTCCCGAGACATTGAGGAAGCGCTGGAGGTCGTGGTTGTCGAGGAAGGTGACCAACGATTGCAGCGCGGCGGGGTCGTAGTTCGAGCTGTTGAGATTGCCGTAGCGGCCCTCGAGCTGGCTGGTGGCCGCGTCGGCGGAGGCGAAGACGCTTTTCTTCTGGTAGTAGAGCGGGAAGTCGAGGACGGAATCGAATTTGAAATTGGCGGTGGTTTTCGTGCCGGTGTAGGAGCCGACCTTGGCGTCTCCGCCGTCGTAGACCTCTCCGAACTGGAGGAAGTTCGGCTTGCCCGCGGCGGCGGCGGCGGAGCGGATGCGGGGATTCCAATCGTTCCAGAAATCCATCTCGACATGCTTGACGGTATCCACCCGGAACGCGTCGAAGCCGGCCTGCTGGATCCACCAGCTGTAGATCTCCGCCATGCGGTCGCGGACATATTGGGACGAGCTGCGGAAGTCATCGAGTCCGCTGAACTCGCCATATTCGGCCTGCGTGGTGTTGGTCCAATCCTGGATGGCGCCGTGGTTGTGGAAAATGTTTGCGAGGTTTGTGTTTCCGAACGCGGCCTGGAGGGAGGCGTCGTTGAAGGGCGCGGCGTATTTGTTGCCGCCGGAATTGTAGCGGAGCGTGTAGCCCGAGGGCGGCGTGCGGAAGGCGGGCCAACCCGCGTCCGCGCTGTCCACCCAAGTGCTGGCATGGTTCACGACCACATCGTTGACGACCAGGATACCGCGTTTGTTGGCCTCGAAAACGAGGCGCCGCAGGTCGGCGAGCGAGCCGAAGCGTGGATCGGTGCTGTAGAAATCCGTCCCGGCGTAGCCGTGGTAGTCGTAGTCGCCCGCGCCGTTTTTCACGACCGGGGAAATCCAGAGCGCGGTCGCGCCGAGCGCCTTCACATAGTCGAGCTTGTCGATGACACCCTCGAAGTCGCCTCCGTGGGTTTTGTTGCCGACATTCGGCTCGGCCCAGCCATAGACATTGTTGTTCGACGGGTTGCCGTCGAAGAAGCGGTCGGTGAGGATTTGGTAGATGTTTTGGTTCCTCCAGAAGTCCCCGGAGATCTCGGGAGTGAAGTCGGGATTGACGGTGAGGAGAAGTTGATCGAACCGGAAGCCCGCGTCGGCCATCCACACCTTGATCGTCTGGTTGCCGGCCGAGACGACGGTGAAGGAAACCGGCGCGGTGGAACCGGCGGCGCGGTTCGAGTTCGTCCATTTCCAGGCGTTGAGATCGGAGAGGCCCACCAAGGCGGGCGTGCCGTTGTTCAGGCCGACGAACGCGCGGGCCTTGTCGGCGGTCGCGGCGTATCCGCGCAGCCAGAGATAATAGGTGCCCGGGTGGGTGACATTCACCGTGTAGGAGACCATCGGGCTGCCGGTGGTGCTGGAGAGTTTCGTGCCGTTGTCCGGCGTGGCCTGGAGGAAGCCGGCGCCGTTGAAGCCCGCGACATCGCTGGCGGGGGTCCAGGCGTGCGAAGTGCCGTTGGAGGAGGCCGTGGGGCTTTCCGCCTGGGATTGGGCGGAGCCGGAAATCTCGGTGAGTGTCGAGCCCGGGGCGATCGTGATGTTGGCCGCGAGGGAGGGCTGGGCGAGGAGGTAGTTGGCGGATTTGTTGCCCGAGATCGTGTAGCCGGAGACGGTGACCGGTTTGGAGAGGCCGATGTTGGCGTCGGCAAACGCGAACACCGGCGTGCCGCCGAGCACGACCTGGCCGGCATCGCCCGCGATCACGCCGACCAGCGAGGCGTTGCCGGTGACGGTGGCGGATGTGGTGCCGTCGTGGATTTTGTTCGAGGCGGCGAGGCCGGAAATCGTGAGCCCCTTGCGCGCCACCGAAAGCGTGCCGGCGGCCGAGCCCGAGTAGCCGGATTGCGTGACCGTGGCGCTGACGGAATAATTTCCCGCGGCCGTGGGCACGGTGGCCGAACCGTTGTAGGTCACGGCGACCGTGAGCCCGGCGGGATTCGTCGTCACCGAAACACTGCGCGCGGTGCCGTCGTAGGTCTGCGAGAGATTTCCAAGCGCGACCGTCGCCGGGGTGTCGGTGGATTCGATGTTGAAATCAAACGCGGCATCGCTGGCGGCGGGCTGGAATTTTTCCTCGTTGGTGGCGGAGTTCCAAAAGCCGACGCGGTATTTGACATTGGCTCCGCCGGGCAGGCCGCCCAGGACGGCGCGCCAGTGCATCTGGTCGCCGGCGGCGCTGTTGTTCGGCTGCTTCGCGATGTAGCTGAACGGGAATGTGAGCGTGGCGTTGTCGGAGGCGACGCCGAGTCCGCCCACCGGGGTGCTGCCGTCCGTGGTGTAGTAGACCGTGCCGTTGGTGGCGGCCTGGTAGGATGAGCCGTCCTTCGCAATGTAGCCGAGGTAGGCGTTGAGCGTGGCCGTGGTGCCGTTGACAGTCTGGTGGCCGGCCGCTCCGGGCTCGTGCCACAGCCAGGCGATCCGGTTCCGGACCGAGTAGGGGGTGGTTTGCGCGACGGTCTGGTTGGTGGTGACGAATCCGCCGCCGTCGTTTCCGTGGAGGTAGACCGGCGAGGCCACGCCGGAATCGAAGGTCATGCGGATGTAGTATTGGACCACCCCGGAGGTGGCGGAACCGGGCACATCGGCTTTCCAGAACTGGTAGTCGCCGTTGTCGGAATGCCAACCCAGGGAGGTCGAGGACCAGGTGCCGTTCGTTCCGGCCCGGTAATACAGCGTGCCGCCGGTCTGGTTGGCCACGCCGTAGTCGGGGTTGTTGAATTTTCTCACGCCGGTGAACACGGTGAAGGCCGCGCCGGGGGCGATCTCGTGCTCGGGATTGCGCATGGTTTGGCCGATCAGGGCCTCGTTGAGCGAGGGATTGTGCCAAGCCGTGGGAAGCGTGCCGGTCGGCGCCTGGTCGGCGGAACCGCTCACCAGCAGCGAGTAGGTCTGCTGGTTGTTCGTGAGAGTGCCGGTGTAGCTCACGCTGATGCGGTATTGGCCGGCCTCCGGGGGGGTCGGGATGTAAACCTGTTCGACATTGTCGGTGGTGTTGACGCCGCGCGTGGCGGGCTGGGCCATGGACTCGACGGTCCAGGTGCCGACGAAGGGCATCACGAAGGGGAAATGCTCGGAATTGTCCGGGGCGACGACCTTCACATTCAGATCGTTTTTGAGCCGGGCGGAGCGCAGGTCGGAGGTCGTCGTGGAGGTCCCGGCGGGATCGGTCCAGCAAAGCGTCACGCGGATCGGGGAGGAACCGTCCCAGATGATGTCGTGGTGGATGGTCTGGGTGGAGGTGTTGAGCGTGGCCTCGGTGATCCGCTTTTTGGCCGGCTTGGACTGGTGGTCGCGGATGAGGTCCACGGCAGCCTGCGCATTGATCAATCCCCAGCCGTATTGGTAATCGGGTCCGGCGTTTCCGCGGTCGTCGGCGGTGTGGATGAGGAGGCCCTTGAGCGTGCTGGAACGCATCGCGCCGCCGGGGAAAAGCCGCCGGTATTCCTGGACGAGCAGCGAGGCCGTGCCCGTGGCGCTGGGCGAGGACATGCTGGTGCCGCTCATGGTTCCATAGGCGGTGTCGCCGGAGCTGAGGGTGGAGTAGAGCCCGTCGCCGTTGGCCACCAGGTCGGGCTTGATGCGGCCGTCGTCGGAGGGTCCGAAGGAACTGAAACTGGTGGGCGTGGCCGAGTCCGGCGACCGGCTCCCGAAGGACACGGCGTCCGTCACCGCGCCGATGGCGACCACATTTTTCGCCAAGGCGTCGAAGCCGATGTTTTCGTATCCGTTCCGGTAGGCGCCGTCGCCCGCGGGATGGGTGGAACTGTTGTAGGAGACGACCGTGGACCCTCCGGCGGAGAGCGAGACCGCATCGCCGTTCACGGGGTTGTTCGAGCGTTCGTTGCCCGCGCTGCGGAAAATCAAGTAGTAGGGTGCGGCGTAGGCGAGCGAATCGGTGTCCCGCGCGTAGGTGTTGTAGCGCCCGAAATTTTGTTCGGCGCCGGAGGCGGTGGTGCCGGTTCCATACCACTCCCACAGGCGGTATGGACTGCCGCCGTTCACATAATTCCAACCGCTGATGTAGCCGTAGCTGTGGTTCGAGAGGAAAATCTTCCCCGACTCGGCGGGACCCGCCGCGCCGCGGGCGGTCATCTCGGTTTTGTCGCTGGTCCAGTCGTAGGAATCGACATTGGCCGCCGGGGCCATTCCCTTCGCGTTGGCGGACACACCCGCGGCGATCATCGTTCCCCCCACATGCGTCGCGTGGTTGTTCACAGCGGACCCGTCCATCACGGTGAGGCGGCCGCCGAATTCCTGGTGCGTCGAGCGACCGGACCCGCCGTCCCACATTCCGATCACCTCCCCGCTGCCCGTGAGGTTGTAGGGGGAGGCGTTCAAAACCTTCGCGCCGGAGGAAATGGCGGCGTTGACATTGTGGGTGGTGAAGTAAACCACCTTGCCGAACTCGTCGATGCCCGCCACCTCCTGCACCGTTCCGTCGGGGCGCTCCACGCGCAACGGCATCCCCGATTCCCGGGCCCGCACCCGTCCGGCCTCGCGGCGCGCCGTTTCGATGTTTTGGATTTTCGCCACGACCCGCGCGCGCTCGGCCGGAATGGTCAAATCCACGCCTTCCAGCACATCGGCGATGGACGGACCGGAATAAACGGCGGGACTGGCGGACGGAGAGGAGATCGAGATCGGCGGGGACGAGGCGGCCGGACTGGAAGCCACCGGCGCGGTCGACGGAGAAACCGATTTCGACTCGACTACTGGGGTATTCTTCGCATCGGTGTCGGCGGAATCGCTCGGCTCGGAGAACAACCATATCCCGAGACCAAGCAAAGCCAGCAGAAGAAGTAATATGGGAATTCTACGGTTCAAAGCAGAACAAACGAGGCGAGGGGTTTCACTACGCCAAAGAGACAGTATTCAATAAATCCCGATTGGGGTTGATAAAACCAAAGGTTCGACAATGAAAACCGTTGATCGGTTGAATGGTTTTTTCGGCTTCGGGCGGGACCACAAAAGAGCAAAAAAAAACGGACCGTTCAGGTCCGCTTTTTCTATCCCGCCGCCAACCGGCGAATTCGTTCCCGCCAATCGTCCAAAACCCTCCCCCGATCAAACGCCACCACCTCCCTTCGCCCGTTCTTTCCGAGACGGCCCCGCAACTCCCCGCCCGCCGCCAACTCCGCGAGATGGGCGGTCAGCGCGGGAATGTCGTCTGGAGCCGCCACGCAGCCGCAGTCCCATTTCCGGACCGAGCGCGCCAACTCGCATTCCGGCTCTGCGGCAACGAGCAACGGCTTCGATTGAGCCATGACGCCCAGCAATTTCGACGGGAAAAAATTATCCCCCGCCCCACGCTTCTGCGCGACAAAAACCACATCCACATCGGCAAGCATCGCCCGGT
>CAZVPK010000129.1:0-7378 GCA_964628505.1 uncultured Chthoniobacter sp.
CTGGTGTTGGCTTGGGCCAACATTGCGGTGCCGGCTTGTTGCAGGATTTGGTAGCGGGCCAACTGGGTGCTCTCGGCGGCGACATCCACATCGATGATGCGGCTGTTCGCGGCTTCAAGGTTGATGGCGTTGATTTTTAAGAGGTCCATCGCGAAGTTCACGCGGCTTTCCTCGGCGCCGTTTTGGGCACGCATTGTGGCGAGTTGCTGGATGGCATTTTGAATATCAACGGTCACTTGTGGCGCGTTGGTTCCGGTCAGCGCACTTCCGGTTGTTCCGCCGAGACTTATGACGGTATACATGGCGCTGGAAGTATCGCCCGCACCGGTAATGTCGGCTTGAGAAATTCCCAGCGTTTGTGCGCCATCTTCGGATGTCGAAACTTGAAGAGCTGGACCAGTTCCGAAAAGGGCAACTCCGTTGAATTCCTCTGTTCCAAGACTCGTCAGTTGGAGTTGCAGGTTTCTAAATTCTTTGTCGTAGAGAGCGATGTCGCCAGCATTCTTCGTCGGATCATTGGCCAAAGTGGCGAGTTCGGACATGCGGCTCAAAACCTTATCGGCAACCTTGAAGGCGCCGTCTTGGGTTTGGAGGAACGACTTGGCGTTCTGGAGGTTGATTGCAGTAGCTTCCGTGCGTTTGAGCGCGGCGCTCATTTTCATGGATACGGCCAAGCCGCCAGCGTCATCGCTGGAGTTGACGATCCGTGAGCCGCTGGAGAGTCTTTGCAGGCTCTTTTGCAGGGCGTCGTTGGTTTTTCCGAGGTTGAGGCCGGAGGCGCTCGCGGCGGAGTTGACGTTGATTGATATCATAATGATTTATTTGGGTTGTGACCCATATCCTTGGGTCGTTTCACTGCACCGGGACGTGAAGCAAGCGCCGTGCCAACCTGATTTTTGAAGATTTTCCCCTCAAGGTCGGGAAAATTTTGCCGATGCGGCGGGTCGGGGGTGGGGGGTGGCAAGATTTTCCCATGTCAAGAGGGGTGTTCGCTAGCCGGAGGGCGGTGCTTTTCCCGCCGCGGGAGGCTGGAAATTGCGGAAACGCGGGGTTGACATGGCGGGGGCGGGGGAATTGACTGCCTCCTGTCCGGTCTCGTGCCGGGGAGTTCTTTTTTTCACAAGCAAACCAATCCGCCGGCCTAGGAAAGAATGGGTGGAAGTCCCTCACTGTCGCGCAAAGGTCAAAGTCCGGGTTCGAACCGGCGGAGAAAACCGCACAGCGCCTGCAATGGCGCAACGGCAGCGCAGGACTGTCCGTGCCGGGGGTGGTCCTTTCGCACACGGGGGAAGGGATTGTCCGACGACATTCCCCGTCTGGAGAAACGACAGGATGAAAAAAACACTGACGGCTGTGCTGGCGTTCGCCGCGGCGGCCTGGGATGGAAACGCGCAGCTCGTCGGGAGCTTCGACGATATCGAGTATTGGGTGGGCGCGGGGCCGAACCGCGCGGCGCTGGTGATCCAATGGAACGACGACATCAGCCCGGGGGCGCTGGCGTGGGGATACCGCTGGAGCGGGAATGCGACGGGGCTGGACATGCTCAACGCGATCGCGGGGAGCACGTCGATCGAGGATCCGTTTGGCGATCCGGTCGGGAGCCTGGGGGGGGCGGATGCGCGGCTGGCGTCGGGCCTGGTGAGATACTCGTTCGGCGACTCGGTGTTTTCGCTGGTGTATGCGGGTTCGACACCGGCTCGAACGCGGGCGGACTGGGAGACGGGGTATTGGGAATACCTGATCTTCGGGGGAAATTTCGAATACACGAACTTCGGAGATCCGGAGCCGAGTCTCTACGACACGCCGGGGAGCGCGTTGTATTCCAGCGTGAGTTGGTTCACCTCGCCGATCGGGATGGGGGATCGGGAATTGGTGGACGGGTCCTGGGATGCGTTGGGATTCGCGCCGGGATTCGTCGGGCGGGCGGTGGTGCAGCCCGAGGCGGTGGCGGTTCCCGAACCGGGGGCGCTTTGGCTTTTGCTGGCGGGGGGAGGGGTGCTCATCCATGCGCGACGGCGGATTTTCGCTTGTTGAATTGCTGGTGGCGATCGCCTTGGCGGCGGTGCTCGGCTCGCTGGTGTTCGTCGCGGGGCGGAAGGCCCATGCGGCCTCGTCGCTGGCGGTCTCGGCGAACAACATCCGGCAACTCGCGGCGGGCGGGATGGCGTATCTCGCGGACCACCAAAACACGTTCTGGACCTACCGGGAAAAGGTGAGGGGGGCGGAGAAGGGGGTTCGGTGGTGGTTTGGATTCGAGCCGGCCGCGAGTGTTTCCAGGCCCGAGGGCCGGCGGGAGTTCGATCCGTCGCGGGGGCCGCTGGGCGAGTATGTGCCGAAATCGTTGAGGCCGGATCCGAGTTTCGCGTTGGGCGGGCGGGCGTTCAAACCGAAATACCGCAACGGCTACATCGGGATCGGCTACAACACGCTTCTGGGCGGGGGATTTCTTGGAAACCTGCCGTTGAAAAAACAAACCGCGCTCGGGGATGCCTCGAAAGTGGTGATGTTTTTCACGTCCGCGCAGGTGAACACGTTCACCAAGCCGGCGAGCGCGCGGAATCCGATGATCGAGGAGTTCTACGGCATCGACGAGACGGAGGTCACTGTCCATTTCCGCCACGGGGGCAAGGCGATGGTGGCCTTCGCGAGCGGGGCCGCGGATTTTTTGCCGATGGACGAATCGACGCGGGACCAGCGGGCGCCGCGGGCGAACATCGGGCGGTTCGCGCCGGTGGGCAGCCGGCTGTATCTCGAATAGGCCGCGTCCGGTTTTTTACTGCTGCTGCATGCCGGTGATGATGCTGATCAACGGCAGGAAGAGGGCGATCACGATGGTTCCCACGATCACAGCCAGAAAAACAATCATCACCGGCTCGAGGAGCGAGGTGAGACCGGTGACGGCGTTGTCCACCTCGTCGTCGTAGACGTCGGCGATCTTGAGAAGCATTTCGGGGAGCTGGCCGGTTTCCTCGCCGACATCGATCATGCTGATGACCATGGGCGGGAAGACGCCGCTGGCCTCGAGCGGTTGGACGATGGATTCGCCCTCGCGCACGGAGTCGTGGACTTTGGTGATGGCGTCCGAAAGCACGGCGTTGCCGGCGGTGTCGCGGGTGATGTTGAGGGCCTGGAGAATGGGAACGCCGCTGGTGACGAGGGTTCCGAGCGTGCGGGAAAAACGCGAGATGCCACTCTTGCGGGTGAGGTCGCCGAAGACGGGGGCTCGGAGTTTGAAGGCGTCGATCGCCGCGGAGCCCTTGGGCGTGCGGGCCACCAGCTTGTAGATGACGGCAAGCGCCGCGATGCCGGCGAGGATCGCGAGGAGGTTGTTTTTGACGAGATTGCTGGTGCCGATGACGAACTGGGTGAGGGCCGGGAGGGGCTTGCCGCCGAGCATGTCGGCGAAAATCGCCTCGAATTTCGGAACGATGAAAACCAGAAGAAAGGCCATGATCACAATCGCGATCACCAGAACGATCACCGGATAGAACATCGCGGAGACGACCTTGTTTTTGATCTTCTGGGCCTTCTCCTGGAACTCCGCGAGGCGCAGGAGGACGACCTCGAGCACGCCGCCGAGTTCGCCCGCCTTGACCATGTTGATGTAAAGTTTGTTGAAAATCCTCGGGTGGCCGGAGAGGGCCTCGGAGAAGGTGCCGCCGCCTTGGACGGACTCGGCGATGTTGACGATGGTTTTCTTGAGGACGGGGTCGGGTTCCTGTTTCGAGAGAACGGTGAGGCCGCGGAGGAGCGGGAGGCCGGCGTCGATGAGCGTGGCGAGCTGGCGCGTGAAGATCATCAGGGTGCGCGCCTTGATGGTCTTCCGCTCGAGGAAGGGGATGTTGATGTTGAGCTTGATCTCCTTGTTCAACGCCGAACCGCCTGCCGCGGCGGCCTTGGCCTTGCGCTTGGGCCCCTTGCCCTCCTCGACGATGCTTTTGGGAAAATACCCGGCCTGGCGGATCTGGGCGACGGCGTCGTTCTGGGACTCGGCGTCGAGGACTCCGGTGGCTTCCTGACCGCGGGCGTCCAAGGCAACGTAATTGTATCGAGGCATAGGGGTGGAAAAAATGAGTGCGTCTTTTAGATAAGGAAACGCCTCGCCCCGTGTCGAGACGCGAATGGCATTGAGAATTCGGGCGGGCGGGGCGACATTGGAGGCATGATCAAGGACCCGCAAACTTGGCGGAATTCCTCGCCGGCCGATCTCGGGTTTGTTTTTCCCGAGGTTCATTCCGGAGATTTGGAGGAGGCGGTGGGCAAGGCGCGGGCGGCTTTTCCAAAATGGTCCGCGTTGTCCCTGGACGAGCGCCGCGCCGCGCTGGAGAAGTGCAAGGAGGCCTTGAAGGACCGCTCGGAGCAACTGGCGGTTTTGATTTCGAGGGAGACGGGCAAGCCGTTGCGGGAATCCAGGCTGGAGATGGCCGCGGTGGTGGCGAAGTTCGATCTCACGTTTGCCGACGGCGAGAAATTTCTTCGCGACGAGGTTGTGGAGGACGGCCCGCATCCGGCGAGGGTGAGGCGTCGCGCGCCCGGACCCGCGGCGGTGATCGCGCCGTTCAATTTCCCGGTTCATTTGGGCCATGGCGCGGCGGCCGGGTATTTGCTGGCGGGGAACACGGTGGTCTTCAAACCCTCGCCGCTGGCGGTGAACACCGGCCTCGCCTACGCGCAGGCGATGCGGTGCGGATTGCCGGACGGGGTTTTCGAAATCCTGCCCGGCTGGGGCGAGACCGGCCGCGCGCTTTGCCTGCATCCCGGCATCCGCTCGGTGTGTTTCACCGGTTCGATCCCCGCCGGGCGCGAGTTGGCGCGTCAACTCGCCACCGACTATTCGAAAACGCTCGCCCTCGAACTCGGAGGGAAAAATTCCGCGATCGTGTGCGAGGACGCCGATTTGGAATTGGCGGCCGAGGCGGTGGCGGACGGTCTGTGCCTCACGGCCGGGCAGCGGTGCAATGCGACCTCGCGGGTATTGGTCCATGAAAAAGTGGCCGAGGATTTTTTGGAACGGTTCCTGGCCTCGGTCTCCCGCTACAAGCCCGGCGATGTGCTCGAGGAAACGACGATGCTCGGGCCGTTGATCAGCTACGCGGCGCACGAACGCTACGAGGAACTCGTCTCGCTCGACATCGGCGAGTGGATTCTCCCCGGCGGCGTTTTGGAAACGAATCCCCAAGGCCAGCACGGCTACTACGCTCTGCCGGCGGCGGTCCTTGTCTGCGACCCCCGCGCCATGGACCAAACCCCGCTCGCCCGCGAGGAAACCTTCCTGCCGGTGCTGGCGGTCGAGATTTTCCAATCGGACGCGCAGGCGCTGGAGCGGCACGCCGCCTGGGATTTCGGATTGACCGCCTCGGTATTCACATCCTCCGCCGGGCGGTTCGAATCGCTCGGCGCGGGACTCGCCGTCGGCAATCTTTATCAAAACCTGCCCACGACGTTTTCTCCCTCCACGCTGCCCTTCGGGGGGTGGGGGGCGTCGGGGAACGGGCGGCCGGGGGCGCGGGGCTTCGTGAGATTCGCCTCGCGCGAGCAGGCGGTCCAATGCAGAAAATCCTGACTCCTCCATGAAACGCGGTTTTCTCGACAAACTCATCGAGCGGCTTCCGCTCGTCCAACCCGGCGAGGTCCAGAACTACCTCGTCGAAATCGCCCGCGAGAAGGGGTTCCTCGAAACGATCTTCAACGCCATCCTCGAGGGCGTGATCGTGACGAACCCCGAGGGCCGGATTCTCTACATCAACCGCGCGGCGTGCGGATTTTTCGGAATCGACGCCGATCCGAGCCTCGGAAAACCGCTGGCCGAGGTCGTTCGCGGGATCGATTGGAGCGCGCTGGGCGGCGACCGCAACGAAATCGTGAGCCGCGACCTCGAGGTGTTCTATCCCGAAAACCGGATTCTGAATTTCTACGTCGTGCCGTTGCAGTCCGATGAAAAGCTCGCGAAAAACCGCCAGACGGTCGGGCTCGCCCTGATTCTTCGCGACATCACCGAGAGCCGGCGCCAGACCGAGGAGACGATCGAGGTCGAGCGCTTCTCGGCGCTCACGATGCTGGCCGCCGGGGTGGCCCACGAGATCGGGAATCCCCTCAACTCGCTCAACATCCATCTTCAACTTTTGCAGCGGAACCTCTCGAAGGTTCCGCCCAAGCAGCGCGCGGCCCTCGACGAGTCGGTGAACATCGCCCGCGGCGAGGTGGCTCGCCTCGACAGCATCATCACGCAATTCCTGCGGGCGATCCGTCCCCAGGCGCTCAAGCTGCAGCCCGAGGATTTGAACGAGGTCGTCGAGGAGGTGCTGCAATTTCTCGGACCCGAAATCACGGACCGCGACATCCTGCTCGAGAAGCGGCTGGCCAAGGCGCTCCCCGCGATCTCGATCGACCGCGACCAGCTCAAGCAGGCCTTCTACAACATCTGCCGGAATTCGTTCCAGGCGATGAAGGCCGGCGGCATCCTGCATGTCGAAACCAAGCAGGACGCCGAGCACGTGAGCGTGGTCTTCGCCGACACCGGCGGCGGGATTTCCCCCGAAAACATCACGCGGATTTTCGAGCCCTACTTCACCACGAAGTCCGATGGAAACGGACTGGGACTCCTCATCGTGCGGCGGATCGTGAGATCGCACGGCGGCGAGGTGATTCTGGAAAGCTCGCCCGGCCGCGGACTCACCGTCACCATTCTCCTGCCCCGCTCGGACCGCCGTGTGCGGTTCCTCGAGCAGGGCGACCCGAAACCACAGGAACCATGAAACCCGAAGACACCGAAATCCTCGCCCGCCTCCATGCCGAAGCCCGAGCCGCCTACGGGCGCGGCTGCCGCGACCCCCGGGAACTGCTCGACGCCGACGACCAGCAAATTCTGGCCGCCCACGGAGTCGGCGCCCAATTCCTCTACGACTGCGTGGACGACCTCGCGCGCTACGGCGAGCCCTCCGCCGAAACCTTTCTGGAACTCGCGGCGATCCGCTCGGCCTACTTCCGCGAGGTGCTGCGCGGCGCCCCGCCGCCGCCGGTGGTGAACGAATGCGAATTGCCGCCGAAGAGCCTGGAGTTCGACGGCATCGCCTGGTTGCCGCGCATCATCAAAAAGGCCCGGTGTTTTCTCAACGGCTGCCTGTGCCCCGAGATCATGTATGGCTGCGCGGGCGACCGGAGTTTTTTAGACGGCCACAAAAAGTCGCTGCCGGATTTTCTGGCAAAGGTTCGCGACACCGACGGGGATCCCGCGGCCCTCGCGGCGTATTTGCGAGGTTAGCAAAGGTCGACAGGTTGATTTGTCGCGGGGGATGCCGCCGCGACGGGCGATGAGCGGAGGCCATCCTTGCGCCAACACGCCGGTGCGGCTCTGACAAAACCCGCGCGATCGCGCCTT
>CAZVPK010000130.1:0-7373 GCA_964628505.1 uncultured Chthoniobacter sp.
CATCCCGGACCAGCCTGCTGTCGTCGCGTCCCGGCCTAGCAGGCGTTGGCCGGAACGCGTCGTGGCTCAATTAGGCCGCGAGAGCGAGATCTTCGTAATCTGCGTTTGTTTGTGTGATCCGATTTTTAACGAGGCCAACGAATCATCCTCGACATGCGGGCCGGGCTTCACTCTCGAAGTCGAAACCTTTACGCCCCCGTTCGGAGGAAATCCTAATCCGGTTCCGTGAAAATGCAAGCGGCCGCGGCCGAGTTGGCGCGTTGACGCGCGGGCGCGGGTCCGCTTTCATTCCGCGCCTATGTCCAAGGACTCATCGGCCACCCGCATGGAAAAAATCGTCAGCCTCTGCAAGCGGCGGGGTTTTGTTTTCCAATCCTCCGAAATCTACGGAGGGCTCAACGGATTCTGGGATTTCGGACCGCTCGGCGTGGAGTTGAAGAAAAACCTGAAGGATTTCTGGTGGCGGCGCAATGTGCGCGAACGCGACGACATGGAAGGCATGGACGGCTCGATCATCATGAACCGCGCGGTCTGGAAGGCGTCGGGCCACGAGGAAACGTTCAGCGACCCGATGGTGGACTGCAAGGTGTGCAACTCGCGCAACCGCGCCGATCAGCTGCCCGAGAAGGACGGCCGGAAATACTGCCCGAACTGCGGCAGCCGGGATCTCACCGAGCCGCGCGATTTCAATCTGATGTTCAAATCCCACGCGGGCCCGCTCGAGAGCGAGGACAACCTCGTCTACCTCCGCCCCGAGACCGCGCAGGCGATCTTTGTGAATTTCCGCAACGTGCTCGACACCTCGCGCCAGAAGCTCCCCTTCGGCATCGCGCAAATCGGAAAGGCCTTCCGCAACGAGATCAATCCCCGCAACTACATCTTCCGCTCGCGCGAATTCGAGCAGATGGAGATCGAGTATTTCTGCCGGCCCGAGGACGGCATGCGGCTCACCGACTACTGGCTCGAGGAGCGGCTCCGCTTCTACGAGGACATCGGCATCCCGCGCTCGAAGATTCAAATCCACGACATTCCCGACGGCGAGCGCGCGTTCTATTCCAAAAAAACCTACGACCTCGAATACGAGTTTCCCTTCGGCGTGAGCGAACTCGAGGGCATCGCCTACCGCACCGACTACGATCTCTCGAAACACATCGAGCACTCCGGCAAGCCGCTCGACTACTACGACGAGGCCACCAAGGAACGCTTCGTCCCGCATGTCGTCGAGCCCAGCGCCGGGGTGGACCGCACCGTGCTCGCGCTCCTCTGCGAGGCCTTCGACGAGGAGACCGTCGCCGATGAAAAAGGAAACGCCGAGACGCGCACCGTGATGCGCTTCCACCCGCGCATGGCTCCGGTGAAATGCGGCATTTTCCCGCTCCTCAAAAACAAGCCGCCGCTGGTCGAAAAAGCCCGCGAGATCGCCGCCGCCCTGCGCCCGCACATGAACGTCTTCTACGACGAGGCCGGCGCGATCGGCCGCCGCTACCGCCGGCAGGACGAGGCGGGCACGCCGTTTTGCGTCACCATCGACTTCGACACGATCGGCGAGAACGGCCCCGAAAAACAAGACACCGTCACGCTCCGGCACCGCGACTCGATGCGGCAGGAGCGGATCGCCGTCGCGGACCTGAAGGCCTACCTGCTCGAGCGGGTCCTCTAGGGTTTTCCCGGTGGCGGTTTTCCTCTTTCGAACCGGCGGAATGTGGGACAGAGTGGAACCATGAAAAAAATCCTCCTCCTGCCCATGCTGGCCCTTTTCCTGGGCGGATGCGCGGCCATCGAGAAGGCGAACCGCGAGAACACCGAGCGGCTCCTCTCCGCCGCGGGCTTCCGGCCCAACCCCGCCAACACCCCCGACCGGATGGAATCGCTCGCCTCCCTCCCGCCCCACAAGGTCGTGCGCAAGCTCCGCGGCGACGAGTTTTACTATGTCTATGCCGATCCCGAACAGGGGATCGTCTACATCGGCAACCAGGCGGCCTACGGGAAATACCAGGAACTTCTCATCCAACAGGAGATCGCGAACGAGAACATGAGCGCCGCGCAGTTGAACATGAGCGCGGCCCAGCAATGGAACGACTGGGCCTTCTGGGGAAGCCCCGCCGCGATGCTCCCGCCGCCGAGGATGAGGGGCGGGCGTTGATCCCCCGCCGATTCCGACACCGATGGCCCTCGCCAAGGAAAAAGCGTTCGAACGGCTGAGCGGCGCCAGAAGGGCCGGCCGGCTCGCCCACGCCTGCCTCCTCTGCGGTCCTCCGGGATCCGGAAAATCCTGGCTCGTCCGCGAGTTGGCCGCCTTGGTTCTGGAAACGCGGCCCGACGCCGTCGAATCGCATCCCGATTTCCACCGGATCGCGCCCGAGTCGAAATTGCGCCGCATCCTCATCGAGCCCGTTCGCGGATTGGAGCGCCTCCTCCACGTCAAGGCGCTGCGCGGCGCCGGCAAGGTCGCGGTGATCCACGATGCCGACCGCCTGCAACCCGAGGCGGCGAACGCCTTCCTGAAAACGCTCGAGGAGCCGCCGGCGGGCTGCCTGATCATTCTCACCACGACTTTGCGCGACGCCGTCCTGCCCACGATCCTCTCCCGCTGCATCACGATTCCGCTCCTCGCGCCCGCCGGCCACGCTCCGGACGAAACCTCCGCCCTTGTCGCGAAGCGGTTCGAGGACGCCCTGCTCTCGGACGGCGGCGAGGCCGCGGCGTTCGGATTCACCCGGTTTTTCCAGTCGCGGCTCGCCGAAATCCGCGAGACGGTTTCCGAAGGGCTCGAGTCCGAGTTGAAGGAGCAGGTGAAACGCCACCGCGATTCGGTGGACAAGGCGTGGCAGTCGGAGCGCGAGGACCGCATCAAGGCCCAGACCGAATCCACCGCCCTGCGCGAGCGCGAGCGGCTTTTGGCCGTCCTCGGCGGAACACTCGCCGCCGCGCTCCGCCACCGCCTGGTCCCCGGCGCGCCCGTCTCCGAAGGCGTTCGCCGGATCGCCGGGGCCGGGGACGCGCGCTCGCTATTGCGCCGCCTCGACGCGCTCGAGCGAACCCGCCGCATGCTGGCCTCGGGCGTCCAGGAGGCGCTTGCCCTCGAGAGCGGATTTCTTCAAATCATTTCCAATCCATGAAAAAACGGATCGTCATCAAACTCGGCACCGGCGTGCTCTCCGCGCCCGGGGGGAAATCCCTCGACGCCGGCCAATTTTCGCGCCTCTCCACCGAGATCGCCTCGCTGCAGAGGGAGGGCCACTCGTGCATCCTTGTGAGCAGCGCCGCCATCGCCGCGGGGGTTCGCGTGCTCAAGCTCAAACAGCGCCCCGACGATCTTCCCGGCAAGCAGGCGTGCGCGGCGGCGGGCCAGCCGGAATTGATGCGGCTCTACGCGACCTCGTTCAAAAAACACCGCCTCGCCGTCGCCCAGCTCCTGCTCACCCACGGCGACATCGACAGCTTCATGCGCCGCGACAACGCCCGGAACACCCTCGACCGCCTTCTCGAGAAGGGAGTGATCCCGGTCATCAACGAGAACGACTCCGTCGCCGTCGAGGAACTCCGCTTCGGCGACAACGACCGCCTCTCCGCCGAGGTCGCGATCCTCGCGCAGGCCGACCATTTGATCATTCTCACAAGCGTCGACGGGCTCCAGGACGCGCATGGCAAGCGCGTCAACAAGGTCCGCGACATCTCGGAGGCCTTCCGTTTCGTGCGTCCCGACAAGGGCGAGGAGTCGGTGGGCGGGATGAAGACCAAGCTCGAGGCGGTTCGCAAGGTGTGCTCGGCGGGCATCTCCGCGCACATCCTCGACGGCCGCAAACCCGGCCAGCTTCGCGCCGCGCTCGAGGGCGACGATGTCGGCACGTCGTTCGCCGTGCGCCACCATCCCCTCAAGCCATGAGCCTCGCGCTTGTCGCCGGGACGATCGCCCGGAACACCTTCACCGAACTCGTCCGCCAGAAGGTTTTTTATTTCCTTCTGATCTTCGCGCTGCTGGTGATCGGCAACTCGGCCTTCGTGGCGAAACTGTCGTTCCAGGAGCAATTCCAAATGCTGAAGGACATTTCGCTGGGCGCGATGTCGGTCTTCGGATCGCTGCTGGCGATCCTCGCCACGGCGAACTTTTTGCCGAAGGACATGGAGGACCGCACGATCTACACGATACTCGCGAAGCCCGTCCCCCGCTATTGCTACCTGCTGGGCAAGCTCGGCGGCATCCTGGCGCTGCTGGCCGCCGCGACCGCTTTGATGGCCGGGGTGTTTTTCCTCGTCCTCTGGCTGAGGGAAAGCGCGGTTCTTGCCGAAACCCGCGCCCAACTCGCCTCGGCGCCGCCGGCGGAATTGGCGCTCGCCATCAAGGAGGTCACCGACTCCACCTTCAACGCCAACCTCCTCCCCGGCATTGCGGTGATCTTCCTCAAATCCGCCCTGCTGGCCTCCCTGACCCTTTTTCTCTCCACTTTCGCCACCTCCTCGATCTTCACGATCCTGATGGCCTCGGCCCTGTATTTCATCGGGCACCTGCAGGCCACGGCGCGCGAATACTGGCTCTCCGGGGTGGATGTGGACTGGTGGACGAGGCTTCTCGCGGCGCTGGTCTCGCTGCTGTTCCCCGATTTGCAGGCCTTCAACCTCACCGACGACATCATCGGGGGAACGGCGGTTCCCTTGCGCCTTTTTCTGGGAACGCTCGGCCTGGGCGCGCTCTACATCGCGGTGTATTTCGCGCTCTCGTCGCTCGTCTTCGCCGGTCGCGAATTATGACCGGGCGCCGGATCGCGGCCGTGTTTCTGCTGGCGCTCTGCGGCGCGGCGATGATCCCGCTGCAGGTGGCGCTCTCGCGCGAGGCGGTCGCCGCGCATTTCCGCAAAACCACACTCGACCTCGACCTGCGCGAGCGCATCGGGCAGGCGGGATTCCTCGCCGCGCTCAGCGGATTCCGCTCGCCGCTGGCGGCCATCCTCTGGATCGAGGCGCACAGCGCCTGGGAGAACACCGAGTGGGGCCGCATGGCGGGACTGTTCGACACGGTCACCACGCTGCAACCGCGCTCGATTCCGTATTGGGACATGGCCGCCTGGCACATGGCGTGGAACGCCAGCGTCGCCGCGCTGCAAAACGAAAAGCAGCCCAGCGAGGCGCTTCGCATCCGCGCCCAGCGCGAATATTTCCGCCTCGGCCGGGATTTTCTGGAACGCGGAATCCGCAACAATCCCGACCGGTATCAGCTCCACCTCCAGCTCGGCGTGCTCCTCCGCGACAAGTTCGAGGACCCTTGCGCGGCGGCGGAGGCGTTCAAAAAAGCCGCCGGGTTCTCCGACGCCCCGCCCTATGCGGCGCGGTTCGCCGGATACGAAATGGCCAAATGCCCCGGCCGCGAGCGCGAGGCCTATGATTGGCTGCGGCGTTTGTGGAACGAGGGCGAGCGCCAGCGCCTCCCTTCTTTGATCAACGTCCTGCGGGAGATGGAAAACAAGCTGGATATCCCCGCCGGGGACCGCATAGGCTCCTGACCCTATTCCCCGGCCGGGCCGATCGACCCATGCGATACGCGATATTCGGAGACATCCACGCCAATCTTCACGCCCTCCAGGCCGTGATGCAGGACATGCGCGAGCAGGATTGCACCCACCATATCTGCATGGGCGACATCGTCGGCTACAACGCCTTCCCGCGCGAATGCCTCGCCATCGTCCGCGGCCTGGAATGTCCGACCGTGAAGGGAAACCACGACGAGCAGGCCTCGATGGACATCACGCAGGAGGGGTTGAATCCGCTGGCCGAGGAGGCCCTCGACTGGACCCGCGACCAACTCGCCCCCGACGAGCAGCAATGGCTTCGGGCGCTGCGCATGCAGCTGAACCTCCCCGGGGTCACCATCGTCCATTCGACCCTCGACACGCCGCACCGCTGGGGCTACGTGACGAACCAGCTCGATGCGGCGGCGAATTTCAACTACCAGCACACCGGCCTCTGCTTCATCGGCCACACGCATGTGCCCCGGGTGTATGTGCGCGAGAACTCGATCCGCACCCTGCCGATGGACCTCCTCAAAATCCACAAGAACCAGAAATACCTGGTGAATGTGGGGAGTGTGGGCCAGCCGCGCGACGGGGACTGGCGCGCCGCGTATTGCATCTACGACACGGAGATGAGCGAAATCCGCCTCCGCCGCATTCCCTACGACATCGAAGCCGCGCAGAAGGCGATCCTCGACGCCGGCCTGCCGGAAAAACTCGCGTCCCGCCTGGCCATCGGCCGTTGACCGCTCCGCCGAGCCGTGCCGCCCGAATCGCTTCTGTTGATCAAGCCCGGCTCGATGGGCGACGTGATCCATGCCCTGCCGGTCGCCTCCGCCATCCACAACGCCTGGCCGCGAACCCGGATCACGTGGATCGTCGATCCGCGCTGGGCGCCGCTCCTGCAGGGGAATCCCGCGATCGACCGGCTTCATTTTTTCCCGCGGGAGTCGTTCCGCGGCGTGGCGGGGTTTTTCCGGTCCATCGGGTGGTATCGGGCCCTGCGCGCTCTCGATCCCGCGGCGGCGCTCGATCTCCAGTGCCTGTTGCGGAGCGGTGTGATGGCCGCCTGCAGCGGCGCGGGGCAGGTTTTCGGCCTCGACGACGCCAGGGAGGGGGCGGGATTTTTTTACACCCGCAAAATTCCCGTCCGCCGGGACGAGCACGCCGTGCGGCGCTACCTGCGCAGCCTCCCCGCGCTGGGCATCGATCCGCGGACGCCTTGGGATTGGAACCTCCCGCCGGGCGAACCCTGCGCGGCGCTTCCGCCCGGCGGCGGCCATCTGGTCCTGCACCCCTTCGCGCGCGGGGCCGGGAAGTCCATGGACGCCGCTTCGATCCGGGCGTTTGTGGAGGCTTTTCAATCCAAGAGTTCCTTGCGGATCGTGGTCGCGGGATCGGGAGCGCTCGACGCCGGTCTTCGCGGACGCGTGGTGGATTTGCTCGGCAAAACGAGCTTGTCGCAACTCATCGGGCTTTTGCGCGGAGCGCGGTTCGTGGTCAGTGTGGACAGCGGTCCGATGCACCTCGCCGCCGCGCTGGGAGTGCCGCTTTTGTCGATCCACACCTGGAGCGATCCACGCTTGGTCGGGCCGTATTCGGAGGACGCCTGGATTTGGCAGGGCGGCGAAATCCGCCGGCAAAATCTCGACGCCGCGCCCTTGCCGGAAAGGGCCTTCACCCCTACGGATGCCGCCGCCATCGGCGAATTCCTCGCCGCGCGGCCGGGTTGAGACAAGCCCCGCGGATGCCGTCTGCGAGGCGGCGCATTTGGATTTGATTTTGGAACGGGTGTGGGGGAGTCTGTGGCTCGCGCACCCGTAGCTCAATTGGATAGAGTGACGGCCTCCGAAGCCGTAGGTTGTGGGT
>CAZVPK010000131.1:0-7238 GCA_964628505.1 uncultured Chthoniobacter sp.
CGTTCGGCGAAATTTTGTGGTGCTATGGGGGCGGGCGTGGGGGGGGGAGAGACGGTGCGGCTGCGCCGTAATAACGGGACGACTCGGTCTTCAGTTCGCAGAGCCTGTGGGCCGGAAAGCGGGCCATCCCTGGCAAACTGTTTCGAGGGGCGCTGCGGTGCCGTTCGCTTTTTGGTCGCCTTCGGCTTGGAGGGAGATGGTTTGCCCTGACAATGTGAGGGGGAGGTTTTTAATCCCGACAGGGAGTTCGACTCGATTCAGTGATTGGTGTCGGACCAATCCGCCGAAATGATGGCCGGGATTCCCTTGGAATTTGTTCGTGTGGCGGGAATCCGCGGGACACGGGCGAAGCTGCAAACGGCGTCATTGCGGGACGGATTTCCGGAACGGTTCCCGGTGTCGATTGACAAGACGGGGCGATTGGGAACGGAATATTGGAATCATGAAATTCGACGACTTGGACGCCAGGCTCCGCATTTTCGAGACCGCGGACGATTTTCGCGTGCTTCCCGGGATTTACATGGTTGCCAGGCTGGATGGGCGGTCATTCACCCGTCTCACGAAGGAGGTCCACAAGTTCCAGGCGCCGTTTGACGAGAAGTTCAGGGATTCCATGGTCGCCACGGCGGAGCACCTCATGGATTGCGGGTTCCGAATCATCTACGGCCACACCCAGAGCGATGAGATTTCCTTGGTTTTCCATCGGGACGACGACGCCTTCAACCGCAAGACTCGCAAGCTGAATTCCATCCTGGCGGGTGAGGCGAGTGCCAAGTTCTCGCTGCTCTTGGGCGATGTGGCATGCTTCGACTGCCGAATCAGCCAACTGCCGACAAAGTCGGATTTGATGGATTACTTGAGTTGGAGAAACGAGGACGCCCACCGCAACGCCCTGAACGCGCATTGTTATTGGGCGCTCAGAAACGACGGCGCGGATGTGAAGACCGCCACCGAGGCGCTTGTTGGGCTTTCGACTTCGGAGAAGAACGAACTTTTGTTTTCCAAGGCATCGATCAATTTCAACGACCTGCCCGCGTGGCAGAAGCGAGGTGTGGGTTTATATTGGAAATCCCTTGAGAAAATCGGTCGAAATCCCCGGACCGGCGAGGAAACGAGGGCGCGTCGGTGGGAAATCCACAAGGAGTTCGAGCTTCCGATGAAAGAGGAATATCGGTCGTTCGTTGCGGGAATCGTGGACCGGGAACACGAGTCCTTGAGATCATAAGCCTGTGTCGTGTTTTCCCGATGGCTGCGGCCGGGGCTTGCTGGGAGCGGGTTTGACGAGGAGGACTCCAACGATAAATTGGCCGCACTTTTGAAGCCCGTTCCCAAATTTTTGCCGTTTTTTCTTACCGCGTTGGTTTGCGGGTTGGCGTTCGTTCGAGCCGACGGGGATTTGGTGGCCGAGATTCAGCGTGTCGTGGACGAGGAGATGGCGGCGAACCGCGTGCCGGGCGCGGTGGTGGGCGTCTGGCGCGGGGGACAGCCGGTGGCGGTTTTTGCCCGCGGATTTTCCGATGTGGCGGGAAGCGTTCCGATGTCGGTGTCGGACCATTTTCGCATCGCGAGCCTCACGAAAACCTTCACGACGACGCGGGTGCTGCAATTGCAGGAGGCGGGATTGCTTTCGCTCCCGGATCCGGTCGGGAAATACATTCCGGGACTCGTGAACAGCTCGGCGACGCTGCGGCAATTGGGCGACATGACGGCGGGATTTTTCAACTACACGCACGATCCGTATTTTGCCGCCGAATTGCCGGCGAATCCGCTGCGGGTGTGGAGTTCGGCGGAATTGGTGGCGCTCGCGAACGCCCATGGTCCGCGTTTCGCGCCGGGGACCTCTTGGGAATATTCAAACACCAACACGCTGCTGCTCCAAATGGTCGTCGAGCAGGTCACCGGAAACAGCCTGGCGGTGGAATTTCAAAACGCTTTTTTCGCTCCGTTGTCGCTGGGAACGGCCTCGTATCCCACGACGGCGGATTTGCCGGTGCCGCATGCGCACGGGCACATGGTGCTTCCGGACGATGGCGGGAGCCTGGATGTCACGGCGATCGATCCCTCCATCGCGCAAGGGGCCGGAGCCATCGTGGCCACGCTCGCGGATGTGGGAGCCTGGATCGAGGCGCTCGGGCGAGGCGACTTGTTGAGCGCGGAATCGCAGGCGGAGCGGCTTGTGATGAACCCGGCCGGGGAAGGCTACGACGCCTACGGGTTTGGCATCGCACGCATCGGGGATTGGATCGGGCACGACGGGGTGTTCCCGGGATTCCAAAGTTTGGCGCTCTACGATCCCGCGCTGGACCAATCGCTCGTCATACTATCGAACGCGACATTCGCGGGCAGCGATTACCATTTTCCCGATGCGGTGGCGGAAAAAATCACGCCGCTGCTTGTGCCGGAGCCGTCTGTTGGCGGACTGCTCGCGGTCCTTGGTGCGGCGGGGGCCTTTGCGGCTTGGGGGCTCAGGGGGAAAGCGGGATAAAAGTGTCCGTGCATAAATCCTACCGTAAAACCACCCCTTTGGACTTTTAAAATAGCGCCCGATTGTGATTTCCGGCGGGGTTGCGCGGTTCCGATCTGCTTCGAAATGCCGGCGCTCGCGGTGAAAAAAATCTTGCACAGTGGTCTGGGGACAGGCAGATAAGGACTTATTACTCGATTCTCCCCTGTCGAACCAACACCTGCTTTTCTTCACATGAAAACTCGTTTTCCGAATAAGATGCTTGTGCGCCTGCTCGCGGCGTTTTCCCTCACTCTTCCGCTCCTTGCGGAGATTCCTCCGGTGCCGGATGCGTTCCCGAACGGGCCGGGTTTGCAGCTCACGCCGGGCGAGGTGTTGTTTCGCGAGACGAGTTTTCGCGTGACGAATGTCGCCTACCACAACGGGCATCTTTACACGAATTGGGTCAACGCGGGCGGGCAGACGCAGTGGAGTTGGCGCGACTCCAATGACATTTCCTCGTTGGAAAACACGACCGCGGATTTGGTGGCGAGGTCCCAGGCGGCGGGCTGGGCGGGGAGCGGGATGCCGATCATCAGCGACGATGGCAACCACGGGCACACGAAGGTCGGTCCGTGGATGAACAACATCGTCATGCGCCAAAGCGAGGGCGTGAATATTTTGCAGGGAAATCCCGAGTCGTGGTCGGTGTGGGGCGGGCGCGGCGTGTTCTGGCCGTGGCGTGTGCCGTTCAATTGGCACCAGTATTCCAGCGGGTCCGAGGACATCACGCCGTTCTTTGTCTCGGCGGGCGCGACGACATTTCATTCGTGGGACGGACTGGCGAGGCACGGCGTGGACGGCATTCACATTCTGATGGGCAACATTTTGATCGTGGCCTCGGACGAGTCGAAACGCGGCGTGGCGGCGTTCGACATTTCGCCGATCTTCGAAACGCCCGCTCGCGAACCGGTGCTGCTGGACAAGATCAGCGGGTTTCTCGGCGCATATCTGCCGGTGCTTTGGCGCAATTATGTGATCCTCGCACGGCGCGACACGAACACGGTGGATGTGGTCGATTGGAGCGATCCCACGAATTTGCGGCTCGTGAAGACGCTCGACATGACGGGCACTTCGGGCTGGAGCTTCAACTCCGATGTGCCCTACGCGCAGGCGCAGGACGAATTCGTTTTCGCGCGGCGCCACAAGATCAACATGGAAACACTCACGCCGGTGCTCGAATTCAACGAAACCGGCGGGGGCAGCCGTCCGGGTGCGATCCAGGAGCCTGCGGAGACGAGCCAATACATGATGCCGCTCGGCCCGTATCTCGTCACCGGCGGTTTGCCTGGAAATGCGAACGGCATCGCCATCTGGGCTCATCAAGAGGGGCCGGACGACCGCGCTCCGTTTGTCGGCTATCACATACCGCGCAACGGGCAGACAAATTATCCCACGCGCGCGCCGATCAGCCTGTTGATCCACGAAACGCTGGAGAGCTACACGATCGTGAACGGCGAATCGGTGATCCTGCGCCCGGCGGGCGGCGGCGACGCGGTGGATTGCTGGATTTCGTTTTCGCACGACGATGTGCTCACGATCACGCCCAAGCAGGCGCTGGCGGAGGACACGACCTACGAAGTGGTGATCCCGCAGGGAGGAATCAAGGACGCGGCAGGCAATGGCATCGAGGGGTATTCGTTCACATTTTCGACGGGCGGGATTTTGACTGCGGGCAATCGCTCGCCGGAGATTGGAAATTTCACGGCGACGCCCGCGCCGGTTGATCCCGGAGTCGAGGTGGAGTTTTCCGTTTCGGCGAGCGACCCGGAGAACGACGCGTTGGAATACCGCTTTTCATTTGGCGACGAGGAGTCCTCGCGCGAATGGAGTTCGAACAGCACGGTGCCGAAAACCTTCGCGCAGGCGGGGCGTTATTCCGCGAAGGTCCAGGTGCGCGATGCCGCCAACAATCTGGCGGTGGACACGCTCACGATCACCGTCGCGCAACCGCCTGCCGGGCCGCTTCCCACCAAGTCCTCGCCGGTGGCGGTGGATGTCGCCGGACGCAAGGTGTGGACGGTGAATCCCGACAACGATTCGGTGACGGCGGTGGATGCGGACACGGGAGCGGTGTTGTTTGAAACCGATCTCGCCGCCTCGCTTGGCGAACCGAGTGTCGATCCGCGCAGTCTCGCGGTGGCGTCGAACGGCGATGTGTGGGTGGCGTGTTTGGATGCCGACCGACTTGTGGTGCTGAATGCCGCCGATGGCGCGGTGAAACACGAGATCTACACCGGCTACGGAAGCGCCCCGGCGGCGGTGGCCATGTCGCGGGACGGGTCGTTCGCGCTCGCCACCACGCAATTCCGCGCGGCGGGCGATGCGGGGAACGGCCAGTTGATCAAATACAACGCGGCCAGCTACGGCGAACTCGGGCGTTTGGAACTGGGGCCGACCGCGCGGGCGGTGGCCATCACCGGCAACGGTGCGCGGGCCTTGGTGACGCGGTTTATTTCCCCCGAGACCCACGGCGTGGTGTGGGATGTGAATGTCGATGCGATGACCCTGCGGCGCGAGATTCGCCTGCGGAAGGACCCCGGCGGAACGGATTCGCAGACGATGCCGTTCGACGGTCCCTCGCAGGGCAAGGGCGTTCCGAACCACATTGCCGATGTGGTCATCGCGCCGGACCATTCGATGGCGTGGTTCGTCGCAAAGAAGGACCAGACGATGCGCGGGCGTTGGTTTTCGCAGAACAAAACCTACAACGCCTACAATCTCGAAACGACGGCGGTGAACACCGATCTCTCGCCCGAGCACACGGTGCGGGCGATGATGGGCGCGATCGACTTGAACGCGCCGCTCGACCAAATCTGGGAACCCGAGGCGACAGTGGTCATCGGCGAAATTTTCGGACAGCCGCGCCAGTGGTCGCTTCGCACGGATATCGACAACAGCGAGTCGCCCGTGGCGTTGGAGATGTCGCCGCTCGGGGACTGGTTGTTTGTCGCGCTGCAGGGCAAGAACGATGTGGCGGTGTTCGATACGATGATGTTCCAAACCTCGCCGAGCCGCACGCTGAGCCTGAGGATTCCGGCGGGGTCCGCGCCGCAGGGCGTGGCGCTCGATCCACAATCGGGAACGCTGTGGATTCAAAACCTGCTCACCCGCGATCTGACTCGCGCGCCGCTGGCGTCGTTTTTCGGATTCGGCAAAAGACAGGCGGCCTCGTCGATCCGCACGGCGGCCACGGAGAAGCTCGCGGAGCGGGTTTTGGAGGGGAAGAAGGTTTTCTACGAGGCGTCCGACCGAATGGGCATGGATACCTACATTTCGTGCGCGACCTGCCATGTGGACGGGGGACACGACGGGCGCGTGTTTGATTTCACGCAGCGCGGCGAGGGATTGCGGAACACGATCGACCTGCGCGGCAAGAGCGGCATGGGACACGGCAACCTGCATTGGACCGCGAACTTCGACGAGGTGCAGGATTTCGCGATCGACATCCGACAGCATTTCGGCGGCTTCGGATTTTTGCCCGAGGGCGAGGTCGAGAACGAGGCGCTGGTGGAATCGAATTCCAACCGTTCGCAGGAAATGGACGATCTCGCCGCGTATCTGGCGTCACTCGGAACCGCGACGGTTCCGAAGAGCCCGCACCGTGGAAACGACGGCTTGATGACGGAATCCGCGATCGCGGGCCAGGCGGTGTTCCATCGCGAGCAATGCGCGACCTGCCACGCCGATCCGCTCTACACGGACTCCGGCGATGGCTTGAATCTCCACAATGTGGGAACGCTGCGGGCGAGTTCGGGATCGCGGCTGGGAGCGGCTCTCACGGGCATCGACACGCCCAGCCTGCTCGGCGTGTGGGCCGGCGCGCCGTTTTTGCATGATGGATCCGCCGAGACGCTCGGTGATGTCTTCCGCGTGGCTGGCGGGCTGGTGCTCCAGGCCGAGTCGGGGACATTGAGCGGCGGCGCGGTGCTGGCGGATTACAACACCACGCAGCTGCGCGGATTTTCCTCGGTGGACCGCATGGTGGATTTCAGTGCGAATGGCGCGACGGCGACTTTTTCCAATGTGGATGGCGGGGCGACCGCGGGAACGGGCGCGTTGGAATTCCGGATGCTGCCTGGAATGGAGAGGGATTATTGGAATCCGCCGACGACGATGGTGGTGATGGTGAATGGCGTCCGGCACGAGGTGGTGTTGCCGTTGCTGAGGCTCGGCGAAGATTGGCGCCGGTTGCGCTTGGAGGGCGTTTCACTGCAGGCTGGGGCGACGAATACGATCGAGATTCGGCGCGAGGATTCGGAGACCAGTTGGGGGAGAACTTTCGTGGTGGATACCGTCACGCTGTCGCGTCCTTCGGACCACGCTCAGGCCTCGGCGCACCGGCGGGTATTGGATTTGCCCGACGAAGAGCAGACGCAACTTCTCGCGTATTTGCATCAAATCGACGGACGCCACGAAACGACGGGCGCTGTCGAAAACAGCCCGCCGATCGCGGTGGCGCGTCCGGGTTTTGGGTCGCCGCGTCGCATTCACTATGGCGATGGATTTTCCAGTCCGATCACGCTCGATGGAACGGCTTCGACCGATCCCGAAGGCGGGGTGTTGGGTTTTGAATGGACCGTGCCCGGCGGGGAGTTTGTGGGCGGCACGTCCGCCAACTCCTCGGTCGCTCAGGTTGTTTTGCCCGGCGATGCTCCTGCCACGATCACGCTGACCGTCACCGATCCCGGCGGTTTGAAAAATACCGCCTTGGTGGGAGTGGGCGTGCAGGATT
>CAZVPK010000132.1:0-7199 GCA_964628505.1 uncultured Chthoniobacter sp.
GGCGCTGGAGGATGCCGGGATGATGGACGAGGGGTTTTTCCTCCACTGCGAGGACTTGGACTTGTGTCTCCGGTTCCGTCAGCGCGGTTGGAAAATCGTTTTCGATCCGCGGGCCGGCGTGACGCATCTGCAGGGCGTGTGCGGACGCCGCAAGCCGGTCTTCGTCGAATGGAACAAGCACCGGGGCATGGTGCGATTTTACCGAAAGCATTTTCGGTCCCGGTATCCCGCGGTTCTTTTTTCTGTGGTGTGGCTCGCCGTGTGGGTGCGCTTTGTCGCGGTGGCCGCCCTCTCGATCCTGCAGCCGCGGCGGAATCCTCCGATTTCGCCGAAGACGACAGATTATCCCGAGTCGCCAAAAACCGGGCCGACGGTTGGCGTGCTGGGTGCGACGAGTTTTGTCGGGCGGTCCCTGCTTCCGATTCTTTTGTCCAAGCACGCCCGCGTGGTTGCCTGTTCGCGGCGGCAACAGACATCGGAGCATGCCGGGTTGGTGTGGGAAAAATGGGAGCCGCCTTTTCCCGCCGGGGCGGAAGCGGTTTCGAATTGGATTTCGCTTTGTCCGCTTCCGGTCCTTACAAATCTCTTGCCGGAATTGGCCGCCCGCGGCGTTCGGCGCCTGGTGGCGGTTTCCTCCACCAGTCGATTCACCAAGTTGGATTCGAGCGATGCGAACGAGCGCCGCCTCGCCGAATCCCTGGCGGCGGCCGAGGAGGCGGTTTTGAAATGGGGACGCGAAACGGGCGTGGACATTGTGATTCTGAGGCCGACGCTCGTTTACGACGGGGTGGGGGACCGCAACATCGCCGCCATGGCGGGATTCATCCGCCGCCGGGGGTGGTTTCCGGTTCTCGCCCCCGCCTCGGGGCTTCGCCAGCCCTTGCATGTGTCGGACCTCGCCGACGCGTGCGCGGCGGCGCTGTCGCCCCCGGTTCCGCCGGGTGACTACAACCTTTCCGGTGGCGAGACGCTCTCCTATCGCGAAATGGTCATGCGGATTTTTGCCTGGGAGGGCGTGCCGTTGAGGCTAGTCGAGCTGCCCCGCGGCTTCGTTGGGATTTTGAGATGTCTTCCCCGCTTTCGCGGTCTTCCGGTGGAGGCCTTCGAGCGGATGAATCGGGACCTGGTCTTCGACCACAGCCGAGCGGCGGAGTGGTTGGGATTCCATCCCCGCAAGTTTGTTCCGCCATGTTGAAGCGCGCTTTCGACATAGTCGTTTCTTCGGCGTTGCTGGTGGTTTTGGCCCCGGTGATGGCCGTCTGTGCCCTGTCTGTGCGGCTCGGCTCGCCGGGGCCTGCGATTTTCAAAAGCCGCCGCGTTGGTCGAAACGGGGAGATTTTTGAGATGTTGAAATTCCGCACCATGCGCGAGGGTTCGCCGCAAGTGGCGACCCACCTGCTCGCAAATCCCTCGGAGCTTCTCACACCGCTCGGCGGTTTTCTTCGCCGCTCGAGTCTCGATGAGCTTCCCCAGCTTTGGAATGTGCTGCGCGGCGACATGTCGCTGGTCGGTCCGCGGCCCGCGCTGTTCAACCAGGACGACCTTGTCGCGCTCCGCCGCGAAAGCGGTGTCGAGGCCCTGCGGCCCGGCATCACCGGCTGGGCGCAGGTGCGGGGACGCGACGACCTCTCGATCGCGGAGAAAGCCACGCTGGATGCCGAGTATCTTCGAAAGCGGTCTTTCCTCTTCGACCTGCGGATTCTAATCCTCACCGCCTTCCAGGTTCTCAAATCCGAAGGAATTCAACATTGACCAACCACGGCACATCCGATTCCGCACCCCGCTCCGGCCTCGCACCGTTGCCGGCCGCCTTGCGCGCTCCTGTGCTGGTGATGGCCTATGCGGGGATACTTCTTGCGTCATCGTATCTCGCGCTCGCCCTGCGGTTCGATTTCGAGGTGCCTGCGGATTTTTTCCAACGGTGGGTCCGCTCGGCGTGGTGGATTCTCGCCCTCAAGCTCGCGCTGCTCGGGGTGTTCGGCCAATTCCGGAGCCTACTCACTTTTTTCAGTTTCCCCGATGCCAAGGGGCTCTTCTACGCGCTCGGCGCGGCTTTCCTTGTCCAGTTCGCCGTTTGGTTCGCCAGCGCCGGCAGCGCCATGATTCCCCGCGGAACGATCGTGGTGGATTTCGTCTTGTCGTTCGCGGGCCTTGCCGGGTTTCGAGCCGCCATGCGGGCCGTTCGGGAAGGCTCCTCGGGGGCGTGGGACTCCGCCTCGCCGCTCCGTCGCGTGGCCATCATCGGCGCCGGGGACGCCGGAGCCCAACTCGCCCGCGAAATCCAATCCAAGCCCGGCCTCGGCATGCGGGTCGTGTGTTTTATCGACGACGATCCGTTGAAAATCGGGCGCACCCTCCACGGCATCCAGGTTCTTGGCGGAATCAAGGATTTGCCCCGCATCCTGTCGCGGGTGCCGGTCTCAAAATGCCTTCTCGCCATGCCCGGCGCCAAGCCGATGGCCATCAAGGAAACCGTCGCCCTCCTCAACCAGGCGGGAATCGACCACGACATTCTCCCTTCCGTGGATGTGGTGCTCGAGGGACGCGTGGCGGTGAATCTTCTCCGGCATGTTTCGCCCGAGGATTTGCTGGGACGCGAACCCGTCCCCATCGACCAGCGGGCCGTCGATTCCCTTGTCTGCGGGGAAACTGTTCTGGTCACCGGAGCCGGCGGAAGCATTGGCTCGGAGCTTTGCCGCCAACTGGCGCGCCATCGCCCGGGCCGGTTGGTGCTGGTCGAGCGTTCGGAACCGGCCCTGTTCGCGCTGGAGCAGGAATTGGTGCGGGATTTCAAGGAAACAGCCGTCGAACCCGTCGCGGCCGATGTCTGCGACCTCGAAGGAATGCGCGCCGTCTTTCAAAAATGGAAACCCGCTTTCGTTTTCCACGCCGCCGCGCACAAGCATGTGCCTCTCATGGAGCGCCAACCCGCCGAGGCGGTTCGCAACAATTCGATCGGCACGCTCGTGGCCGCCCGCGCCGCCGCCGCGAACGGTTGCCGGAAATTCGTCCTCGTCTCGACCGACAAGGCCGTGAACCCCGCCGGGGTGATGGGTGCCTCGAAATATCTCGCCGAACTCGTCGTGGGCGAACTCCAGTCCGATCCCGCGAACCACACCGCCTTCTGCTCGGTGCGCTTTGGGAATGTGCTCGATTCCTCGGGCAGCGTGCTCCGGGTTTTCCGCAACCAGATTGCCGCCGGCGGACCGGTCACCGTCACGCACCCCGAAATCGAGCGTTATTTCATGAGCATCCCCGAGGCGGTGGGGTTGATTTTGCAAAGCGCCGTTTTGGCGGAGGGGGGCGAGGTTTTTGTCCTCGAAATGGGCGAGCCTGTGAAGATCCGCGACCTGGCGCGCCAAATGATCGAACTCTCCGGTCTTGTGCCGAACCGCGACATCGCCATCGAATTCACAGGACTCCGTCCCGGCGAAAAACTGCGCGAGGAAACCTCCCGCGGCGGGGAATCGAGCGAACCCACCATCCATCCGAAAATCCACAAACTCGCCTCGGCGGTGCCGAAATCCTCCGGTGTCATTGCCGATCTGGAAATGCTTTCACCCGCCCTGCACTCGCGGGAGCCGCAGGAATTGAGGCGCTGGCTTACCGCGCGCACCGGATTGGATTCCGCCAACGGAGCGGCCTGACCCATGGCGATCGCGTTCTACGGCTTTCTTCTTGTCGCGCTGAATTGGATCGTCGGCTGGAACATCTACGACCTCACGCTCATGCCGCGCCTGTTGGCGTTGATGGTTTTTCTGGCGCTGGCTGTTCCGGTTTTCGCCTTTTCCAAAGCCTCGAAAAAATTCGACGCCGCCGTTCTCCGCGATCCGTTGGTCCTTTGTTTCGGCGGCTATGTGGTGGTTACGGCGGGCTCTCTCGCCTTCGCCCTGAATCCCACCGCGGGCCTCACCGATGCCTTCAAAAGCTTCGGGGCTTTTGCCGTGCTTTGCCTCTCGTGCCTGATCCTGCCGACCGTTCCCAGCTGGCCGGTGCTGCTCTCGCGCATCGTCACGCTCGCCGCGCTGGGCTCGAGCGGCCTCGGCTTTTACCAAATGGTCTCGAAATTCGGTTTCGGATTTCCCACCCGCACCCAAGCCGAGGCCGTGACGGGTCTCATGTCGAATGTGAACCTCTACGCGGGGTTTCTGAACCTGCTCCTGCCCTTCTGCCTCTGCGGACTTTTCATCCAGCGCGGCCCATGGCGCGTGGCTTGCGGGGTCGCCTCGGCTTCCACCATCCTGCTCATCGTCCTGCTCCAATCGCGCGCCGCCTACATCAGTCTCGTGGCGGGGTTGGTTGTTGTTTGCGCCATCCTCTGCCTTTTCCGGAAATCCTTCGGCCTCGTTTTTTCCAAACGCACGCTACTCGCCCTGGCTGCGGGCGCGTGTGCGATGGCGGTCATGGCCGGATTCGCATTTGCCTCCGACAATCCCGTTTCACAACGCCTCCGCACGATTTTCACGAGCGACTTTTCCGCCATCGACGGCGGACGGTTGATGATCTGGGGAATCACGCTCGAGATGATCCGCGATTATTTTGCAACCGGTGTTGGAGCGGGAAACTTCACCATCCGCCTGCACGAATACTTTGACCGGCCCGGATTGGATTTTTCGGGCAAGATTCTGAACTGGGCGCAACCCCACAACGACTTCCTCTGGGTCTTCGCCGAGAAAGGCGTGCTGGGATTTCTACTCTTCGCGGCGGTCTTTGTTTTGGCGTTCCTCCGCGCGATAGCCGCCCTGCGCGCCCCCTGCAAACGCGATGTGGCCTGGATGACCGCTTTCGCCCTCATGGGCCTCACCGTCTACATTGGCGCCTCGTGCTTCGACTTCCCGCTCGAACGCATCAACCAGCAGGTTTACCTCGCGGTGCTGCTCTCGATTTTGGTGGTGGCACCGCGGCCTCCCTCGCCCGCAAAACAAAACAAAACCGCCCCGCATGGGATTCCCGCCGCCTGCGCGATCGCCATCCTGGTGGCGGGAACCGTGTATTCCATCGCCGCCATCAAACAGGAAAACCTGGTCAACTACACGCGCCACTGGATCAAAACGGGAAACTTCCCGGCGGCCATCGCCTACGCGCGGCAGGCCCGCACACCCTGGAAAACCCTCGATCCCGTCGCCACGCCCCTCTCGTTTCTCGAAGGCTATGCGATCCTGAAAACCGGCGACGCCCGCTCCGCGATTCCGCTGTTTGAGCAGGCCCGGCTCGAAAATCCCAACCGCCTTTACATCCTCCAAAACCTCGCCGACGCCTACCTCGCGGCGGGCCGCAAAGCGGATGCCATCGAGTGCCTCGAACTCGCCACCCGCCGCTACCCGCAGGACGCTCCGACCCGCGCCGCCCTCGAGCGCGCCCGCACAGATCAATAATTCCTGCCCGCCTTTCCGTTTGGAAGCGCCCGGGGCCGGCCGGCGTTGAACACTGGGTGAGACAAAAGCTGATATTCATGCCGAGGGCGGTTCGCTTTTTGACTCTTGAGCGGGTTCAGAGATACCGCGTCTGCAAGTTTTCTGGACTTTTGAATTTCAAACATCGGTCCCTTTTCAACGGGAATTCCTGGTTGCCGCCTTGTGAGGATGGCACCGCTTGTCGGCGCCGGAATTGAGGTGGTTGCGCTTACCGCTCCGGTCCTGACAAGCAGGACCCTCCTGGGTGTTCCGTTCTCGGAAAAATGCTCTCCTAATCGCGGCACACAGCCTAAAAAAACCCAACCAACATCTGAATATGATATGCTTTTTTCAAAGGCTCGATCCCCACAAAACGCCCAGGAGCGACCTGATTGCCCTTGCGCAAACACACCGGTGCGGACCCGACAAGCGCGTCCCTCCTCGCGAAGCGTGGATTCGGGCCGATCTTTGTAAGCGATGAATGGATCGCAAGCCCGTCTTTCAAAAACTTCGTGGATTCGGTGTTGCTAGCCCCGGCGATTCAAGTGCGGGAACGGGGCATTCGGCACCGGGGCGTTTAGGAATTCGCAGAGTTTTTCCCAAGAGTCTCCGCTTTGCCAATCGACCACCAGCAGGTCGCCCGGGCGGTCTTTGAAATATTTCAAAACCTCCGCGTTGTGGGCGAGGAAGCGTGCAACGAGTTCCTTGTCAGAGGCGGTCTCCGGGTCCACGCCGAACAACTGGCAACGGATGGCCTTCAACTCGGAAGTTGGCGTGCCTTGGGCGGCCAGCATCGCGCGGTAGCTGGCGAGCCAGCGCTCCGGATCGCGTGTGGTCAGCACAAAGCGGCTGCCCGTGAACGCGGCGTCCATTTCCCGGTAAACCAACGGCCACGGCCAATCCTCGAAGCTCTCCTTGGCGGCGGCGATGCGCAGGGTTTTGGCAAAATCCCCGCGCAGGATTTGAGGAACCAACGAGAGGTTTTGGCTCTGGTGGTTGTAGCCCAGAATCTCGAAACACCGCCCGAGAGTGGTCGTTCCCGTCTTCGCCCATCCGATTCCAAAAACCTTCGCTCGCGGTGAAACGACCGGACTATCGGAATGACGGGCCGGGGATTCGGATTCGTTGAATTGCATCGATGCGCGTTGGCGTTTTCAACAAAGTGCCACCCTCTGCATTTTTTGAAATTGAAAATCCGCTTTCAATCCCAAGCCGTTCGCGGTGGTTTGCCGGTCTGCACGCCGTCCATATTTTTCAACCTCCTTATACCAATATCCGATAGCTTTTGGACTCTGTATGAAGAGCGACAGACTTCGCGCGAAGGTCCCGGGGAGCGCGCCCGCCTCGGGCGCACCGCCACGCGCCCTCGCGGGGCGGTTGGAAAAAATCCGGCCATGGGCCGCTCGAATCTCACCATGTCGGGCGCGGGGCGCACCCGACGGCACCCGAGGCGGGCGCGCTCCCCGAGACCGGGCGCTCCCGCGCCACCTTCCAAAAGTCCAAACGCAAGCGGACTCTGGTATTAGATGATCATCGGATTCCAAAAAAAGTTTTTGTTTATCCACATCCCCAAATGCGCGGGGGACAGCGTTCGCGAATTGCTCCTCGATCCCGCCAATGGCGGGGCCCAGTTCCTCCGCAAGCACAGCGGCTACGCCGAAGCGGAAAAGGTGATGGGCGGGGAAATCCAAAGATTCACGGCATTTGCCGTCGTGCGGAATCCGTTCGACCAGGTGCTTTCCTTTTACGAACACCTCCGCAAGCCGCTTCGCATGACGCCGGAGGAAATCGAGCGGCAGTATCCGG
>CAZVPK010000133.1:0-6872 GCA_964628505.1 uncultured Chthoniobacter sp.
CCCACCGCCAGTTCCAACTCCATGTTGTTGGCGAAGGCGGCGAGGCTCGTGCCGGCCACCGTGCGTCCGCCGCCGGCCACGCGGTTCACGCCGACCGAGACGAGGAGTTGTCCGGCGAAGTCAAAGGACTCGCCGACCCTCGCGGTTCCGGTCACCGCCGCCTCGTAAAAGTCGGCGCGATCGGGATGGGAGTCGTAGCGCAGGGTGACCACACCCTCGATCGCCAGATCGCCATAGGTGAAGCCGCCGCCGAAGGTCACCTGCAGATCGATTCCGAAATAGTCCCTGTTCAGGAACATCCCGATCTCGCGGCGCGCCGTGGCCGCGTCCCCGCCGAGGGTTTCGGCGATCGTGAGGGCCGCGTTGAGGCCGGGCAGGAATTCGCGCACGATCAAAGTGACCGCCCCCGCGGTGCTGCCATCGCCGGTCTGCTCGATTTCAAACCAGAGGTCGTCGAAGAATCCGAAAAGTCCGGTGCCGTCCGTAAAACGCCCGACCACGCTTTGGTAGGTGAGGATAGTGAATCGGTCGCCCACGGTCGGGATGAATCCACCGACCAATTGCAAGGCGATGGTGCCGTCGAGAACAGCCTGGCCGGCCACCGTGATCCGGTCGTGTTTGCCTGCGCCATCGCCAGGCAGCGGACCGCCGATCGCGAAGGTCAACCGGTCGCCGGAGCGGAGGTCCAGTCGCGCCACTTCCTGCTCGGAGGGCACCTGCGGCTCGCCGGGTTCGCTAGGCTGGGGTTTCGGCGCGGCCTCGACGATGACCGGGAAGGGCGAGGAAATGTGGTGCGAGCCTTCCGGCGAAAGAACCCCGACCTGCACGACTCCTCCAGTGACTACGAGGGGCGATCCGGCCGAACCGATCGAACCGGTCCGTGAGAAAAGCGTGACGGTCACCGCGAGCGGAGTCGGCACCGCGGAGGAAATTCCGGAGGCACCAGGGGCATTCACGATGTCGCCCGAGGCGGCGAGATCGACTTTGCCAGCGGGAGCCGCGATGCGGCCGAGGGTGAGCGTCCCGACAGGCTGGGCAATGGCGACGCCCGCCTGGCCCTCGGCGTCGAGTTTTCCGCCGCGCACCTCGACAACCAGCGGACGCAACACACGGAACTGGACTCCGCCATCGACCTTCGTCGCATCGCCACGCCGGCCGGCGAGTTCCATTTCGAGCTTCTGGGCCTCGGTGAGGCGGTTGTTTTGGATGTCCGCGGTGAGGATGGTGACCGGTTCCGCGATCCGGCCCACGGTTCCATTCAGGGAAACGAGCGAGATATTGGTCCCCGACACATTGACCGTTCCCCCGACGCGGACCGCAGGGTCCCACGGCCGCAGGGCCTCGCCCACATCGACTCCGGCGAGGCGCAGCAGGGAAATGGCATCGAGGCCGAGGTCTTTGCGCAATTGCTCCACTTGCACGGCGGTGGCCGTGTAGGTCCAGTTCCCGTCGAACGCGGCAAAGCCAGCCTGGCTTTCCCAATCGGCCCCGATGATCCGCAAGAAGAAATCGCGGGAGGCTTGGAAAAGTTTCGCCGCGTGATCGAGCACCTGCTGGGTGGTCGGCGAGGCGCCCTCGGGCAGCTTGAGAGCGGCCGCGGTGGCGTTGGCCCAGGTTCCAAAAGCCGACTCGCGCAGTTGGAGTCGTCCGTTGAAGATCACTCCATCCTGCTTGAGCGCCCAGTAGCGCAGGTATTGCGACTTCACGGAATCCTGGAAGGCGTCCACCGCCTTGGCGACCGCCGCATCGGCGTCGAGCACTCCGATGGCCTCGAGGGCCTTGTCCAGCGCGGCTTCCCTCTCGGGATCGACCGTCCAAGTGTGGGCGTCGAAAAGACTGCCCGAGGCGGTGATGGAAACATCGCCCGCGGCCGTCACCGTGCCGACGAGCAGGTCGCGGGAATGCGGACCGACGAGGTTGTCGGTCGCGAGATGCAACGCGTGAATGTGGCCGGAGGGAGCGCTGGCATCGAGGCGCAGCGGTTGGGCCGTCTTCGTGTTCAGCGGCGTCGCATGGGTGCGGATCGGTGCGTTGTCGGTTCCAAGGCTTCCGTTTTCCGACACCAGAACGACACGCCCGGCGGCGATGTTGTAATCGTAAGTCTGCGTGGGATCGACCGGCGCGGCCAGGATGTCCCCACCGGCTGTGATCGACACCGTGCCGCCGGAATACGCTCCGGTCGAGCGGACCATGACGGACTGGGCAGGCGTGCCGCGGTTGACGACCAAATACAAATCGCCCGTTCCGGTTTGGGCCGAGAGAGTCGAGGCGGTGACCGCCAAGGGCAGCCCGATTTGGCCGATGCCATGGGTCGCAAGGAAAGTGACATCCCCCGCAACGATCGCCTCGATCCCGGGAACCGCCTCGATCGACCGGGCGAAGATCGTGGCGGCGGCGGCTTGGATGGACTCCCGCAGGAGAACCGAGCCGAGCGAATCGATCCGAACGCCGGCCGAGGCCGCGCCGGTGAAGGAAAGGCTGATCGGAAAATCGGCGCGGACGGATTCCGTGAGCGTGACGAGCGTTTGGAAATTGAACTCGCCGGGGCCCGCAAGGACGGTCTGTTCGAAGGCGGCTCCGGGGCGCACCACCACGCGGCCAGCGGTCGTGTCGCTCTCCTGCCCATCGCCGTAGATCCAAGGGCCTTGGAGGCCGGGTTGGAAAACCGCGGAGCGCGTCCACTCCCAGCGGGCGTTGGCCAGCGGTTGATAAGTCGAGGTGGTTGCGGCGGCCAGGCGCTGGGTCGGCGAACCGGCAAGCAGGTCGTCCCCGGCCGCGCCGACATAGACCAGCAACTCCCCGCCCATCGCGCGGTAGATTGTCTGCCGCGTCGCCTCGGGCCGCAGCATGTCCACGATCCTCACGGTGGTGGAGTTTCCGGTTCCGGGCGTCGAAATCGCCTGGGTGACCAGCGGCAAATTCGTCCGGTTGTCGATCGTCAACCCGCCGCCGTCGGTGTTGACCTTGATGGTTCCCGCGCCAGCGCTGGTGTTGACGATTTTACCGACGAGCGTGAGGCGCGTTCCGGCACCGAGGTCGGCGGCATCGATGATTAGTTGACCGGTGAGGGCGTTGAAGGTGACCCCGACCAATGTGTCGCCCGGGGACTTGGTTTGGAGCTTGGCGGCGTCGAGGCGGTAAAGCGGGTTGGCCTGGCGACCGGCCAGGAAATCGGCACGATAGGCTTCGAGTTCGGCCTGCAGGGACGAGGGCAGAACGACCGACTGGTTCGGCGTGGCAGCCGTGCCCACGAGCATGTCGCCGTTGATATTGATCGTGTCCGCGACGATGGCCACCTGGCGGGAAATGATCGCCGTGTTGGAGGAGGGCGTGAGAGTGGTGTCAAATGTCCGCGAGTAGCCGTTCGCGGGACTGCCATTGTTCAGCCACAACTGCCACGCCTCAAGCGGGCTCAAGTTTCCCGGAACAACCTGGTCCGGAGGCGCGCCGCCGACATGCGTGGCTCCCTTGACGGAAAACACTGCGACGCCTTGGACGGTCACTTCGAGTTTGCCGGCATTGATCGTATCGAGCGCGCCGAGGGATCCGAACGAACTCGTGATCGTCACACTGCCGGACACATTGGAGATTTTCTTGGTGAGGAAAATCGCGGGACCGAGCGGGCCGGCCTTTTGCTCGATGGTGATCGAGTTGCCCGCGGCATCCGTGGTCCGGCTCCATCCCGCCGGCGCGGCGACCGCGCCACCTGCGGCGTTTGCGATGTCGATCTTTCCGGCCTGGCGATTGGCAATGGCCAGGGCGTCGAGAACGAGGTGGTTGGCGCTTTCGTTGATGACTGTGATCCGTCCGGCGTTTGCCACGAGGGAGGCCGTGCCGCCGAGCGTGTCACCGCCGATGAAGATCGAGCCGCCACCGGCGGCGAGGGGCGAGACGCGGACCGCTCCTCCCGCGGACGGAACCTGGGACTTGAGCAACTCGGCGGCGTCCTTGTCGAAGTTGGCGTCGATGAACGCGTGCGCATCGAAGGTTCCGTCAAATGTGGCGGTCACCGGGAAGCCGAAATTTTCCGCCGGGGTTCCGGTGAGCATCCCCGAGGCGAAGTCCGCAGGAATCGTGAGCGTCACACGGCTGCCGATGCCGGCGATGAACGAGCCGTTGACGCCGAGGTCGATGAGCGACTTCAGGGATTCGGTCCCTTTTTTCGGATCGTCGGAATATTTGACATTTTCAACCCAGCCGAGCGCGTCCAGCAAACCCCACAAACTGGCGACATCGTAGTAGGACACGGCTCCATTGCCCTTGAGTGTCGCAGTCCCTTTCTCCGCAACGATGCGGAGCCCTCCGGCGGCTTTGACGGACGCTCCGTTTCCGAAAACCACGCTCGCGGTGTGGTCGAGTTTCACCGGGGTCTGGACGGTGATGGCGGTGATCGCACCGCCGACCCAGGCGTCCACCTTGGCCTCGAGGTTCAGCCGTCCCGGCGAGGTGGCGGCGGGGTGTTGACCGGCCGTGATCCGGATATCCGCGCCCGCGGAGAGATCGACCTGGTTTCCGAAGAGCAGCTTTTCATCGACGGTCGCCGTGGTGGCCGAGCGGAATCTGGCCATCCCCAAAAGTCCCGCGGATCCGCCGGTGACGGTGTTGGTGACATCGAGAATGGTGGTCGTTCCGATCGCCAAATCGCCCGAGGCGGAGAGGGTTGAATTGTCTTTGACCTCTACCACCGTGCCGATGGTGGCGGTGGTTTGGGAATTCATTGTGGAAACGGAAAGCGCCGCGCCACCCCAGGCCCCGACGCCGTCGGCAATCCGGATATCGCTCGTCGGGAGAATCGAAATGCCGCCCGCGGCGCCGTTGCCCGACTGGATGATCCGTGCCCCGGTGCCGACCAGGACTTTCGAGGAAGTGGACACGGTGTTGATGCTGCCGGAAACCCGCTCGCCCTGCTTGACATCGGTGGCAAGCTGGCCCGAACCGCTGCCGGAGGCGATGAGGCTCCCGCCCGCCACCCTCGCGGCGAGGTCGGTTCCGGTGCGGAGGACGAGATTGTGGCTCGTCAGAACAACCGGTCCGGCGGCGTCAATGTTCGCGGCGGGATGGATGGTCGTTTCGGCTGTGGCCGTGGTCGTGAAGGTGGCGTAGGGAATGCCGGCCCCGACCAATCCGGCACCGTAATAGGAATCCGCTTGGGTGGCGAACCGCTGCTCGCGCTCCGCGGAAACATAGAGCGTGCCGACTTTCAGCGGCGAACCGGCCAGAGCCGCGCCGATCGACGCCGAGGTTTGGGTGGAATCGGTGAGCGTGGCTTTGCTCAAGGGAATCCCGGCGATGAGGCTGCCCGCGCCGGCGAGGGCGTAGACATTCGAGGTGTCGCGGTGGGTCGCGGCAACCCGGAGCAGGTTCACCCGTCCACCGGCCGCCGCTGTGTTGTTCGCGCCGAGGTCGGCCGCGACGACCATGCCCGAGACCGCTTGCGCATCGTTGCCGCCGAATCCCACAAGGCCACCGCCACTTCCTCCACGCTGGTCGGCCGAGATCGTGGTGCCCGCGTCGGCACCGATCCGGACGGAGCCCGGCAGAACGACCCCGGTGCCGGTGGCGGCCTTGGTGCTGCCTTTCACGGTGGCGAGGCTCTGGTTGTCCTGATAGGCGACACCCACTCCCACATCGACCGCGAAGGATTCCGCCTTCACATCCGGGCGGGACAGGGACTCGATATTCAGGGCGGCGATATTCGAGAGGTTGGCGCCATCGCGAACGATGGCCAACCGGGCCTGGGCGTGCTCGGCTTCGGCGTGAACCCGGCCGACCGTGATCAACCCGAGGCTTCCGCCATCGGATTTCGCGTTGAGTTTTCCGTAGCCGAGGTTGCCGTTTTTGTCGGCGCCACCACCGACGCGGACATTCAACGAGCCGGAACCCGCCACGAGTTGGGCGGCGGAGGCGATTTCGGCAGTGACCGAGGAAGTGTCTTTCGCGATGGCGGAACCGCTCGTTCCACCGCCGCCGAGGGCGATGGCCAGCGAGGTGGCGACGCTTCGGGTTGAGAGCGAATTGCCCGATCCGGCCTCGATGGTGATATCGCCGGTGCGCGCCGTGACCGAGCCACCTGCGATGCGGGCGAGGACAGTGTCGTTGGCGGTCGCCTCGCTTTCCGACCATCCGACCGAACCGCCGACAATCGTGAGCACGCCCGCGCCGACTCCGACAGTCGGCGTGGCCGAGTGGGCGTCGCTGGCCGAAACGGTCACCGACGCGGCGGAGACGCTGCCGGAGACGATCTCGGCTGTGACGGTGTTTGAGAACGAGGTGGTGGATTTGGCATAGGTCACAGCGGCGGCGCCGGCGATGTAGGTCGGGGAAAACGCCACGGAAACGGCGACCGCCAAGGAGAAGGGCTCCACATTGGCGGCCGACCGGGCGGAAACGGTGACTGATCCGCTGCCGTTTGCCGTCACCCTGGGGGCTGCTTGCCCGGCTTTGCCGATCCGGCCCGTCACCGTGTTGGCGATCGTGTTGTCGGCCAGCACGACACCCGCCGCCAGACCCACAGCTGCCGAGGAGCCGTAGGCCACCGAGAGGCTTCCCGCGCCGGCTTTGACTTTTTCGAGGTTGGGCGTGTCGATCGCGCGGACGGCCACCGATCCCGCGGTGACCGAGGCGGAGACAATCTCGGCGGTCGTGGTGTTTTTCAAATCCACTGTGGACCGCGCTCCGGAGCCGGCGGCCGAGATGGCCGCGCCACCGTTTGTCGAGGCGATGTTGACGCCGACTCCGAAGGCGAGCGCGTCGATCACGGGTTTGGATTCGGCCGTGATGCGGAGATCGCCAGCGACGGTGAGGGTTCCGGATTCCGCGGCGGCCCGGACGGTGTTGTTCATCGAGACCGTGCTGCGGGCCGCGCCGATCGT
>CAZVPK010000134.1:0-6849 GCA_964628505.1 uncultured Chthoniobacter sp.
AGATCCGCTCCGCAGGCTTTTCCCAATGTTTTCCGCGCCGTTTCGCGATCCCCCGGCGAGAAGTCGCCATTGAGCGCGTTCGACACCACTTCGGAAACCCCGGGCTCCCCGCCGTAAAACCGGTGCAAATCCCGACGCGTCGCCTGCGAAACCGAAATGAAATTCCGTCCCTGCCGAAACCCCCGCTGGATCATCCCTTGGTAAATTTTCCCGGTTGCGCCGGTCCGGTTCCAAGGCACCTCGCCCGCCGCGCCGCGCTGCGCAAGGAAATCATGGCAATGGACCACATGCGGACGCCGCGCCACCAGCGGGATCCACGGACCCAAAGCATGGTCCGCAAAAACGAACAGCGTCTCTTTCGGCTCCGAGACCAGCCGCCGCTTCACGATTCGTGGAAAAACCAAGAACTGATCCAGATACCCGAGCCATTTCGCAAGCGGCCCGCGGGTCGCGAAGCGTCCGAAAACCACCGGACACTCCCACACCGCGATCTGGTGCCCCCGCGCCGCCATCCCCCGCTCGAGCAACGCCGCGAAGAGCGGCATGCTCGTGCTCGCGAACTTCCGGTAGTGGGTGAAAAGGACGATCCTCATCGTCACACGCCGGCGGGTTCCTTTTCGGAACGGACCCACTCGGTCGTTGTGGGGGAAACGACCCGCGGGAGGTTGCACGCCGCCAGCATCAAACCTGCGGCCAGCACCAGAAATCCCAATCCCGTCGGCTGCGAGGTCTGCCCGATCACCAGACCCTGGATGGCCATTCCCCCCAGGATCAAAGGCAGCGTGTTTTGGAGCAGCGCCTGACGACACGCCAGAAGAGCCAGTTTCAGCGCCAGCCCCAGCCGCCAGGCAATGAGCGCGAATCCCAGGATCGGCCCCAACTCGCCCACCATCGCGGGCCATGCGCCCTCGGCCACAATGAAACTCTTCTCACCCACCGCGCGCACAGCTCCCACATTCGTCGCCAATCCGATTCCCTTTCCGAACAATTCCACATCGTCGGCCATTCCGAAGGCTTGCGCGAACGATCCCCCCACGCGGTTGACCAGAATCCCCCCGATCCCCTCCTCCGGCGCATCGCTTCTCTGGGCCTTCTCCCAGCGGGCGAGAAAAACCTCGCGTGCCTCCTGGAACAATTCGAACTGTGAAATTCCCGCCGCCAGCACCGCCAGCACAAGACATCCCGCCAAAAGGCTCCTCACCGCCCGACCGGCCAGGGCGCTCGCCGCCGCGGCGAACAATGCGACCAGCGCATAGTGGAAGAACAGCGTCCGGCTGATCGACAGCGGCAGCGCGAAAACCATCCCCGCCGCGGCAAGCCAGATCCAGCGCGGCACCGGACGCGGACCGCAGGTCAGCCATCCGGCGAAAAACGCGGCCGCCAGACCGTAGAAACTCGAAAGCCCGGTGATGAAGGAAAAGGTCCCCGGCGGCCGCATTTTCCCCAACGCCCCGGAAAACCCCGCCGTGCCCTCGCCGCCCGGCGCGATGTTCACGAAATGCGAGGTGGGGAGCGAATACTGGAAGGCGATCAACACCGTCATCGGAATCGCCAGAATCAAAACCGCCTTGGCGAACTTCCACACATCGTCGCGTGTGAACACCAACCCGAAGAGAAAAATCACCGGAAAATGGAGCACCAGAATGCGTGTGCCGTAGGCCGCGGTCACCACATCGCGGTGCCCGACCAACACGGCGCAAAGGAATCCCACCCCCCCGATCGCAGCCAACCCGAGAATCCAGTTCCGCACCGCGCCCCGCATCAAATACGGCAGTCCGAACCAGATTGCCGCGATGCACACCGGATCGCGCGCCACCAGCAGCACATTGGACAAATCCGGCACCACCCACTTCCGCAGCGCTCCCTCGAAAATCAGGAGCCAGAAGTAGGTCCAGAGCAGCAGTTGGATTTTACGCTGTCGGGTCATTGGATGAAGATTCGTGTCTTAAGGTCTCGGGGACCGCGCCCGCTCTCCGATCCGTAGGCTCTACGAGCCGGAGGCCTCGGGCGCCGTCGGGTGCGCCCCGCGCCCGACATGTTGTTGAGTTCACCGGCCTGCTGCCGCATTTATTTGCGATTCGGCCCGCGAGGCACGTGCCGATACGCCCGAGGCGGGCGTGCTCCCCGGGACCAGTCGGGCAAAGCCATTGAGCAGGTGAACGCAATTTGTTGATCCAGCGCCCATGTGAATCTGAATTTTATGATGATACAATTTTGTATCGTCACGAAGCACAGCCCGCCACCACCTCCACGATTCGCCGGCGATAACCGGCCCACGAAAGCAGACTCGCCTTGCGCTGCGCGGCATTGCCCATGGCTTCGAGGCGACTCCGGTCGCGGTCCAGCAAATCCAGTTTTTCCGTGATCGCTGCGGCGTCGGATGTCGGCACCAGAAATCCCTCCACGCCGTCCTCGATCACATCCGGCCCGCAGGTGTGCGCGGTCGTGATCACCGGCAAGCCCTGCGAAAGCGCCTCGGTCACCACCAAGCCGAACCCCTCGAAGAGCGACGGAAACAGCAACACATCGTGTGCGCGCATCTCCTCGAGGATGCGGTCGCGCGGCAGCGAGGGAATCCAGCGGCACCGTGCGAGGGCCTCGACGAGAGGCTTGCAGGGCGCGCCGGTCTTGCGACCAATCACCGTGAGCGCCGCGTGACGCCCCATCGCGGCCACCGATTCAAAGACCTCCGCGATTCCCTTCCGCTGGCTCAGTGAGCCGACAAACAACACGCGCAGCGGACCATCACAGCGAGCCGGCGGCGGCTCGCCACCCGGCTCGTCCGCGCCGTAAGGAATCACCGTCACCGGCGCAAGTGGGAACGGGCACTCCTCCAAAGTCCGAGCCGTGAACGAGGACGCCACAACAATCCGCTCCGCGAGTCGAAGCTCCTCATCCTTGCGCTCCAACTTTTCGGCCGAATCCCCCAGCCCCTTGATCGTGCCGGCCCAGTCCGGACGCCGTTCGGCCTCCTCCGAAAGAATCCTCCGCGCGGCGCGCCAGTAACCGATTGGCAAATCATAAATCCGCCGGATGCCGAGTCGCGCGGCGGAGCGAAAGGTCTCCAGCGCGCCGTCCTCGTAGCAATACACCGCGGAGATTTTTTTTGGATCGAGCGAGGCCGCGACCTTGCGATCCAGCGAGCGATAAACGGCATCCACGCTGGCCCAGCCGTGTTCATGCCGGGTAAGGAAATTCAACCCCGAACGCCGCAAAGCCAGTCGCGCCGCCTCCCGCCACGGATGCCTCCGAGTGAACCCTCGCAACACATCGGGATAAACCCGCCGCCGCAACTCTCCGGGCCAGCCGGGCCCGAAAAACGCAAGCGTCGTGTGGAATTCCCCGAGCCGCCCCGCATCCGCCAGCGACGAAGCGGCTTCGCGAACGAACGCGTTGCCGGTCGGATGCGAAATCAATACCGCTGGAAGAGCCGGCATTTTCCTATCTTCCCGCTTTGCCGGCGACCATGGCGAGGTTGTCGCTGAAAAACCTGCCCCGCAAAAACGACGGCCAGCGAAAACGGGTCATTTTGGGAATCCGGCCCGCGTTCGAGTAGTGGAAGACCGGATCGGAGAAGCCAGTCTCCCGGCAAACACGAACCAAGTCCATTTCCAGGAGAGCGGTGATGTGGGCCGGGTAGCTGGCCCCGAGAAAGGAGGCGAAATGCCGCCCGCCGATCAAGGCGAGCAGCGATCGCAGACTCTCCTGGTTGGGAGTCGTCAGGATCAACCGGCCGCCGTCCCGCAGAAGTCGATGGAATTCCCGGAAGACTGCGCGCGGATTTTCCAGATGCTCGATGACCTCGATGGAAATGATGGTGTCGAACGAACCGTCCGGCTCGGAGAGAGGAAAATTCAAGTCGGCTTGGGTCCACCGGACCGTTCCGGGCAAATCTCCGGGGCGCGCCATGATGTCGGCGCAAACGATCGAACCGGCGAGTCCCGATTTTTCAAGCCCCTTCGCGAACGCGCCGGTTCCCGCGCCGAATTCGAGCACCCTCCCGAGCGGTCCGTGCATTGCCGCCAATCTCCATGCCAGGGCATGGCAAGCGTCGTCGCTGGTGCCCCGGCTTTTGGCCGCGGCGAATTTTCTCCACTCGCCCAGATCGTGGCCCGGGTTCGTCATCGTGCTGAAATTTCCTCGATCAAATTCAAATACCTTTTTGAAAGAACGGCGGCCCGGTGTTGTTCCAAATGACCCGCCGCAGCGGCACGAAACCGCTGTTGGAGGGGTTCGTCCCGGATCAATTTCGACAGGAGGTTTTTCAAGTCCTCCACATCGCCCCTGCGGAAAAGGCATCCCGCGGGCCCCACCGCCTCCGGCAATCCTCCGGCATCGGAACCGACCACGACGCATCCGCAGGCCGCGGCCTCGAGGGCGACAATTCCAAAAGGCTCCTCCCAGGTGGAAGGAACCACCGCGACGCGGTGGGCGTTCAGCAAAAGGGACAATTCCCCGCCGCAAACCGGGCCCGCAAAATCCACCCGGTCGCGGACCCCGAGATTTTCGGCCATCGCCCGGAGGCGCGCCTCTTCGGGTCCGGCACCGACCACCGTGAGCGTGCGGGCCTCGTCGCGCACCAGCGCGGCGAATGCGCGCAGCAAAAGGTCCGCACCCTTGTCGGAAACCAACCGGCCGACAAAGATGAAATCCCTCACCCGGGCGATTCCCTCCCGGATTTTGAAGATCGTGTCGTCATACGAATTCGGAATCACGATCGCGGCTGGGAATGTGGTTTCCCTCACCGACTCGCTGATCGCCACAACCCGGTCCGCGCGGCGAAGCATGGTTTTTTTGAGGCGGTGGATCCACCGGGTTTCACCGGAGGACGACCGGATCCATGTCTGGATGGTCACCACCACCGGCTTGCGGTGGAACAACGCGGGCCAAAGGGTTCTCGCCTCGATGTTGTTTTGAAAAACCAACTCCGCCCAGCCGTGGAGCCCCAGCAATCGCCGGAAATCGGGACGGCGGACCACCGGATAATCGAACCTCGCGGCTTGGGTCGCGGGTCCCGCCGGCGTTTGCGTTGCCAGGACCACCTCGTGCCCGGCACGGTGGAGGAAATCGGCCAGCGCCCGGGAGTGGGTTTCGATTCCGCCGATATCGGGGAAGAATCTGTTCGAGGTGAAAAGTATCCTCACCCGTTCAAGAAATGTTGCGGATTTTCCCCCGGGCGCGGGAGGGAAGGCGGGACCTCAGGGAGAACAGCACATTGCCAAGGGCGCACCCGTCGGCGAGCCGGAACGATTCCCCGTAAAATGCCACGATGCGGAACCCGAATCCCGACAACACCCGGTGCAAATCGAAAAAATCCGTGTGCGGGTGGACAGTGTCCGGCGCGAAGACGCACTCGGCGAAAATGTGCCTCACCGCGCCGGCCCGGAGCATTCCCGACGCGCCTTCGAGCACCTGCAACTCGAACCCTTCGACATCGATTTTCAGAAGATCGATCTGGTCGATCCCCTTGTTGCCGGCAAAAGCGTCGATCGTCTCCAAGCGAACCTTGATGGAACCCCTCGAGGAGGATTTCGGCGCAAGCGTGTTGCCTTGGGAATCGGCTTGAATCTGGATTTCAAAAAGTCCCGCCTCGTCCCCGAAGCCGATGTTGTAGGGTTGGATATTTGGTGTTTCCGCCGTTCGGGCCTCGAGTTTCCGGAACGAGTCCGGCACGGGCTCGAAACTCAGGACGGTCGCGCGGGGGAAGGCCCGTGCGAACTTGAGCGCGGATTGGCCGAAATTTCCGCCGACATCGAAAATGGTTTTGAGCGGCTCCTCCGTTTCCAGCCTCGCGAGATCCACTTCCACATCCACGCCGAGGCGGTCTGTGCTGCACACATTGACGCCGCGGCGGCGCAGGAACGATTTCAGGAACGCGATCATGGATTTTGAAAAAGCGGCCGCAGGTGTTGGAGGAACAGGTCCGTGGTTTTACCCGCGGAATGGCGCTCGAGCGGCCTCGGCGGGTTCCACACCCCCTGCTCGAACAACGCATCCACCGGAATGACTCCGGCTTTTTCCAGAACCTCGCGAGCGAGGACCACATCCACAGGCGGCACAACGGTCGCGAGTCCGTGGCTGGCCATCGCCGCCGCGCTACCGCTTTTTCCCAGCAGGCCGAGCGGCGTGGTGGCGACACCGAAATCCGCTGCCTGAAGGTGTCGAGAAACATCGGCTGCGGACAGTTCACCGATTTTGCAGAAAAGCAGCGAATCCGTTTTCAGAGCCTGCATCGAATTCCAAATCTCCGCGCCCCGCCCCGAATTTTTTCCGATGGAAAGAAACAGGGAGGCTTGTTTTCCCGCCTTGCGGGCCGCTTCGGAAACCCGCTTCAAAAACTCCTCCACATCCCAGCCTGGATGGATCGTTCCGAAAAAAACGAAAACCCAAACCTCGTTGGCATCCAGCCTGGGATCGACTCCCCGCACGAGTGTTTTCCGGAGAGTCGGGTCCGGATCCACTCGCTCGATGTTGGAAAAAAGCGGCAGCACGGATGCGGAAATTCCAGCCTCCGCCAACCGGCGCGCATAATTTTCATTCGAGGTGTGGACCAACTTCGGCCCGAGCGATCGCCAGAGATCGACAAGGTGGGCCTTTTGAAGCCGCGAAAGCACGCGGTGCGTCCAACCGCCCTCCGGCTCGATCCACAACTCATGGAACATCACATGCCACGGAATCCCCGCCGCGAGAGTTCGCAATTTCGCCGCGAGCCCCAGGGGAAGAGCGCGCGGGTCGAACCCGTAGCCGACAAATTGCAGGCTCAAAAGATCGGGGCGGAACTCCCCTAAAAACTCCCGCGCCTCGCGCATCCGCACGCTCCACGGCGTGACCCTCGAAAGGCGGAGTTCG
>CAZVPK010000135.1:0-6839 GCA_964628505.1 uncultured Chthoniobacter sp.
GAGACGGCGGCGGCTTCCTTCACTTTGGCCCAGCGGCAAAACAGCATGAGTGGCGTGAGGAATATTCCGCCGCCGGTGCCGGTGAGACCGGACAAAAAGCCAATGCCCGCGCCGGCGGCAATGGCTGCGGGTCGCGCGGGGCGGGTGATGTCTGGCGGGTCGTCCTTCCGGCAAAACAATCGCCAGGCCGAGAACCACAGGACGAGGCCGATGAGGATTTTCAAGTTGTGCGCCGGAAGGGTGAGCCAACCGCCCAGGAATGCCGCGGGAACCGACAGCAACGCAAATGGCCAGAACAATGCCCACACGAAATGCCCGCCGCGCCACCATTGGATGAATCCAATCGCGGCAACGAGGATGTTGAGCGCGAGCGCGGTGGGACGGATGACTTCAACGCCGAGGCCGAAGAGCGTCATCACCGCGATGTAGCCGGAGGCGCCCGCATGCCCGACCGAGGAATAAAGCAGGGCGACAACAAAAATGCCGGCGGCGAGGAAGAGGAAATGTTCGGTCATGGCGGGTGGATGGATTGAAGAGGCAGGGAGAGTTTGATTCCGTCGTCTCGGGCGTGTCCATGTTTGCCCGCTCGGCCCGCCCGGCGGATTCATCCGGAATCGCGCCCCCGGTTTTCCCGCCAAGACCAAATCGCACAAGTTTATTGCGACGATCGGCGCAAAAGAGTTGTGCGATTGGCGAGCGAAAACTCTGGCACGTTCGGGACTGTTGGATTCCCAAACTGACAAGTCATGAGCGCCGACCGTCGTATTTTTGTTGTTCGATTGACCGGAATGGACGAAACGGGATGGATGCGTTCGCAAGCCCTCCATTTTTTATGCGACTTGTTGGAAGTGCTCACTTTTTTGGGGCGGCCGACCCTGGCCAACGCGATTCACGGGTCCCGCTATTGGGGACGCCCGGGGGTGGGCGACAGGGATTTGGTGGATTTGGGAAAACGCGGATATCTGGAGTTGGAGACGGGGGTTCGAAACCGGAAGGACCGTGTGTTGCGTTTGACCGAGAGGGGCCGGTTGCGTGCGATGGGGGGGCGCGATCCCGAGGCATGCTGGTCGCGGCCCTGGGACGGGAAATGGCGCATGGTGCTTTTTGATATTCCGGAGAAGGATCGGAAGATTCGCGCGGTTTTGAGGAGATCTTTGGCCTCCGCGCATTTCGGGTATTTGCAGAACAGCGTTTGGGTTTCGCCGGACCCGCTGGATTTCGAGCGCCGCATTTTCAAGGGAACCGTGATCAACGCCGAGAGCCTGCTGACGCTGGATGCCGTGCCCGGAACGGGGGAGAGGGACAATGATATTGTTTGCGGGGCTTGGGATTTCAAAGCCATCAACCGGAGTTACGGCGAACACATCCAAATCCTTCACGAACTTCCTCCCCCGGGCGAGTGGGCTGCGGGACGGGGAAAATCCCCGCTTCGTCATTGGATCGAAGCCGAGCGGGAGGCTTGGAGGGATGCGGTGGCGGGGGATCCGCTCCTGCCGCGCGCCCTGCATCCGCCAGGATATCTCGGAGAAAAGGCGTGGAAACTTCGCTCCAAGCAACTCGAAAAGATCGCGCGCAATCTCTCCCGGTTGGTGGATGCGGAATGACAAATCGCACAACTCTTTTGTGACGGTCGTCGCAGAAAACTTGTCTGGTTTTTGCGGGGTTTATTGGGGGTGGTTTGGGGAGCGGGCGTGGATTTGGTGGCGGAGCAGGTCCGTGAGGAGGCGGGCCGTGGAGTGGGGGGCTTCGGTGGCGATGCGGTTGGCGAGGGCGTCGATGCGGTGGAGGAGGGCTTCGAGGGTGGCGGGGGCGGGGGATTTTCCTTTGTGGAGGGTGCCGGTGTGGAGCTTGGGGAGGAATGTGGCGAGGTGGGGGGCGAAGGTTTCGTAGCAAACCGGGCAGCCGAGTTGGAGGGAGCGGCGGAGGCGGGATTCGGGGAAGCCGCAGGCGGGGCAGGTTAGCCCTGGGGTTGTGTGTTTTTGCATTCGCGGGCGCGGGGGGTGGTGTCGGGGTTGGCGAGGAGGTTTTCGAACCAGCGGACGGCGGCGGCGGGTTCGAGCCAGGGGCGGTAGCCGGGGAGCGTGGCGACATGGCGCCAACAGGCAGCGCGGTAGGCGGGGCCGTGGTGATGGAGAATCCAGCGTTCGTGTTCGAGCATCCAGGCGAGGAAGGGGCGGGCGAGATCGAGGAGGATGTCGTTGGATTTTCCTTCGATGCGCCGGGTGTGGCGGCCGGGTTCGATGGGTTCGCCGGGGGCGCAGGAGAAGAGGCGTTGGCGGTGCCGGATGAAGACGACGCCTTCGCCAGAGGGGGGATACCAGCCGGCGCAGAAGCTGTGGAGTTCGATGGTGCCGCCTTGCCAGAGTTTCCGGTAGCGGCTGCTGCCATCGGTGAGGGCGGGATTTTTTTCAAGGCGCTGGAATCCGGCGGCGACGAGTTGGTTGCCGCGGGGATGGCGGGCGTCGCATCCCCAGAAGCCCATGGCCTGGGTGACGCCGGCGCAGAGGTCGGTGACGAGGCTGCGCCGGCGCGAGGGAGGCGGGATCAGGCTTTGCGGCGGAATCTCCATGCGGCGGCGGCGAGGACGATCAACGATCCACTGTTCGCGGAGGCGGTGGCGGTGGGGGTGCCGGGGTTAATGAAGGCGAATTCGCCGCGACCGTGCTGGCCGACATCGACGCTGAAGATGCCGTAGCTGCTTGCGCCGGCGGCGGAATTCCTGAAGAGGTCCGTGTCCTCGAAGAGGAGGAAGTTTCCCGGGCTGCCGCCGGTGTGGAATGCGGGTGACAAGAGGGCGAAGCGGGCGCACCGCTGCTCGATCCAAGTGGAGTCGGGGTTGATGCAATTGATGCTCGGGAGTTTTCCGTAGTCATCGGCCGCGTAGAGGTGGATGCCGGCGCCGGTGGATTTCATGTTCGAGGCGCATTTGGAGCGCTGGATGTTCCCAAAGGCTCCGCGCACGGCATGGACGGGGATACCAGCAATTCGACGAGCGAGAAGGCGCGGCGGGCTGGTTTGTGTATTGCATGCGATTTGCAATAGCGGGCGGGCTTGGGGCCGGCAAAACTTTTTTGCAAGTTGGTTGCAATTTTTTTGGAGGAGGGGCTTGACGCGGCGGGAGGGATGGGCAGGATGCCGCGCCATGTCCTTGTTCCGATGGTCGGCGGGTTGCGCCTTGGGTCGCGTGGCGGCTGTGGTGGCGCTGTTTTTCATCGCCGGCGGGCATTGGGGCGCACTGCAAACGGTGGCGTGGACGAAGATGCTTTGGGACTACTCGCAGCGGGACGGGTCGTTGGTGGCGGGTGCGAAGAAAACTTTCGACGGCGAACATCCGTGCCGGATGTGCGATTCGATCAAGGAGGCGAAGGGCCAAGGGGAGAAGTCGACCGCGTTGGCCGCGGCGAAGAAGGTCGAGTTGCTTGCCGGGGAGTGCGGGAATCCGCTGCCCAAGCGGGAGTGCGGGCGGTTTGAATTTCCCGGGTTGATGGATGAGCGGCGGGAGGCGCGTTTTGCCGAGCCGCCGGGGAAGGTTCCGATCGGGATGGTTTTGGCGGCCTGAGGCCGTTTTTTTTCGCAGGGGCGATCTGTTGGTTTTTCCACGATTGCGGGCGGGACGCCCGCACTACGGGTCGCAAACAACGACCGGCGTTTTTCGGAGGCGCCGGGACCCGCGTTTGAAATGAATCCGCAACCGTGTGGTTGCGGCGCGGGGGATGGAATCCGGGAATTCCCAATCTCAATTTATGAAAAGACTTTTTCTTTCAGCGGCCGCGATGGCGGTCCTTCTCGGCGCGGCGCAGACGGCCTCGGCACATATCAGTTACTCCAACCGGAACTTCGGCACGCTGGTCGTCGGCGCTCCGGCTTCCAGCATCAACACCCAGACCGTGAGCAGCGCCTTTGGCTGGGCGGATGCAACGGATGCCGATTGGGGCGACAGCCACCGCGGGCGGTTTTTCCGGTTCACGCTGAACGCGACGGCGTCCGTGATGGTGACGGTGCAGCGGAATGCGAGCGGGACTGGAACGCAGGGAACTTTTTTGCCCGCGATTTCGGTTTATTCGGGATTGGCGCAGGGAAGTCCCGAGGCGTTGGCGCATGATTCGTCCGCGCTTTCCGTGGCTTCGCGACCAGCCGAGGCGGAAGGCAGCTTCCGCTCGCTGGTGGATTTTTCCATCGGCAATGACGACACCTTCAACACGGCGGGCGATCCGACGAGTGGAGTGCTCTACGCGGCGCGGTTGGCCAATTTCACCCACATCGGGCATGCGGCGGACGGGACGAGCGACAACTTCGGCAGTGTTCCCGGAATCCAAGGGGATGGAAATGCCGACGGGTTTTTGACGGCGACATTCCACGATCTTGGGGCCGGTGATTATTCGTTGTTCGTCGGCGGGGCGAACTACGCGGCGCAGTTGCTCGAGACAGGCCCCACCTATCCGACCTACGGGGTGGATGTGAGTGTGCAGGCGATTCCCGAGCCTTCGACCTGGGCACTGATCGCGCTGGGTGCGGGGTTTCTGGGGGTGAAAAATCTCATGAGGAGAACGGCGAGATGACTCCTCAACGCGCGGGCGGATTCACGCTCATCGAATTGCTGGTGGTGATATCGATCCTCGGTGTGCTTGCGGCGCTGGGATTTTCCGGCGCGAGCGCGGCGATTCGGAAATCGCAGACGACGGAGTGTCTTTCGAACATGCGGCAGATCGGGACGGCGATGCAGTTGTTTGTCGGGGAGAACGGAGGAAGGTTGCCGGGGACTTCGCACGGGGTTTCCTGGACGAATTCGCTCTCTGCGTATTTCGGCACGAACTTCATCGGGCGGTGTCCGGCGGTGAAAAAGCATCGGGCGCGTGTGACCTATGGCTGGAACGACAGTCTGGCCTCGAACGGTATCGGAATGCTGATGGTGGCGAGCCGAACACCGGCCTCGACGATGGCGGTGGCGGAATTGGCGACGAACCAGAGCAGCGAGCATTTCCATTTTGCCGGGGGGCGCGGAGGCGCGGCACGGGTGACGGCGAACCAGTTCAAGGCCGTGGTGAATGTCGAAGCGCACGGGAAAAGCGCGAACTACCTCTTTGTTGACGGACACGCCGAGAATCTGGCGTTGACCGAAGTGCAGCGTCGGTTGGCACAGACGAATTCCCCATTTTTGGTTCCATGAAAAAATTCATTTTATTGTTTCTGATTTTGGTTGGTGTTTGCGAGGCCCACGACCATGTCGAGGTCGGCAGGGATCCGGGAAATGCCTTGCGGTTGGGATTGGACGGGCCGGGCTTCCAGTTGGCGTGTTATGTGCCGGCCGGGGAGTTTTTCAGCGGCTACGCGCCGGATTTTCCCGGGGGATGGCATGCGAGCGAGTTGACATTCACGACCGAGACGAACGCGCTGGAATCGGCCGACGGGGCGGGTGCGTCGATCGAGTTGGTTTCGGTGAGCGGGCCTGCGGGCGGGAACTTTGCGTTTTGGGAGGTTGGGGCCACGGCGCCGACTTGGTCACGGGCGACGGGCTGGAATTCGGGGCTGGGAAACATTCCCGTTTTCCCGGTTATTTTCAACGGCGATGCCCATGCGCACGGGCGGGCGTTCACGATGGACAAGCCGGGGGACTACACGGTGCGATTTCGCGCGGTGGATTCGATCGGGAGTTACGCCGCGAGCGCGAACATGACGATTGTTTTCCGGGCGCTGCAGCCGCCTCCGTTGGCGATCGGGATTTCCGGGGGGAATGTATCACTGTCGTTCCGGAGCCGGGCGAATCTCATCTACGACCTGCAGGTTTGCACGGATCTCAAGACGGGTGAATGGACCGGTGTGGAGCCGCATACTTTCATGGACGGTGACGGGAGTGTGAAAATTTTGTCGGATCCGCCGGGAGGAAGGCCGCGGGCATTTTACCGGTTGGTGGAGTTTTACTGAGAACGCCACTGGACCTGGCTTGTGACCGAGCCGGTTCGATGATCGAATCATGCATCGATGGACTTCCTGATCGACATCCACCAGCAGGGAAAAATCAATGAGGCGAGGCAGAAGGCCGAGCGGGCCGCGAGCAAGGCGGACCGTTTCGCCAATGACATCCAATCCCTCGAACGCCGCCTCGACCGGCTCGCGCTGGCTTCGCAGGCGCTCTGGGAAATGCTTCGCGAGGCGGGCCATCATTCCGAAGAGGCGTTGGTGGCCAAGATGCAGGAGATCGATTTGCGAGACGGTTCGGCGGACGGGAAAATTTCGCGGGTGGTCAAAACCTGTCCGGCCTGCGGCAGAAACTCGAACAGCAAACGGCTCGAGTGTGTCTACTGCGGAGCTCCATTGCCGGATCCGAATCTTTTCGACGCGCGTTGATCGAAGTTTTCCCCCGGCTCCACACCTGCGGGAAGCGTGTGACCGCGATCAACCGCGGGGGTTGGCCGCGCGGAAACATTCGGCGGCGAGTTGGGGGCGAATCGTTTCGAATCGCGGGTCGGCACCTTTGCCCGGGTCGCGGGTCCAGGGGGCGGGGACGGCATGGAGGTATTCGGCAAGAAACCCGGCCGGCCCCGAATAGAGCGCGCGCAGCGAACCAAACCTCCGCCACGCCTCGTCGCGGTCGGGGTTTGTTTCGACGCCGTTCGCCATAAGGAACTCTATCGCCCAGTCCCATTCCTGTCGCGAAATGCCGGGATCCGGAGTGGATGTCGAATCGGCGGGGCCGTCGAGAATGCTCCGCTCCAGCCGCCAAGAGGTCATCGACGGAGCGTCCGCCTGGCGATGGATGCGGCCGAGTTCGCTGTCGCGGAGGAGATGGAAGGTTTCCGAGCCCTCGGCGATCAGGCGGACAAGGTGGAGGTTGCGCGGCT
>CAZVPK010000136.1:0-6837 GCA_964628505.1 uncultured Chthoniobacter sp.
CCTTCTCTGTGGAGGTAGTCGAAAATTTCGCGGCGGCGGGATTCGTCCCTATGATCAAGTGCGATCGTGATTTCGCCATCTGCTTGCTTAACGATCAGAATCCGCGCCCCGTTGACTTCGATCGTTCCGCCGCGGGTTTTGATGGTCGGCAGCAGTTCGTTTGAGCGGATTGATTCCTCTGGGGTCCCCTTTGAATCGATGTGTGGGAGAGGAAACGCACACCGCCAAATTTTTTGACAGCAGCGGGCAGCGTATTCGAAAAGATCGAACATGTAGGCAAGAAGGAGTTGAAAAAGACCGAGGGCGATGAGTCCGAGGCCGTGAAGAAGTTGCAAGGTTCCTTTGAAGAAGAGGAATGCACAGAGGATGAATAGAATGGCTGTCATGGTGTGTGTGATAAGTGTTTTGGTTGATTGTGAGACTGCTCTGTTACCGGATAGGCGCGGGGGGCTTGAATGCGTCAAAAAATTTGCGGAAAGATTTTTTTAATCGCTCTGGACTGCTGCGTCCGCCGACCCCAGAACGCGCGTGTTGTATTCCTCCCTCAGGTAGTTGTGGACCCGAAAATCCCTGGAAATTTCTTCGATGGGGATCTCGGGCGATTGGATTCTTTTTTCCATCCACTCCAAAAGCCCGGGGAGTTCCGTGGCGGGAATTTTTTCACTCCAATTGATCCATTCGCTCCCGCTCGCGGCGGCGAGGAGTTTGGTGATCCATCGGGGTTCGGATGGGTCGGTTGTTTCGGAAACTCCAGCGGGTGTGGGTTCCTTGGGTTGACTGGTTTCTTTGTGGTTGTTGCTCATTTTTGTGGTGGGTTGGGTTTTTCTCCGGGGCATTTGGTGATGGGCTGCGGGAGGGGGATTGGACCCCTGCCCGCGGCTGTGTTCCGCGTTAGAGCGAGATGGTCTCGCCCGCCAAACCCCGGCTGATGAGGGTTCGGACTTCCGCGATGCGCCTCTGGACTGTGCGGGGTGAGCCTTTCGGGGGCTGGATGGCTTCCCCTTTGGCGACGGCGAGCACCCACTCGATCGGAGTGGTTCCGGCCGATTGGCGCTTGCGTTCCCGCACGACTCGTTCCTTGAGCCTTTCGAAAAGGCTCTTGGCGGCGATTTCCATGAGGATTTCCTTGGTGTGGGCCGGGAGTTCCAAACGGAAAAATCCGTCCTCGTCCTCCACTTGGGCGTCGAGGGGAACCCCGATGCCGCGCGAGGTCCGCATCCGGACAAGCCTTTCGGCGGCCCGGTAGGCCCCGCGCTGGATGGCGCGGCGGATGTAGCCCTCCAACGCCCGCTGGCCGAGGGATGTCATTTGGAACATCCCCGAGCCCCTCGACTCCTGCCTGGCCAGGACGATCGCCCTGGCTTGGGCAATGTCCTTGGCGTCTTCTGCGGGGTCGTGGCATCCGCGGGCGCGGAGGCTGCCGTAGGCATCCCGCTTGGTGAGTTCGACGAACAGGTCGTAGAACTCGTTGCGCTCGCGCTGGCGTTCCGCCTCGGTTGGAAGGGTCCGAAACCGCTGGAGGAGTTCGGCCATTCGGATGAACTCCTGTCGGCGGATTTTGGCCGGACGACTGCCGACCGGGGTGCCGGGAACGCTGCGCGAGGGCGCGGGTTTGCTGTTGCGTTTCGTTGTCCGCCGGACCGAATTGGACACGGCGGTTTGATGTGTCCCGCGCTCGGAGTGAGCCGGGACCGGCGCTACTGCTGAACTGTCAAGGATCATACTTTTTACACCACACCCCTTGGAGGACGCCCTGAATTGGGCGTAGGCCCCCTGTAGGGGCTGTGGTGCATGTATGATCGCTTGAGCGCGTGGAGTAGCGCTGGAGCAGGTCGCAAGACGGCGGCTTGCCGAACATACTATCACGCATTGGCGGGAATGCAACATGTTTTTTGGATTTTTTTTCGCCTTATTCGGCGGGTTGAGGGAGGGCGTAGGCTTGGGGGTCGAGGGAGAAGTGGACGATTTTGCGTCCCTTCTTCACGACGAGGGCCGAGCCGGTGGGGAGACTGCCGAGTTCCGCCGCGGTGCAGCGGGGTTGCTTCTGGATGTTGAGCGACACGCTGCCGATCTGCACTTTCGGGGATTCGGCGAATGTGTGGTTCGGCAAGCGGAAGCGCGGGACTTGCCGGACGGGTTGGTAGCTGAACGACTGGACGAATTTTTCCTCGTTGCCGCCGACCGCCTCGAAATAGTTCGAGGTCTGCGGGCAGTCGTTGGCGAAGAAAAACTTCGTGCGGCAGTTGTTAAGGAGGTGGTCGCACTGGTTCTGATCGCCGAGGACGGCTTGAATCGCGCTGATGCCCTGGGTGGCGAGGATGCACATGCAGCGGAACTCGCGGGCGCGGTCGAGGAAGTAGGCGTCGGCTGCGCGGCCGCGGGCGTTGAGCGTGGTGTGGAACTCGTCCATGACGCAGAGGATCGGGCGGATGCGGTTGATCCGGCGGGCCCGTCCGTCCTCGACGATGCCGAGGTGCTCGCGCTGGAGGATGCGCTCGTAGAAGGCCTTCTTGATCGCCATGCGGAAAGGCGTGGCGGCTTCCCCGTAGATCACCGGGCTGAGGCTGATGATCAAGACGAGGCCCTCGTCGATGACTGTTTCCGGGATGATGCGGCGGCGCCCGGGTTGCTCGGTGAAGAGGCGCTGAAGCTCCGGCGAGGAGAAGTGGGCCGTGTAGTTGCGGGCCATGTTCGCAATCGTCCCCCAGGTGTTCGGCACGCCGTGGCGCACATCGTTTTTGAGGTAGTCGATAAGGGTTCCGGCTTCGTCGATGGGAAGGCGTCCATCGGATTTCGCGGTTTCGATTTCCCCGACGAGTTCATTCAATATGGTGTCGGAAGCCTCCTCGTCGTTGCCGAAGCGGACGGCGACGATGCGGTTGATCGCTTTGGAAATGCCCGCGAGTCCGCCGAGGCCCTCACCGTGGGAGACTTTGGCCAGGGTGGTGGCGGCGCGCAGGAGGCGTCTGGCGTTTTCCTCCCAGAAGCTTTCGTTCGATCCGCTACGGGACGGGCCTCCGGAGCCGCGTTCCTCGAGGGTTTCGAAGAGGAAGTTCGAGACCTTGGTGGGATCGCCGTCGAAGAGGGCGAAGAGGTCGAACCAGCAATTGCCGGACTCGCCGAGGATGTAGAGGTCGCTGGCGCGGCCGCCGCGGCGGGCGCATTCGCCGGCGAGTTTGGCCATGTCGCCTTTGGCATCCATGAGGAGCATGGCGGCCTTGGTTTCGGATCGTGTGCCGAAGCGCTTCAGGACGGACTCGACCAGCGGGAGCAGGAACGAGCGGGTCTTGCCGCTGCCGGTGCCGCCGGTGGCCAACACATGCTCGAGGAGATCGAGCGGACGAAGCTCGACGCCGCCGAGTTGGATCGGGTCGGTGTAGAGCGGGTTTTGGTGGGGGTTCGCGTTCATCGGGTTTTTGGTTTTGGTTTTCATCGTTTGGTCGTCGGGTTGTTTGTGGTTTTTGTTGTTGGGATTTTTCAGGCGGGTTGGATCGCGTTGCTGGATGGGAGCGGTTCTGCGGGGAGGTTGGCGTGGCGCGGATGGCGCTCGAGGGCGTCGATCGCGCAGATGGTGCGCTCCAGATGCTCGAGGTCGCGGAAGTGGGATTCCTCGTTATCGAGCAGGCTGGCTTGGACGCGGATCGCGATGCGTTTGGCCATGGCGAGTTCGCGAAGGGCGCTCGCCTGGTTGCCTTCCTGTTCCTGCCAGCGGTCGATGAGAATCCATCGGCCTTCCAGCGTTTGGGTTTCGGAGAGGCGTTTGGCGGCGCTGCGCAGGATTTTGGCGGCGGTGCTCCAAAGCTCGCGGGAGGGTTCGTGCGACATCAGCCTCGCGGCCAATTTGCGGAGGGTCTCCACGAGTTCGGGGATGGACGGGGTGGCGGGTTGCATCATGGTGGCGGGTTTGGTTTTTGTGGTTTGGGTCATGGGTGGATTATTTGGAGGCGGGTTTCGCGTGGGTGAGGATGTGGTCGACGAGGCCGAACTCGCGGGCGGTGGCGGCTTTCATCCAGTTGTCGATGCGGGAGGCTTCGCGGATTTCCTTGAGGGATCGGCCGGTGGCTTTGGCGAGGAGGGCGTCGCTCTCGCTCTCGAGTTCGCTTTGGAACGCGAGGGTGGCGCGGACATTTTCGAGCGTGCCGCCCGCCGAGCCGCTCGCCTGGTGGATCATCACGCGGGAGTGGGGCAGGATGTAGCGGTGGTCTTTTTCCCCGCAGGCGAGGATGACGGCCGCCATGCTTGCGGCGTAACCGATCGCGTAGGTGAAGACCGGGGACTCGATGTGGTGCATGGTGTCGATAATCGCGAGGCCGGAGACCACGCATCCGCCGGAGGAGTAGAGGAACATGTGGATCGGCGTGCCGGGCTCGTCGGCTTCGAGGGAGAGGAGTTCCTCGATGACGCCGCAGGAGAGTTTCGAGGAGATGTCGTCGTAAACTCGAATGATGCGCGAGCCGTGGTCGCCTTCGGCTTCCTTGGCGGGAAGGAGGATGGCGGGCGGGGCGGTTTGGGGGCCGGCGAGCCGGACGGGCAGGCCGTGTGGGGTGTGGAGTTGCGTGCGGGTTTGGGCTGCGGTTTGGGTTTTCATATTGAGCGGATAGGCGCGAGGGGTGGGAATGCGTCAAAAAATTTTTGGATTTTTTTTGGCAATGGGCGGGCAGCGGCTTCTGAAGCGGAAAGCCGGGAGGGGGGGGGGCGGGAGAATCGGCTTGGTCAGCCGAGGCGTTGGATGGCGAGGTCGGCGTCGCGGAGGGTCAGGCCGAGGTCGTGGGAGGTGGTGATGACCGGGAGGCCGGGGATGGGCGCGTCATCGAGGATCGCGAAGGGTCCGGTGAAATGGTTTTGCTCGAGCCAGGATTGGATTTCCTCGGCGCGGAGCGAGTCGGTGTCGGAATCGGAAAGGATGGCCGTGGAGTCGAAGAGGCGCTCGGCGGCTTCATGGAGGCCATTCGCAAGGAAGGCTTGGCGGATGTATTCGAGACCGTGGCGGCGGCGTGTGCTGGTAAGGACGATGCGGCAATCGGAGGCGGCGAGGATTTTTTTCAAGGATGCAACGGCGGACGGGGCAAAGCGGAGTGCGCCGGGATGGGCCAGCATGGTGGAGGTGGTGTTGAGGACGCCGTCGATGTCGAGGAAGAGGAGGCTGGGAGGGAGCGGGGATTTGGGAAGGCTCATGCGGGTGGATAGGCACGCGGGGCGGAATTGCGTCAAAAAAATCGAGCCGAGATTTTTGAAGGCTTGGATTTGTGATTAACAGGATGACAAAATTCTCTGCTGTCTCAGCATCCATCCCGTAGAACCAAAAACAAGACAGCGAGATTGATTTCAAGCTGGTGCGAGGGGGGACTGCGGGAGGATTTCTTTTTCATTCCATGCCGAGTGGCTGAATCCAAAGCTCCTCACACATCTTCGCCTCACCCCCCCCACCAGTCCGGCAAGGAAACTCTCAAGCGGTAGAACCCGGCGCGCGCGGTCGGCTTGGCGATTCGCACCTCGCGGTCCATGCGGCTGCCACCCATCGAATAATTCGAAACCGCCGCGGCGTCCGTTGTGAATGTGGTCCATGGTCCCCCGCGATGTTCGCTGGATTCGTTCACGTTCCGTGCGACGCTGGCCGTGTCGTGCACATGCCGCAACACAAACGGCCCGTCGGGCTGCGGGAGCAGCGCGGCGAGTTCGTTCCCGACCGAATACCACGGTGCGCGGCCCAAGGCGAACTTTACCAGACTGTGCGCGCTCGCGGAGGATTTGAAAATCGTGAAGCCCACCGTGATGGCCTCCGCCCCGCGGCTCTGGGAAAACCTCTATCTCAAAATCCTCGCCAATGTGAAATCCGCCCCGCCCGTCCGCCAGGCGTTCTTCCATGCCGCCTACGGCGCGACGCGGAACGTCCAGCGCGCGCGCCGCTTTTTCCTGGGCCAGCAGCTCGATCTGCACGGACGTGGATTTTTCGAATCCGCCTTGCTGGCCAGCAAACATGCGGTTCTCTGGACCCTCTCGATCCTTCCCGCGAAACTCCTCGACGGTCTCGTCCTCAAAAAACTCCGCGCCGTCGTGGGCGGCGAATTCCGCGGAACCATCTCCGGCGGCGGCGCGCTCCAGCCGCATGTGGACGAGTTTTTCAACTTCATCGGCATCCCCGTCCTCGAAGGCTATGGCATGACCGAAACCTCGCCCGTGCTCGCCGTGCGGACCTGGAAAAATCTCGTCATCGGCACGGTCGGCCCGTTTTTTCCCGAAACCCAAATCCGCATCGTCGATCTCAACACCGGGGCGATTCTTTTCCCCGATTCCAAGCGGCCCGGCCAGGGGAGGGGACTCCGCGGCGAGATCCATGTGAAGGGTCCGCAAGTGATGCGCGGCTACTACAAAAACCCCGAGCAAACCGAGCGCGTGCTGCGCGACGGTTGGATGAACACCGGCGACATCGGCATGGTGACCTTCAACGATTGCCTGAAAATCCTCGGCCGCTCGAAGGACACGATCGTCCTCCTCAACGGCGAAAACATCGAGCCCGTTCCCATCGAGGCGCGCTTGGTGGAGTCCGCGTTCATCGATCAATGCATGGTCGTGGGCCAGGACCGCAAGGCCCTCGGCGCGCTCATCGTCCCGTCGATGGAGCATTTCCGCCAAGCCGGGGTCGAGGCCTCGAGCGTGGACGAATTGATCACGCGCCCCGAGGCGCACCGTTTGGTGGAAGACGACATCCGCGAGTTCATTTCTTCAGCCGCAGGTTTCAAGCCCTTCGAGCGCATCACCGCCTGGCGCTTTGTGCCAAAAGCCTTCGAGGTCGGCGACGAAATGACGAGCACCTTCAAGCTCAAGCGCCATGTCATC
>CAZVPK010000137.1:0-5478 GCA_964628505.1 uncultured Chthoniobacter sp.
GCCCTGATCACGAAGCCATGAGGCTTTCGACGAGGGCGGCGGCGAGGGGTTCGGTGAGGTGGTCGAGTTCGGCGAGGCGGGCTTTGAGGTCGTTTGTGGCCTTCGCGGCGATGGCCGTGTGGATTTGGTCCACGAGGGCCGCGACGGCGTCGCGTGTGGCTGGATCGACTCCCTCGCCGAGTTGGGAGAGCGCGCGTTCGACGGCCGGGAGCATCTCGTCGGCCTTGAGTTTCGCCTCGGTGAAGACGCGTTCGTCCATGTCCTCGAAGGCGTGGCCCAGCGAATCGCCGAGCATTTGTTCGACGGCCTCGTCTGTGACCTCCACGGCGCTTTTGATCTCCAGCACGGAATCCTTGCCGGTCGCGGTGTCGCGGGCGAGGACGCGGAGGATGCCGTCGGCATCGAGTTCGAACTGGACGCCGACGCGTGCCTGGCCCTTGGGGGCGGGGGTGAAGGAGACATCCATCTCCCCGAGTTTCCAATTGTCGCGGGCCATTTCGCGTTCGCCCTGGAGGATGGAAATCCGCATGCCGGTCTGGTTCGCCACGGCATTGGTGAACATTTCCCCCGCCTTGCAAGGGATCGTGGTGTTGCGGGGGATGAGGACATTCATGAGGCCGCCAAAGGTTTCGATGCCGAGGGAAAGCGGCGTGACATCGAGGAGGGTGATGTTCCCGATCGCGCCCGAGAGGATGCCCGCCTGAATGGTGGCACCGAGGGCCACGGCCTCGTCAGGGTGTTGCGAGGTGTCGGGTTCGCGGCCGAAGAGTTCCGCGACGAAGCGGCGGACGAGTGGCATGCGGGTCGCGCCGCCGACGAGGACGACGGCATCGAGGTCCGTGGGGGCGATTCCGGCATCGGCCAGGGATCGGAGGCAATGGGCGCGGTTTTTTTCAATGACCGGACGGCAGATGGTTTCCAGATCGACGCGGGTGAATGTGCGGCCGTCGAACTCCACCTCGGCGGCGTCGGTGAGGAGGTGCTTGATGGTGGCGGCGTCGCTGGTGGAAATATTCCAGGCCGAGGCGAGGGCGGCATCGAGATCGTCGCCGCCGAGGCGGGTGTCTCCGTTTGTGGCCATGACTTCGAAGACGCCATTGTCCAGTTCCAGAACCGAGATGTCGAACGTGCCGCCGCCGAGGTCGTAGACGGCGACCTTCGAGCGGGTGCCCAGACGGTCGAGTCCGTAGGCGAGGGCGGCGGCGGTGGGTTCCGAGAGGATGCGCTCCACGGTGAAGCCGGCGAGTTCGCCCGCGCGTTTCGTCGCGGCGCGCTGGGCGTCGTTGAAGTAGGCCGGGACGGTGATCACGGCGCGTTCGACTGGACGTCCGCACGAGGCCTCAAGGTCGTTTTTAAGTTTTGCCAGGATGAGGGCGGATACCTCCTCGGGCTTGAGGAGTCCATGACCAGAGTCGACAAGGAGTGATCCGCCAGGGGCCGCCGCGACGATATCCGAGTGGGGAAGATCAACGGGTTCGCCCGCGCGGCGGCCGATCAGGCGTTTCACGGAGGTAATGACCCTGCCCGAGGTGGTGGATTTTTTTTCCAATGCCGGCCATCCGACAATCGGTGGGCCCGATTCTGGAAAGGCAACAGCCGAGGGGGTGAGGCGTCGTCCGAGCGGGTCCGCGACAAGAACCGGGAACCCGCTGTCCATGACACCCGCGAGCGAGTGGGTGGTGCCGAGGTCGATGCCGGCGATCATTCCGAAGATCAGCGGCGTGGCGGTCGGGACGGGCCGCTGCCCGCTTCGCGGAAGGTGATGCGGCCTTTGGTGAGATCGTAGGGGGAGATTTCGACAGTTACTTTGTCGCCGGGCACGATTCGGATGAAGTGCTTCCTCATTTTGCCGGAGATGTGCGAGAGGATGACGTGGTCGTTGGGGAGTTTCACCCGGAAGAGCGTTCCGGGAAGGACCTCCACCACCACTCCTTCGCTTGTAATACAGTCGTCTTTTGCCATGTGGGCTGGGATCAATACGACAGGAGTCCGCGCGTGGCAATCACTTCTCCTGCAGTTCAGAGCAGGGCCGGGTCGGCCGGCCATGTCACGAAATCGCAACGTATTTGGTCTTGGACATCCGCAAGAAAACTATGGCATGAACCGTGTTCCCTGCCCCGACAACGATCCAATGATCCAGGAGAATTGCCGAAACGCGGTCGCCGGTGTGACACCGGCTTGCGATGTGGCGGGGTGTCCGACCCGCCGCAGTTGGCAGGGCATTTTTAAATTTCCCAGGCTGCTGGCCGCCGGGTTGTGTTTGGTGTTGCCCGGTGTCTCGAGCGTTGCCGGATCGGAATGGAAGACGCTTGAGGGCTGTGTGCTTCTTCCCAATAGATCCAATGACGGCGACTCCTTCCATGTCCGGCACGACGGGAAGGAATATATTTTTCGTCTGTATCTCGCTGACGCGCCCGAGACGAGCTTGCAAGTCAAGGAGCGGGTTTCCGAGCAGATGGAGGCGTTTGGCGTGGATCAGACGGCGGTCTTGAAGGCCGGCCAGCAGGCCACCGAATTCACTGCCAAGTTGCTTGAGAAGCCCTTCCAAGTGGTGACGCAATTCGAGGATGCAAGGGGGCAGAGCAAGCTGCCGCGATACTACGCGATTGTTCGCCCTGCCGAGCAGAAGAAGGATTTGGGCGAACTTTTAGTGGAGGCCGGGTGGGCGAGAGCCTACGGAAAGCCAACCTCCGCTCCCAAGGCGCCTTCCTCATCGGAGATGAAAGAACTCGAGGACCGGGCGAGAAAAGCCAAGGCAGGAATCTTCGGCGGTGGCGTTCCTGTTGGATCGAGCGGGGTGGTGATCGGGGGGATGACCGCCGACGAGGCCTTCGAGAAGGCGCGGGCGTTGTTTCTTGAGAAAAAATACGAGGAGTCGCTTGGCATCTACGAGCAATTCATCCGCGACTATGGATCGAACGACGCGGCGCAGACGGCGGTGCGGAATTCCCGGTATCCGGTGGCGATGTGCCAGGTTTTGCTTGGCCGTTTCGCCGAGGCGCTCGGGTCGATCGACACCGCGCTGGCGGTGGAACCGCCGCTTCCCGAGGCGCAGATGCGGGAGCTGACGTTTTGGCAGGGGGTTGTGAACATGCAACTCAACGACCACAAGGGAGCCCGCGAGGCGCTTGAGCGGTTTATTGCCATGTTCGAGCCCGGGGAGGAGAAGAATCCATTGTCACTTCGCAGGAATCCGGTGGTGGCTCGGTTGCCCGAGGCGCGATCCTTGATCGGGACCGCGATGCTGCTCAACGGCGACTACCGGGAGGCGGCGGATCATTTCAAGGCGATGAAGGGGGAACTGGCACCCGAAGCGCGCGGTAGGGCTGTGATTTTCCAACTCTATGCGCTCCTCGAGTTGGGCGAGGACGACGAGGCGACGGGGGTGGTGCTCGAGGAATATCCGCGCCTGGACGACATCGCGCAGCTGATCTCGTTCCAAACCCTGACGCTGCAGCTCGGGACCCGGTGGCTTGAGAAGGGGGAGAACCGCAAGGCGATCCAGTGCCTGCAGCGGGTGTGGCCCTTCGAGCGGTTGGTGAAACGACAGGAGGAGCGACTCGAGGCCCTCGAGAGCCGCCGGAAGGCCGCCGAGGAGAATGCGTCACTGGATCCCTACACGCGGCTTCTGTTCACGCGGTTGGTTTCCGAGGTTCGGCGGGAGCTGGAGAATTTCAAGAAGGTAGAGAGTTTCGACGCCTCGTTGCGGTTCCGGTTGGCCATGGCGTATTTGCGGATGAAGAGGTATCAGGAGGCCGCGCAGGTGATGGAAGGGATGATCCGGGAGTTGCCCACGGATCCGCTGACCGAGCAGGCGGCATTGAATGTGGTGCGGTGCTGGACGGCGCTTGAGGACTGGCCTGCGGCGGCCGATGCCGCAAGGCGGTTTGTCGAGCGGTTCCCCGCGTCGAACCATGTTCCCGAGGCATTGTTTCTCGAGGCCGAGGCGATGCAGTCGTCCTTGATGTATGATCAGGCGGTCGCGGCCTATGGAAGTATTGCCGAGAGGCATCCGGACTCGGAATATGCGATCAGAGCGCGCTTCATGGGGGCGTTCTGCCTGTTGCTCGCCGAGAGGAACATGGAAAGCGCCGAGGCGTTCCGGGATTTTCTTGTGCGGCATCCTCAGCACGGGATGGCCGACGGCGCGGCGTATTGGCTCGGGATGGCGCATTCCTACGACAAGCAATACGACGAGTGCCGTAAGTTGATGGATGCCTACCTCGAGGCGCAGCCCGACGGGAGGTATCGGGGGGCGGCGGTGTTCCGGAAGGCGTATTGTTTGCAGCAGATGGAGCGGTTCGGGGAGGCGATCGACGAATTGCACGGGTATCTGGAGAAATTTCCCGGGGAGCCCGAGAACAGCGAGGCGAAGGTGCTTTTGGGAAACGCCATGATGAACGAGGGGGCGCTTGAGGAGGGGTTCAAGGTGTTCGCCTCGATCCCGCCGGATGACACGAAGCCCTATGAGGAGGGCGTCTTCCGGACGGCCGAGGGGCTGAAACTGCTGGAGGAGCCCGAGCGCTACCGGGAGTTGATGGAGAAGTTCCTCGCCGAGAGGCCCAAGTCGCCGAGGATCGGCGAGGCGGTGCGGAACATGGGGTGGTATTACCGGCAGACCGGCGAGGTCGAGAAGGCGAGGGAGATGCATTGGAGGATCCTTGGGGAGTCGGGCGACGATCCCGGCATCAGGTCCAGTGAAGAGATTTTCCAATCGCTCGCGCGCCTTTACCGGGGGCCCGGCGAGCCCGAGGCCTATGCCGCGATGTTGAGGGAAAAGAGCGAGGCCGCAGAGGCGGAGGGTCGCGAGACATTCGCGATGCGGCTGATCCACGCGCAGGCCAAGTTGGCGGTGAAGACCGATCCGGAATTGTCGCGGAGTCTTCTGGCAAGGTCGTCCGACTACGCTGATCCGGCTGTGCACAGTCCCGGGATGTTGGTGGATTTCGGGAATGCCCTGATCGAGGCCGGGCGGGTCCGGGAGGGTGAGGAGATGTTGCGTGACACGCTGCGGTGGAATCCCAGGGCGCTGGAGAAGGACCGGATTCTCGCGGCGCTCGGTCGGTTGGAGATGGAGCGGGGGAACGATGAGGCCGCGTTGGTGTGGTTCGACCGGTTCGAGAAGGAGACCATGGGCACGCCGGTTTTTGGTCCCGTGATGCTTGCCAAGGCGCGGTTGCTTGAAAAGTCCGGCAAGCGGGAGGAAATGCGCCGGGTGCTGGAGGCGGTTCTTTCCAACGAGGGGGTCCGTGGCGAGCAAAAGGCGGAGGCGTTGTATTTGATCGGCGAGTCGCACATGGCTGAAAACAATCCGAAGTTGGCGATCCCGTATTTCCAGCGGATTTATGTCATGCACCAGCGCTGGAGGCCATGGGTTGCGAAGGCCTACAGGCGGAGCGGCGAGGCGTTCGAATCGTTGCAGGACCAGACGAGCGCGCGGCGGACGTATCAGGAATTGGCCGCCAATCCCGACCTCGA
>CAZVPK010000137.1:5578-6832 GCA_964628505.1 uncultured Chthoniobacter sp.
GACGCCGGAACGCGCGTGATCGACCAGCGCCACAAGCTCCACAAGCGCGCGTTGGAATTATTCCTGTATCCCGCGCTGTTTTACGGCTCCGACAACGCCAAGGCCGCGCGTGGACTGTGGGGAGCGGTTGGCATCCATCGTCTTGGAGGGGACGACGCCGAGGCCATGGAGGTGGCACGCGACATTGTCGCCCTTTACCCCGCGACGCCCGAGGCCAAACTGGCCGGTGCCTACCTTGAAACGTTACCGCCCGAGTTGCTCGCGCGCGATGCCGCCCGGGAGGCCGCGGAGGAAATGGCCAATGAGGTAGGTGCTGCCTCGCAGTCCTCCAAATCAAATCAACCCGAAAACCCATGAAAACCACCCGTATGAAACAGAAAAAACTCCTCGCCACCGCGTGTCTCGCGCTGGCCGTGCTCGGATGCGCCGCTCCGCTGCTCGCGCAGGACGAGGCCGCCGGTGCGAAGCCGCCGAAGGACAAGACATTGATGGATCTCTTCAACTCCGGCGGTCCGCTCATGTGGCCCTTGCTGGGATGCTCGATCGGCACGGCGGCTGTCGGGATTTATTGTTTCCTGCAGATTCAGGGGAAGAAGATGATGCCGCCCTCGCAGGTCGAGGCTGTCGGCCAATTCATGCAGGTGCGCGACGCCTCGTCCGCCTACTCACTGTGCCACAGCCAGCCGAATGTTTTCGCGAACACGATGGCCGCGGCGCTGCTCAAGGTGAATTTCGAGCGGGACCTGGCGAACAAGATTTCCATGGAGCAGGCGGCGGGGGAAACGCTCGCCAACGAGGAGACGAAAATCAGTATCTGGGTGAACTACCTGAATGTCTTCGCCACCATCGGGCCGATGCTCGGGCTGCTCGGCACGGTCACCGGCATGATCGCCTCCTTCGACATGCTCGCCGCCGGAAAATCCGAGCCCTCGGATTTGGCGGGGGGCATCGGCGAGGCGATGACCACCACCGCCGCCGGTCTGCTGGTGGGCATTCCCGCGATGTTCCTGTATTTCTACTTCCGCAACCTGCTGCAGGTGCATGTGGCGAACATCCAGAAGAGGGTGACGTTCATGCTCGATCTGCTGAGCGGCGAAATCAAACTCTCGGGATCGTCGGCGGAATATGAGCAACAGGGGCAGGAGGCCGCCGAATAGGCAATGAAGCTCGCCAAAAAACAGGAGGACGAAATCGGGTTTCAACTCGCCCCGATGATCGACATGACCTTTCTGCTCCTGATTTTTTTCATGGTGA
>CAZVPK010000138.1:0-6778 GCA_964628505.1 uncultured Chthoniobacter sp.
GAGCGGGGGTTTCCGAAGAGGTCGGCGAGTTCGGAGAAGACATCGACGAGGACTTCTTCAAAGCGTTCGATCGAGGCGGGGGGCGCGGAGAGGGTGGCGGGCGGGGCCATGGTGCGAAGAGGGTGTCATGGAGGGGAGGGGAGTTCAATTCAAAATGAAAAGATTTTTGACGGAGCGGGGAGCGGGGGTTGCTATGGGGGAGAATTTTTTTCGGAGAATCTCCAGACGGCCCAGCCGACGACAAAGGAGATCAGGATCGAAACGGTGACGTCCGAAGGGTGGTGGGCCCCGATGCCGATGCTGGCCCAGGCGACGGCACCGGCCAAAGCCACGGCCACGACGCCCCAGGCGGGAGAGGCGAAAACGATGACGGTGGCGAATCCAAACGCCGTCGCGGTGTGTCCCGACGGGAAGGAATTGTAGGCGGGGACGCCGATGAGCCATCGACCTTCGTGCCAGGGGCCGTAAAAGCCTTGCTCGATCTTGGGGCTTTCGCGCGGGCGGGTGCGGCCGGTGGTGAGGCGGGAGGCGTTCGCGATGATGCCTGCGAGGGTCGAGGCGATCATGGCGGCAAGAATGATGCGGCTCCAGCGGCGGTTGCCTTTCCATTTTGCCATGAAAAATCCCAATGCCGCTGCGACCATCAGCGGCGGCCAATCGCCCCATTTGCGAATGGTCTGGTAAGTTTTGTTGACGGGGGATTTTTTCCAATTTGGTCCGCGCGCTTCGACCAAAGCGAGTCGCACGGGCTCGTCCCATCGGAAAGAAACCGGAATGAGGATCGCACCCAGAATGAGAACGAAAAGCGGGAACCGGAATTTTTTTGCGAAGCTCATGAGTGAATGGCGGCTGCAACCTCGGGGGCGAAATAAGTGAGGATCATGTCGGCACCCGCCCGCTTGATGGCGAGGAGCGATTCGTCGCGGACCCGCTCGTAATCGAGCCATCCGAGACGGGCGGCGGCGTGGATTTGAGAAAATTCTCCGCTGACTTGATAGGCGGCGAGCGGAGCATCGATCCGTTCGCGCACGGCGCGGATCACATCGAGATAGGGACCGGCGGGTTTGACCATCACGATGTCGGCTCCCTCGGCCAAATCGAGTTCGACCTCGCTCAGGGCCTCGCGGACGTTGGCGGGGTCCATTTGGTAGGTGGCTTTCGAAATCGCATCCTTGCCGATCTTGCTGCCCACGGCATCGCGGAACGGGCCGTAGTAGGCCGAGCAAAATTTCGCCGCGTAGGAAAGAATGCCGGTTTGCTGAAATCCCGCCTCGTCGAGCGCCCTGCGGATCGCGCCCACGCGGCCGTCCATCATGTCCGAGGGAGCCACAAAATCCGCGCCCGCCGCGGCTTCCAGCACGGCCAGACGACAGAGCACCGCGACGGTGGAGTCATTGTCCACATCGGCGCCATCTTGTGTCAACAAGCCGTCATGCCCATGACTCGAGTAGGGATCGAGCGCCACATCGGTAATGACCACAAGGCCGGGGAAATTTTTTTTCACCTCCCGAACGGCGCGGAAAAGAAGATTGCCGGGATCGAACGCCGCCGAGCCAGAGGGATCCTTGAGAGCCGCATCGATGCAGGGAAAAACCGCCACCGCCGGGATGCCGAGCCGCGTGGCCTCCTCGCAAGCGCGGATCAGCGAATCGAGGGAGAGTCGTGAAACGCCGGGCATCGATTCCACGGCGGTATCCTCCGAGTGGTCGTGCACGAAGAGCGGCCAGATCAAATCCTCCACCGACAAGCGGGTTTCGCGCACCATGCGTCGAATATTTTCCGTTCGCCGGAGACGCCGGAGGCGGAGCGGAAAATTCATGTCCATGCTTGGAGAGTGACGACCCCGCGATGGAGCGTCAAGCGGCCGAGGGCTTGCCTTTTTCTTCCACGTCCTGCGCGCCGTCGCTAACCTGCCGCATTCCATGATCAAGGTCGAAAACCTCGTCAAAAAGTTCGGCGCCACCACGGCGGTGGACGGCATCGGCTTTGAAGTGGAGAAGGGCGAGATCGTTGGATTTCTCGGTCCGAACGGGGCGGGCAAGTCCACCACGATGCGCATGCTGGCGGGCTTCCTGCCTCCCACGTCTGGACGTGCCACCGTGGCGGGCTTCGATGTTTTCACCGAATCGCTGCGCGCCCGCGAGCACATCGGTTACATGCCGGAAAATGTTCCGCTCTACCTCGACATGCGGGTGGGCGAGTTTCTGCGTTATCGTGCCGCTCTCAAAGGCGTTCCCGGCCGACGCCTGAATGAGCGCATCGGCGATGTTTTGGAACTTTGCGGTTTGGCGGACGTGCGAAAAAAAATCATCGGCCGCCTCTCGAAAGGCTACCGCCAACGCGTCGGCCTCGCCGATGCCATGGTGCACGAGCCCGACCTCCTCATTCTCGACGAGCCGACGATCGGTCTCGACCCGAACCAAATCCGCCTCGTCCGCGATCTCATTCGCAATCTCCGCCGCCATCACACCATTCTTCTCTCCACCCACATCCTGCCGGAGGTCGAGGCGCTTTGCTCGCGCGTGATCATCATCAACAAGGGCCGCATCGAGGCCCTCGACACTCCTCAAAATCTCCGGACACGCCTTGGCCAGGATACCCAAGTTGTGTTCGATGCCGTCGTGCCCGACGCCCGCGAAGCCGCAGCGGGCCTGCGTCGGATCGAGGGTGTGCGTGATGTTTCCTTCCGGCGCGACGGCGAGTGGAGCGTCTTCACGATCGAGGTTCCCTCCGGCTCCGATCCCCGCGAGTCGCTCTTCCGCCATGCGGTGGAAAATTCCTGGCGCGTCCGCGAAATCAGCCGCCCGCCCGTATCGCTCGAGCGGGTTTTCGCCGAGGTCACCAGTCCCGAGGAGGAGACGCGATGAGGCGGTTTTTCATTCTCTTCGGGCGCGAGGTCTCCTCGGCCTTCCACCAACCCCTCGCCTGGATCGTGCTGTGTTTTTTCCTGCTCGTCACCGGGTTCAATTTCCACGCCGGCGTCTCGCTCCTGAACCACGGCGGAGGCGCCACCACGATGGTCGAGGCATTTTTCAACACGGTCTATTTCTGGATTCCGTTCGTGCTCGTCTTCCCGCTCGTCACCATGCGGGTCTTCGCCGAGGAGGCGAAAATGGGAACGCTCGAGACGTTGATGACCGCACCTGTGCGCGACATCCAGGTCGTGCTGGCGAAATATTTCGGGTGTCTTTTTTTCTATGCGGTTCTGTGGGCTCCGAGCCTGCTTTACTTTGTGGCGTTTGAAGCCGTCACCGGAGTCGATGCCGCCGGCGCGGCGGGGAGTTATCTGGGTGCCTACGCGATGCTCCTGCTGATGGGCGGGTTGTTCACCGCCATCGGGTGTCTCGCCTCGGCGCTCACCGACAACCAAATCGTCGCCGCGGCCGTTTCGTTCACCGCGATCCTGTTCCTGTTTTTTCTCGGGATGCTTTCGTTCTTCATGCCGGCCACCGCTCCAGTTCTGCGCGAGGCGACGTATTACGTTTCGCCGATCGAGCACATGATGGATTTCTCGCGCGGGATTTTCGACACGCGCCCGGTGGTTTTTTATCTCTCCAGCACGCTGCTTTTGCTGTTCGCGACCTTCCATGTTTTTCAACACCGGAGGTGGCGGGCATGAGCCTGGGCCGCACCGGAATTCGTCTGGGCGTCGGACTCCAGGTCCTCTCGGCGCTCGTCATTTATGTGCTCCTGAACTACCTCGGCTTCGTCCACTACGAGCGTCTGGATTTTTCCCGTTCCAAAAAATTCTCGCTCGCGAGCCAGACACGAACCGTCCTCAAAGAATTCAAAAAACCCGTCGAGATCATCGTGGTCGCCTCGCCGACCTTTCTCTCTCCGGCGGCGCGGATTTTCGGCGACCTGCGCGCCCTGCTCGACGAAATCCTCTTTTCCAAACGCGAGGGGCTCCGCGTCGAGTATGTCGATCCCACCCGCAATCCCACGCGGGTGCAGGATCTGAAAACCAAATACGGCCTCGCCTCCGTGGACAATCTGCTCATCCTCGATTTCGACGGACGCCACCGCCTGGTCGATATTTTCGAGATGGGCGAGTTCGACATGTCGCCTGTCGCCACCGGCGGGGAACCGATTCTCACGGCCTTCCGGGGCGAGCAAATTCTGACCGCCGCATTTGTGGCGCTCCTCAAGCCCGATACCGAAACCGTCTATTTTCTCGAAGGCCACGGCGAGGCGTCCCCGCGGCGCGACCTCTCGAATTTCGCCGAGGCCGTTTCATTGCAAAACGCCGCCGTCCGCCCGCTCTCGCTGGCCGATTCCGACTCGCTCCCCGCCGATGCCTCGGCGGTGGTCATCGCCGCTCCGCAAGCCGATCTCGAGGAACGCGAGGCCGCGGTGCTCGGCGCCTGGCTCCGCGAAGGCGGACGCCTGCTCGTCCTTCTGGACCCCAACGCCTCCACCCCGCGTCTTCACGCCCTGCTCGCCAATTCGGGAATCATCCCCCGCAACGATCGCGTGCTCCGCCTCATCGAGCTTCCCTTCGCCACCGGCATCCTTCGCGACGTCACCGCCGAGGTTCTCCCGAACGCCGAAATCACCCGTCGTCTTCTCGGCGTGAACATTCTCTTCCCCGGCGCCACGCAATCGCTCGCCTTTGACACCAAACTCGCCGAGGCCGAAAAAATCCGCATCCGCCCGATCGTCCAGGCCGCCGAGGAATTCTGGGGCGAGACCGACTACGCTCCCAACCAACCCCAAGGCGTGGCCTACGAGGACGGGGTCGATGCCGGCTTTCCCCTCTTTATCGCCGCCTCCGCCGACCGCGACGGCGTGGAGGACGACCGCGTCGATGTTCAAAGCTCCCGCCTCATCGTCATCGGCACCTCGCAGTTCGCCTTCAACGCCTCGCTCACCAAGCCCGGACTCGACCTCCTCGTGGGAGCCGTCAACACCCTCATCGACCGCGGCAGCCTCGGCGGCATCACTCCGAAAAACATCACCCGCTTCAACCTCCACCTCACCGATGCACAGCTCACGCGGTTGGCGTTTGTCGTGATGCTCGCCATCCCCGGCCTCGCCGCGCTCGCGGGGCTTTTGGTGGCGTGGAGCCGCCGGTCATGAACCGCGCCGTCACGATTTTTCTCTTTCTGCTCGCCGCGGGTTTGGTGGTCTTCGTCGCCACCACGCAACGCTGGCGGTTTTCCCTCGAGCGAACCATCCAGCCCGGCTCCGCGCTTTTCGATTTCGATCCAGCCGACATCCGCTTCATCCAAATCAAAAACGGCGACCAGTCCTTCCGCATCCAACCCGGCGCCGACGGATGGATTCTCGATGCGGCCACCCGCGACACCGCCTCGCCCGAGGCGGTCGCCGCGATTTTTCGCGCCGCCTTGGAAACCCCCGTGCTCGACCGCATCGACGCCTCCGAGATTCAAACCGACGAAAACCTCGCCGCCTACGGAGTCCGAAAATCCAGCCTGCAACTCGATTTCAAAGGCGACCGCCCCCTCGCGCTGCTCTTCGGAAAAACCGGCGCCGACGGCAACCGCACCTATGTCTCCTTCGAGAATTCCAAAACCGTCTACCTGATCCCCGACCACCTCGGCCGCCTCATATCCAGCCCGCCCGACACCTTCCGCGACAAACGCCTCGCGGTCTTCGATCCCGAGCGGGTCCGCCGCATCGAAATCCGCCGCGGGCTGTCGACCCTCGAACTCGAAAACAAAGGCCGCGGCTGGCGCATCGTCAAACCCCTCGACACCGCGGCCGATGACACCGCCGTCCGCGATCTTCTCGAAATCTGGAACAAGGCCCGCCTCTCCGCCTTTGAAATCCCCGCAACCGCTCCCCAAGCGGCTTCGCAGCCCGCCGAGACGCGCGCCGAGATCCGGATTTTCAGCGAGGGCGCCGAAACGCCCCAGGTTGTTTCCTTCGGCGAACCGCTCCCCGACGGACTCGTCGCCGCAAAAATCCAACCCCGCAGCCTGACCGTTGCCGTTCCCGCCGAACTCGAAAAATCCACTGCCCTCGATCTCGACCAACTCCGCGACCGATCCCTCGCCCGACTCAATCCCGACCTCGTCGACCTCATCCGCATTCGCCACACAGACCGACTCGTCGAAATCCAACGCATCCCCGCTGGTTGGTCCGTCTCCTCCGATCGCATCGCCGCCCTCTTCCGCTCCCTCTCCGACACCAAGGCCCGCCGCTACGCCCTCGCCACGCCTGCCGAACTCGCCGCCTGCGGTCTCGACCAATCCCCCACCCGCCTCGAATTCCTCTCCGTCCTTTCCGAAAACACCCCCGAGGCCCTTGCGGGCGAGCACCCCGTTCTGCGTCTCGCCATCGGCCCCGCCCAACACGACGGCTCCGTTCCCGTCCACATCGAAGGCACACCCGAGATCGCGTTCGTCCCCGCCGAATTCCTCAAGACCCTCGAAACGCCGTGATCGCCATTGCCAAGCCCCGCGCGCTCGTTTTTCCTTCCGCCACCTTTTTCCAGCCATGACCTCAGCCCAAATCCGCCAGTCGTTCCTCGATTTCTTCCGCGAAAAACAGCACTCGATCGTCCCCTCCTCGAGCCTCATGCCCGACTCGCCGAACCTTCTCTTCACGAACGCCGGCATGAACCAGTTCGTCCCCATTTTCCTCGGCCAAAAATCCCCCGATGTCTCGAAATGGGCGGGCGCGCTTCCCGGCTCCGACCAGCGCGCGGCGGACACCCAGAAATGCATCCGCGCCGGCGGCAAACACAACGACCTCGACGATGTCGGCCTCGACACCTACCACCACACCTTCTTCGAGATGCTCGGGAACTGGT
>CAZVPK010000139.1:0-6773 GCA_964628505.1 uncultured Chthoniobacter sp.
CGCCTCGTGTCCAGAAGGCGTCAGGCGGGCGGCTGTCGGGATCAGGCCTGCGGGCCGAATTTGAACCAGAGGAAATAAATGGCGAACGCCGCCTGGAGGACGATGGCCACCCAACTCCATGCCGACATCGCCGCGCCGGGCCGCGCATCGCGAGGCACCTCCGGCCCGTGGATCGCGCGATGGTTGAAAAAAGAAAGCACCGGCGCGGTGAGGAACGAGAGCGTGGTGGCCAAATCCACCAGCGCCGTGAAACTCGACATGCCCCATTGCAGAATCCCCAGCGAGACCACCGCCAGAACCGCAAAGGAAATCCGGTAAACCTTGCGCCCTCCCTCGAGCGGAAGCGAGGAATCCCCCTCGAGCCCGGGTGCGAAGGCCAACCGCAGTTGCACCAGCAGCGCCGCCACCACGCGCGGGAAGGCGTCGATCACAGTCACCGAGGTCGAGAGCATCACGAGAAACGCCGCGCCGCCGATAACCGGCCGGCTCCAGCCGCCCAGCGTGGCGGTGTAAAGATCCACCACCTGCGCGGCGAATTTCGCGGCGTTGTTTTCGAACGAAATCCCCTGGCCATACATCAATCCCGTGCCGAGCAGCACAAACGCGAGCGCCAGCAGGAGCGTGGCCACATAGCCGATGTCGAAATCCATCAACACCCCGCGCGGCTCCGGCCGGGCGCCGTTCTGCCTCGCCCGCTCGACGGTCCAGAGCGAACTCCAGACCGAGATGTCGATCGCCGAGGGCATCCACCCCACCAGCGCCACGCAAAAGGCGATCCCGGCCGCGTCGAAAACCGCGCCGGAGGGAACCAACGCGGACCAACTCCACTCGATGCGCCCGAGCGCCATCGCCATCGCCGCCACCGTGCAAACCGTGAGAACCGGCATGACCACTTTGATGAACCGGTCGAGCCACACAAATCCCCCGCCCGCGAGCAGCAGCGCCGCGATTCCCATCAACAGGGCCGAAACCACCACCGGCCCGTTTTTCATCCCGACCGTCGCCTCCAAAACAGGCTCCAGCCCGAATACCGCGATTCCCACCCCCGCGGTGACCACTGTCACCACGGCGGTGATCGTGAACATGGTTGCGAGGGTCAGCAGGGAAAAAACCACCAGCGTCCAGCGTCCCTGCCGCCGATAGCCGTCGAGCAGAGAATGCCCGGTCGCCGCGGCGTAATGCGGCCCGAAGCGGAACGCCGGGAATTTGACCACGTTCGCGAGCACCACCACAAGGAGCATCGAAAGTCCGAAACTCGCCCCGGCGCGCGTCGATTGCACCAAATGCGACACGCCCACCGCCGCGCCCGCGAAAAGCAGGCCGGGCCCGAACGAGGCCCAAAAGGATTTTCCACCAGGGGAGTTCATTTCAATCCCCGCGAATAAACGATTCCCCGGCCGCATCCAGCAAAATTCCGCCGCCCGTGCTTGGCCGCATCCGCGATTTCGGGCACGCTGCGCCTCATGACCGCCACCCGCGCCGCCGCGTTCCTGGGTTTTCTGGGAGTCGCCCTCGGGGCCTTCGGAGCCCACGGACTCAAGGACACCCTCGAGGCCCATGCCACCACCGCCATCTGGCAGACCGCCGTTCTCTACCACCTGGTCCACGCCGTCGCGGCGCTCTGGGCCTCGGAGAAGCGTCCCAAGGTCGTGTGGATCTGGACCGCCGGGGTCGTGGTTTTTTCAGGCTCGCTCTATCTACTGGCGATCTCCAACGCACGCTGGCTCGGCGCGATCACGCCGCTCGGCGGGATTTTGTTTTTGATCGGATGGGGGATGATCCTTCGCAAACCCGCTTGAATTCCGGGCAGAAAACGCACCGCCGCCGCCCCCGTTACCGGGGCACGCATCCGCGCCGCTTCGAGGAGAAATACAAGGAGCTCGAGCAACGTGCGGACACCGTCGCGAAGGTTCTCGCCTCGGGAAAAACCCCCGCCGGCTCGCATGTCCCGATCATGGTCGGGGAAATCCTCGAGGTCCTCGATCCCAAGCCGGGCGATCTTGTGGTGGATTGCACGCTGGGCCATGGCGGACACACCCGCGCGCTGCTGCAAAAAATCCTCCCCGGCGGACGCCTGATCGGCCTGGATGCGGACCCGATCGAACTGCCGCGCACCGAGTCGGCCTTGCGCGCGGAAGGTTTCGGCGAGGAGATTTTCACCGCCCGCAAATCCAACTTCGCCGGAATCCAGGCGGCCCTCGCGAGCATCGGGGCCGATGGAGCGGATGCGATTTTGGCCGATCTCGGAGTTTCCTCGATGCAGCTCGACAATCCCCAGCGCGGCTTCACCAGCAAGCACGAGGGCCCGCTCGACATGCGAATGAACCCCGTGCGCGGAATTTCCGCCGCGACATGGCTCGAGCGGATCCGCCCCGACGCTCTCGCCGAAATCCTGCGCGAAAATTCCGACGAGCCCCATGCCGCCTTGCTCGCGCCGCAGCTCGCCGGCAAGACATTTTCCACCACGCTGGACTTGGCGAACTCCATCCGCGCCGCCTTGCCGCAGCGTTCGTCGGAGGAAATCAAAAAAACGGTGACGCGGGTTTTCCAAGCCATCCGAATCGAAGTGAACGAGGAATTCGCCGCGCTGGATGCGCTTCTGCGGGTGCTGCCCTTCTGCCTCAAGCCCGGCGGACGCGTGGCGATCCTGACCTTCCACTCCGGCGAGGACCGCCGCGTGAAGAAGGCGTTCCAGGCGGGACTTCGCGAAGGCCTCTTTTCTGAAATTGCCCGCGATGTGATCCGCTCCGCCCCCGGCGAACGCCATGCGAATCCTCGCTCCATCCCCGCGAAACTTCGCTGGGCGCGGCGCTGAGAAAATCCTTCATTGCGGGGAGCGGGTTTTTCCCTATCCGTTGAAGCCATGAAATCTCTCCGGATCGTTCTGGGTTTGGGCGTTGTTTTGCTGGGAGCGGGATGCGCCACCACTCCACCCGCCGAAGTTCGCAAGGCCGTTCCCGCTCCACCGCCTGTCGCCACCTCGCCCGCGAACGCGCCCGCCGTCTGGCCCGCCGGGGCTCCCGACGTTTTTGCGCAATCGGCGATTTTGATCGATGCGCGAAGCGGCGACGTGCTTTTCCAGAAAAACGCCGACACCCGGCGCGCTGTCGCCAGCACCCAGAAACTCCTCACCGCGCTCATCGTCGCCCGATCGGGAAATCTCGACGAGATCGTGACAATCGGCGCTCCCGAAACCCGTGTGGAACCCACCAAGCTCGGCCTCAAGCCCGGCGAGCGCTATCCCCGCCGCCAACTCCTCGAGGCGATCATGGTGAAGAGCGCCAACGACGCCTGCTCCGCCCTGGCCCGCAACCACAGCGGCAGCGAATCCGCCTTCGCCGAAAAAATGAACTCCACCGCATGGCAACTCGGCGCGCGCTCGTCGAACTTCGCCAACAGCAGCGGGCTCCCCGCCGAGCAATATTCCACCGCCCGCGACATCGCCCGCATCGCCTTCCACGCCTACCGCAACCCCGACCTCCGCGAAATGATGCAAAAGGAAAAAACCTACTTCCGCCGCAACAACGGCCGCGTCACCGTGCTCGAGGCCACCAACAAACTTCTCGGCGCATCCGAGGCGTTCAACGGAATGAAAACCGGCTACACCAACGCCGCCGGGCGCTGCCTGGTTTCCAGCGGACGCCTGAACGGCCGCGAGGTCATCCTCGTCCAACTCGGCAGCAAGACGAAACACATCTTCCGCGACGCCGCCCGCGCCATGGCCTGGGCCCCGTCCAACCCCATGTTCTTCGCCGGAGGACGAACCGCGGTCGGGGATTCGGTTTTTTAAAAAACTCCCGGTTGCACACGGTCGGGCACGGATTATTTTTCCATCATGATCCTCCCCATTCTCATATTCGCGGTTCTCTCGCTGCTCGCCCTGTGCTGCGTGGCCGCGCCTTTTTTGAAATCCATGGCCTGATCTCCAAGGCGGTCTGCCTTCGGACGGGATCGCGGATTCAAAAACCACTGGTTCCCGCAAAATGCCCAGGAGGAGCCTGCCTCTCCGCTTCGCTGCGGTTGCCCTCCCGGGCCAAACCTGCGTCTTCCCCTCGTTCACGAATGCGCGATCGCGCGGGTTTTGTCAGGTCAGGTGCGGCTTGGGCAACCTCGCCGGTGCGGCTCTGACAAGCAGAGCCCTCCTGGGCGGAACGTGAAACCAAACCGGTTCGCAGGAGGGACCTGCTTGTCAGGTCCGGTCCGGCCCGCGCAAACCCGCCGATCCGCCTCCGACAACCAGAGCCCTCCTCGCGAGGCGTAAATCCGGGGCTGAACGCGCAAGCGAAGAGGGAACCTCGAATCCAAAGTCCAAAAGTTTGATGCCGGTGTCCCAAGCCCCGACTGGTCGGCCGGGGCCTCTCGCGAAAATGTTTTCGCGGCGGGTCCGGGCGTGTAGACAGGGGCCCGCCATGCCGAAGGGTTTCAGCCTTTTTCTCGCGCTCCGGTATCTCAAACCGAAGCGCACATTCCTTTCCATCATCACGCTCGTTTCGATCCTGGGCGTAACGCTCGGAATCATGGTGCTGATTCTGGTGATCTCGGTGATGACCGGCTTCGAGCAGGAGCTGCGGCGAAAGGTCATCGGCTTCGATCCCCATGTGGTCGTGACGACCGGCGGCGTGCTGGAGGACTGGGAAAAAACCGCCGCCGGGGTCGCTTCCAACCCCGATGTCACGGCCACGGCGCCGTTCGTGATGGGCCCGGTGATCGTGCAATTCCACAACCGCCGCCTCGCCCCGAAAATCCGCGGGGTCGATCCCGAGTTGGAGCGCAACGTGGTGGACATCGCGCCGTTTATTGTCGCGGGGGAATACGATCTGGAGGGAAGCAAAACGCTCGTTGGCGCCGAACTCGCACGGGAGCTTGGCGTGGTGGTCGGCGAAAAGGTGACGATTTTTTCGCCGGGGAATTTCAACGAGATTCTGAACGAGATCGACCGTTTGGAAAAATCGGGCGGCAGCGCCGAGGACATCGCGGCGCTCAAGCAACTCATCCTTCCCGCGGAGCTCGAGGTCGCGGGGATTTTCGAGAGCGGACGCTATCTCTACGACAGCGAGTTTTTGATCGTTCCGCTGCACATCGGCCAGGAGCTCTACAATCTCGGCCCCGCCGCGCACGGGCTCGCGGTGCGGACGAAGGATCCGTATCTCGCCGACAGTGTCCGCGACGGATTGAACGCCGCGCTCGAGCCGCCGGCATGGGCGATGAGCTGGATCGACATGAACAAACAACTCTTCGACGCGATCCGCATGGAGAGGCAGGTGATGTTTTTTATTCTGATGTTCATCATTCTCGTGGCGGCCTTCGGGATCATGAACACGCTCATCACGGTGACGGTTCAAAAAACCCGCGAGATCGGCGTGATGAAGGCCCTCGGGGCGAGGACGCACCAGATCGTGGGGGTTTTTCTCGCGCAGGGAATGGTGGTGGGGATTTTCGGAACGGCGATCGGGCTCGGTCTTGGAATCGCCGCCACGCAATACCGCAACGAGGTGAGCCGGTTTCTCTCCCGCGCGCTGGGCGTCGAGGTTTTTCCCGCCTCTGTCTATCAGTTCGCGGAAATTCCCGCGCAGATCGTGGCCTCGGATGTGGCGATGATTTGTGTGAGCGCGTTTGTGATCTGCTCGGTGGCGGCGCTGATCCCCGCCTGGTTCGCGGCGCGTCTCGACCCGGTCGCCGCGCTGCGCCACGAGTGAATTGACAAGCGGGACGGCAAGGATTTGGATTCGCCCATGAGCGATTCCACCACCGATCCCGAGGACAAATTGATCCGCACCATTCTTCTCTCCACGGCCGCCGCCGCTGTGGCGGGATTCCTCGCCACCGTGCTGGTGGTGACAGCAATGATCTCGGCGAATTGGAATTTCATGGACTGGATGGAGTAGCCACCGGGCCACTCAACCCGCCCGAAATTCAGGCCGGACGGGAATTTGTGCGTTTAGAACAGGCGCTCAGGAGGGCTCCGCTTGTCGGAGCCGGACCGATTGGTTGCATAAAACGGTTCCAGACCTGAAAAGAAGGTCCCCCCTGGTCACACTGGCGCGGAACTGGCTGGGTTATTTCAGGTCGAATCGGTCGAGGTTCATCACCTTCGTCCACGCGGCGACGAAGTCGTGGAGGAATTTCTCCGGCGAATCCGAGCAGGCGTAGACCTCGGCCAAGGCGCGCAGGATGGAGTTCGAGCCGAAGACCAAATCCACGCGGGTGCCGGTCCAGCGGGCTTCGCCGGTCTTGCGGTCGCGGCCTTCGAAGAGGTCTTCGTCCTTTGACAAGGGTTTCCATTCGGTGGCCATGTCGAGGAGGTTCACGAAGAAATCGTTCGTGAGCTGGCCGGGGCGTTGGGTGAAGACGCCGTGGGTGGAGTCGGCGAAGTTCGCGCCGAGCACGCGCAGGCCGCCGACGAGGGCGGTCATTTCGGGCGCGGTGAGCGTGAGAAGTTGCGCGCGGTCCACGAGAAGCTTCTCGGCGGGGATGGAGAATTTTTTCTTCTGGTAGTTGCGGAAGCCGTCGGCGACGGGTTCGAGCACGGAGAAGGATTCCACATCGGTTTGGTCCTGCGAGGCGTCCATGCGGCCGGGGGTGAAGGGGACGCTGACGCTGTGGCCGGCGGCTTTCGCAGCCTGCTCGATGGCGGCGCAACCGCCGAGGACGATGAGGTCGGCGAGGGAGACTTTTTTCCCGCCGCTTTGGAATTCGGTTTGGATGGCTTCGAGGGTCTGGAGGACCTTCGCGAGTTTGGCGGGTTGGTTGACCTCCCAGAATTTTTGCGGGGC
>CAZVPK010000140.1:0-6757 GCA_964628505.1 uncultured Chthoniobacter sp.
CGACAGTGACCTCTTTGGCGAGGTAGACGTCCTGGATGGCGTGGAGGAGCTTGGCTCCCTCGTCCATCGGGCGCTGGAAGGCCTTGCGGCCGGAGATGAGTCCGGTGCCGCCGGCGCGTTTGTTGACGACCGCGGTGAAGACGGCTTCGTTGAAGTCGTTCTTGCCGCTCGCGCCGCCGCTGTTGATGAGGCCGGCGCGGCCCATGTAGCAATTCACGACCTGGTAGCGGCAGAGGTCGATCGGGTGGTCGCTGGTGAGTTCGGTGTAGATGCGCTCGTCAAGTTTGCCGTAGCTGGAGCCGCCGGTGTTGAGGGCCTTGAAGCCGCCGTTGTTCTCGGGGAGCTTCTGTTTGATGATGTCGGCCTGGATCGTGCAGCCGAGGTGGTTGGCCTGGCCGGTGAGGTCCGCGGCGAGATGATAGTCCTTGTCGCCTTTCACATTGAAGGCGGAGTTGCGCAGGTAGCACCAGAGGACGGTGGCCATGCCGAGTTCGTGGGCGTAGGCGAAGGCGTCGGCGACTTCCACGATCTCGCGGTGGGCGTCGTCCGAGCCGAAGTAAATCGTGGCGCCGATCGCGGCCGCGCCCATGTCGTGGGCGGTTTTGATTTTTCCAAAGAGAATTTCCTTGAAGGCGTTCGGGTAGGTGAGGAGCTCGTTGTGGTTGATTTTGACGAGGAACGGAATCTTGTGCGCGTATTTGCGCGAGACCGCGCCGAGCACGCCGAAGGTCGAGCAGACGGCGTTGCAACCTCCCTCGATGGCGAGTTTGACGATGTTCTCGGGATCGAAGTAGGCGGGATTTTTTGCGAAGCTGGCTCCGGCGGAGTGCTCGATGCCTTGGTCCACGGGCAGGATCGAGAGATAGCCGGTGCCGGCGAGGCGGCCGCTGTTATACATCCACTGGAGATTGTTCAGGACGCGCTGATTGCGGTCGGTCTGGGCGAAAATGCGGTCCACGAAGTCGGGGCCGGGCAGGTGGAGTTGATCCTTCGAAACGGTCTTCGAAGTGTGCTTGAGCAGGTAGTCGGCCTTGTCGCCGAGCGCTGAGACGATGTTGTCGATCATGGTGTGGAGTTTGGAATTGAGCAGGGAGACATAGGGAACCGGGCGGCGTTTGTCCAGCGCGACGGCGGACGCGGTCGTCGGCGAAATTTGGAATTTCCTTTCGCGGCGCGGTGGCTAGAAACGGGTCGAACCACCCACCCATGCAAAACATCTTCATCGGCACCGACAGCGGCGCCACGACCTCCAAAACCTGTGGCATCCTCGAAGACGGCCACCCGATCACCCTCAACCTCGCGCAGAGTTCCACAAACTCCCAACTCGGCACGCGCGCCGTGGTCGAAGGCTGGGTCGAAGGGGTGGAAAAATTCCTTGCGGAAAACCAACTCGAATGGCGCCAGGTCGCCGGCGTGGGCCTTGCCATGCCGGGACCCTACCAGTCCTACGGCGTGCTGGACCGCTCGCCGAACCTCCCGGCCAGCTTCGCGGGATGGAATTTCCTCGACGACTATGCCGAGGCTCTCTCGCAAAAAGCGGGCCGCCCGATCCATGTCGTGACCGGCAACGACGGCAACTACGGCGGCGTGGCCGAGGCGGCCAAGGTCCGGGGCGACAAAAAATGCGGAGTCATCATGCTCGCGCCGGGTTCGGGACTCGGCGCGGCCTACATCAGCCCGGACGGCCTGCCGCTCGACGGCGACACGCTCGCGGGAATGGAGGCGGGCCACATGCCCGCGCCCCTGCAGCTGCTCGGCCTTCCGCAATTCACCTGCGGGTGCGGACGCAACTGGGGGTGTTTCGAGGCCTACGCGAGCATTTCCGGGCTGCCCCAGTATCTGGAGCATTTCCTGCCGAAATATCCCGACCACGAGCTGCACGCCTCGACCGCGCCGATCAAGGAAAAGGTCCTGTCCCTGCGCACCCGCGCCCAAAAAGGCGACCCGCTCGCGCTCGAAATTTTCGACACCCAGGCGAAGGCCCTCGGCATCCACGTCGCCAACCTCTCCATGGCGCTCGACGCCGAATACGTCGTGATCGGCGGCGGACTCATCGATCCGCACTCGACCACGGAGGATTTCCGCAACCGCTACCTCGACGGCATCCGCGAGGCGGCCTCGCCGTGGCTTTTCCCCGTCCAGCGGCGCACCATCAAAATCGTTCCCGCCACGCTGGGCGAACTCTCGCAGGCCATCGGCGCGGCGCTGGTCGCGCTCTACACCTCGAAGCGCCACGCGGACTGACCCGCGGCTTGCAGCCTCACTTCGCGGTCAGCCAGGGGGTGTCGCCCTCGGCCGATTTGAGCGAATTCATCAGGATGTAAAACAACCCGTCGAGCATGGCGAGACCGGTGCGGTGGATGTCCGTGGAACCCTCCGGCGGATCCCAGGTCGAGGCGGGCAGCGACGGAACGAATTTCATCGAACGCACATCCACCGTGACGGAAAAATCCGCGCGCTCGACCTCGACCCGGCGGAGCCGATGGCCCGCGGCGATCCACAGGCGGGCCTCGAAATCCCCGGCGTTCAGGTTTTCCGCCAGACCGGACATCAACTTCACCGTGATCACGCGGCACGTCTCGCCGCGGAGCTCGTCGATCTCCGCCACGTCCGGTCTGGCCACCGAGAAAAGCGCGGGAAGGAAGATCGCCTGCTGCGCCGTGATCGGCAGGTAAACCGGCGTCGCCAGGGGAGGCGTTTGCTTGGGAACCACCTGGAACTTCGAAATCAAAAATTCCATCTTCCCGCCCGGCGTCGCCCAGACCTCGTCGCCCTGTCGGCAGACCGTGAACGTCTCGCCCATCACCGGCGCATCGAGGCGCACCTTGTCGGGAAACTGAACGCTTCCCTTGAAAACCGCGCCCTCCATCTGGGCGGGCAGCCTGCCGCCGACATCGACCATCTCCAGTTCGATCTCGGCCGCGCGGTTCTTGGCGTTCGACTCCGTCAAAAGCACCCCGATGAACGGTTGGAAGATTTTCGCGATCACGTCGTAGGGATTTTCCCTCGGCGGAGCCTGGTCGGCCCTCGCGGAGGCGCCGACGGCCATCGCCGCCACCGCCAGAAACACTCGGATTCGTTTCATCCCGCAATCATAGGGCCGATTCCGCCGAAAGCGCAAAGTTTCGTTTTGCATTCCTCGCGGAGCGGGTGTCTTTTACGGGCTTTCCGATGCCACGCCTCGAACCGCCCACACCATGATCGCCTCGGGACTCGTCTACGCGTTTCTGGAAAGCACCCTCGAGGGCAAGCTCATCCTCGTCACCCTCTTCATCGCCTCGATCTTCAGCTGGTCGGTGATGGTGACGAAATTCCGCTACCTCAAATTCTGCCAGCGCCAGAACGCCCGCTTCCTCGACCTTTTCCACCAGGACCGCCAACCCTTGCGCATCTTCGAGGCCGGCGTGCCGTTCGACGGATCGAACATTTTTGAAATCTACGAGGCCGGCGCGGACGAGCTTTGCTTCCAAATGCTCGGATCCACCGAGGTGGACGAAACCTTCGCCGCCCGCGTGAAGGTCGCCGACAAGATCAGCCCCGCCCAGATGCGCGCCGTGCAGGCGGCCATGGAGCGCGCCGCCGGCGAATCCGCCCTCAAGCTCGAATCCCAGATGATCGTCCTCTCCACCGCCGTCAGCGGCGCCCCGTTCCTCGGACTCCTCGGCACCGTGTGGGGCGTGATGGACGCCTTCGCCGGCATCGCCATGGCCGGAAACGCGAACCTTGCCGCGATGGCTCCCGGCATTTCCGGCTCCCTCATCACCACCATCATCGGACTCCTCGTCGCCATCCCGGCCATGTTCGGCTACAATTTTCTCGTCACCACCGTGCGCTCGATGCTCGTCCAGGCCGACAATTTCGCCGCGGAATTCTCCTCCGAAATCGAGCACCGCTTTGTGGACCTCGGCATCCGCCGCAATCCCTGAGCCATGCGCCGCTACTCGTCCAGAAACTCCCTCCAAACCCTCACGGAGCTCAACGTCACTCCGCTTCTCGATCTCGCCTTCGTGCTCCTGATCATTTTCATGATCACCACCCCCCTCATCGAAAACAGCCTCGACCTCGTCGTTCCGAAAAGCTCCACCGCCAAGGGCGCCGTCAACCCCGCCGAGGTCCTCACCGTCTCGATCGACAAAAACGAGACCCTCAAACTCGACGACACCCCGATCTCCCCGGAGGACCTCGAATCCCGACTCCTCGCCGCCAAACTGGAAAATCCCGACACCGCCGTCGTGGTCCGCCCCCACCGCGACCTCGCCATCCAACGCTTCATTTCCGTGATGGACATCCTCCAACGCGCCGGCATCGCCAAGGTCGGCGTCATGACCCATCGCGAGGAATCCCCGCCCGCGCCCTGACATGGACGACCCGAAATTCCGGCGAAACACCGTCGTCGTCGCCGTCCTGCATCTTCTCGCCATCGCCGCGCTGATTTTTTTCGCCACCCGCGAGGAAAAAAAACCCGAAGGCGAAATCGTGTGGGTCGCCCCGGGCTCGTTCACCCAAACACCCGAACCCGAAATCGAGGAGGAACCCGAACCCACCCCCGAACCGACGCCGGAGCCAACACCGGAGCCCACCCCGGAACCAACACCGGAACCCACTCCCGAGGAATCCGAAATCGCCGAATCCACGCCGACCCCCACACCAACGCCCACTCCGACTCCAACACCAAAACCCTCTCCAACGCCGACTCCCAAACCAACACCCAAACCAACTCCGAAGCCGACGCCCAAGCCAACTCCGAAGCCGACCCCCAAGCCGACGCCGAAGCCAACGCCCAAACCCTCTCCCAAACCGACCCCGAAACCTTCGCCCAAGCCGTCACCCAAACCCTCGCCCAAGCCTGCCGCCTCGCCCACTCCGGCAAAGAAAGCCGAACCCGCGGACTCCGCCGAGGAATCCAAGAAAAAAGCCTTCGCCGAAACCCAAGGCCCCGGAAAATCCGCCTCCGGTTCCGGCAACGCCACTCAATCCGGCGGGGGCGGCGCCGCCGGCGATTTCGGCTGGTATCACGACCTCATCCACGACCGCTTTTTCAGCCAATGGGACCAGCCGACCTCGATTTTCGAGCAGGACAAATCCTTTGTCTGCACGGTCAAAATCCAAATCGCCCGCGACGGCTCGATCAAAAGCGCCCAAATCGTCCGCGGCAGCGGCAATCCGGTCATGGACCAATCCGTCCTCGCCGCCCTCTCCCGCGTCACAAAAATCGACTCGCCACCGGCAGGCCTCGGCTCCGCCGACGGCTACACCGTCAACATCAATTTCGAACTTCAGTGATAACACGCCCGCCGGCCGCCTGCGGATTCGTTCCGTGAACCCCCTTCTCCTTGCGCGTCCGCCGGGCCGCGTCATCCTACACCGATGGACGAGATGATCGAAGCCGCCGCCATGCTCGGAGTGGATGCGAAGTTTTTGCAACCCTTCGACGTGGCGGATCCTTTTCACGACGACCTCCCCTTGCAGGGATTTTTGTGCCAGCGGCCGGACCACCGCTACGGCGCGCTCGCGTTGATGCGGGTCGGCGGCCACCGAGTTCCGCAGGTCGTTTACGCCACCCCGAAGCTGCACTATCCCTTCGGCAAGGACGGCCGCTTCCATTTCCCGCCCATCGCCACCGCGCACATCCACGAGAAACTCGATGGCACCAACGTGCTGGCCTACCACTACCAGGATGCGGACGGACACCGGCGCCTCACCTACAAGCTCCGCCTCTCCCCGGTCCTCCGAAACAGCAAATGGGGCCCCTTCCTCGATTACTGGCGCGAGTTGATCGCCCGCCATCCCGACCTGCCCGGCCTTGCAGGGGCGAACTCCTGCCACATCAGTTTCGAAATGTATGGAGCCCGCAACACGCACCTCATCGCCTACGACGAACCCCTCGCCGCCGCCGTGCTTTTCGGCGTCGATGCGAAAACCGCCGCGCCCATTCCTCCCTCGCGGCTCAAAACGGGAAGCGTCCCCGCCGCCCCGCTGCTGGCGGAACTCCGGGCCGGCGACGATCCCGTCGCGCGGTTCGGAGCCCTGCGCGAGGAAATCGAAAACGGCAACTCGGCCGCCGCGGACGACAAAATCCGCGGATCCGAAGGCGCGGTCTGGTTTGTCACCGAACCCGGCGGCCGCGTCACGCTCTGGAAATGCAAACCCGAGAGCGTCGAGGCGATCCATTGGGCGACGGGCATCAACAAGGTCGCCGTCATCGCCACCTGCTGGAACGCGCTCGAGACCGCCGACGAACTGACCTACGAAACCCTGCTCCCGCTCCTGCTCGAGGAATACCAGATCGACGACATCGAAAAATTCCGCGCAAACATCGACGACGCGATCGCCCATGTCCGCACCGAGCAGGAATTCCGCGCCCGCGTGCGCGCCGCCTACGAGGAACTCGCCTCCGCCGGCTTGAGCCTCCACCGCGACAAAACCGCCGTCATGCGCGCCCTCTCCACAAAATTCCGCCGCGAGGAAATGGGCCGCGTCTACGCCGCCATCGCCAAGTCCGCCACCTGACCCGCCCGCCCCAATCTCCCCCTCGCGCAATCGCCCCCCCCAAAAAAACCACCAAAACATGTCAATGTGTGGGACTGACCCCCAGTCATGTGTTGGGACTGACACCTCCCCCCGCAACCACCACCTCCCCCCACAAACCGTGACACCAGGAGGGCCCAGCCACTTCGCTTCTCTCCGGTTGCCCTCCCGGGCCAAACATGCGACTTCCCCGCATCCACGAATGCGCTATCGCGCGGGGTTTGTCAGG
>CAZVPK010000141.1:0-6742 GCA_964628505.1 uncultured Chthoniobacter sp.
GCAAAATGGGACCAATGTTTGCAATTCAAAAGTCCAGAAAAATACTGGAAATGGTCTCAGAGCGTCGTCTTTCGATCGTAGACCGCCACCATCCCCTTCAGTCCGCCGCCGGCTTCATAGCAGTCGAGCTCCTGCACGCGCCGGGCATGGGGGCCGCCTTCGAACGGGGTGTCCAACCACACATCCACAATCTCGAAGGCCGTGGGAAGCGGGACGGCGCGCTGGCCGATGGAGAGAACGTTGGCGTTGTTGTGACGGCGGGAGAGTTCGGCGGTTTCGCGGTTCCAGCACACGGCGCAACGGATGCCCTTCACTTTGTTGGCGGCGATGGCGCCGCCGATGCCCGTTCCCCCGATCACGATGCCGCGGGCGGCCTCGCCGCGCGCCACGGCCTCGGCGGGCGGGACGGCGAAAATGGGGTAGTCCACAGTCGGAAGCTCGCCGTAGGCTCCGAAATCGGTGACCAAATGGCCTTGGTCGCGAAGCCGCTCGATGAGGGACTCCTTGAGCTGGAAACCGGCGTGGTCGCTGCCGATCGCGATCCTCACGCGATCGCGGCGGCGGGTTCGGGCGTGTCCGCGTGGGGGGGCTGGCCCTCGAGTCCAAGGGCCTCGAGCAGGCGGCGGTCGTCGTTCACCCCCGGGTTCGCGGCGGTGAGAAGCTTGTCGCCGTAGAAAATGGAATTCGCGCCGGCAAACAGGCACAGCGCCTGGGCCTCGCGGCTGAGGCGGTCGCGGCCGGCCGAGAGGCGGATTTTCGCCTTCGGAAGAAAAATCCGCGCCGTGGCGATGAGCCGCACCAGGTCGAACACATCGATCGGCGGCGCGTCCGCGAGCGGAGTGCCCGCGATCGGCGTGAGGCAATTGATCGGAACGCTCTCGGGCAAGGGGTCCATCGCACAAAGAACCTCCAACATGCGAAGCCGGTCGGTTTCGCTTTCGCCCATGCCGATGATGCCTCCGCAGCAGACGCTCAGTCCCGCGCGCTGGACGGAGGCGATGGTGTCGAGGCGGTCCTGGAAGGTGTGGGTGCCCACGATTTTCGAGTAGTGCTCCGGGGAGGTGTCGATGTTGTGGTTGTAGGCGGTGAGGCCGGCCTCCTTGAGTTTGCGCGCCTCGATGTCGCCGAGTTGGCCGAGCGTCACGCACACCTCCATGCCGAGCTTGCCGACCTCGCGGACGGTCTCGAGCATCGTCTCGAATTTCGGGTCGCCGTCGCGAACGCCTTTCCACGCGGCTCCCATGCAGAACCGGGTCGATCCGTTGTCGCGGGCGGCCCTGGCGACCGGCATCACCTCGTCCACGGTCATGAGGCGTTCCTTTTTGAGCCCGGTGTTGTAGTGGGCGCTCTGGGCGCAGTAGCCGCAGTCCTCGCTGCATCCGCCGGTTTTCACGCTGAGCAGCGTGCAGAGCTGGACCTCGTTTTTGGGCCAGAATTCCAAAAACACCCGACGGCTTTCCTGGATGAGATCGAAGAGGGGGCGTCGGTAGGTTTTCTCGAGGGAGTCCAGAGTCGGTTTCACGCGGGCGTTTTATTATCCGCCGCCGGGCGAGTCAAACCCGCGTCCGCCCGGGCCGGGGCGAGGACCAGGAGTTTGTGGGTCGCGATTCGGAATTCGCACGGCAGGGCGCCGGCGACCTCGCCATCGAGCTCCACCGGCACGTCCGCCGGGCTCCACACCCTCAGCGTGGGTGTTTGAAAATACTCCACGTCGTGCAATTCGGGGTGGGTGCCGAAGGCGATGGCCTGGAAATACCGGATCACATCCCAGTGGCTCTGGTTTTTGAAAACCACCACATCGAGCAGCCCGTCGCTCAAGCTCGCGCGCTTGAACAAGGGAAACGGCCCGCCGTAGAGCCGGCCGTTGCCGATGAGGGCGAAACAACATTCGCGCGGGCTCCAACCCGGCGCTTCGACGATCACGCGCGGGGGCTTCGAGGCGGCGAGTTGCGCCAGCGTGAGGATGTAGCTCAGCGGCCCGAGCGTTTTTTTGAGATCCAGACTGGTGCGGCGGACGACCTCGGCGTCGAGTCCCACGCCGGCGAGTTGGATGAAATGCCGGCCGTTGGCCTCGGGAAGATCGAGCGCCAGGGCCTGCCCTCTCTCGACCACCCTCCAGGCCGCGGCCAGATCGCCTTCGGGGATTCCGATTTCCTTCGCCAGCACGTTCACGCTTCCCAGCGGCAGGATTCCCATGCGCACGGACGATCCCGCCACGCCGTTGACGACTTCGTTGATGGTGCCGTCGCCTCCCGCCGCGACCACCGTTTCGAAGCCCGCCGCGACGGCCTGTGACGCGATGCGAAGGGCGTCCCCGGGGCGCGACGTGAGCTCGATCGAGGCCCCTCGGCAAACCCCGCGCATTTTTTCCAGGAAGCGGGCGGCCTTCTCCCCGCGGGCGGCCGGATTCAGGATGACGAGGATCTTATTCACGCTTCACTTTCGCGGAGGAGATCGTAGCTTCGGCCCGTGCATCCGATTGCCAAGCCAATTCTCATCGCCCTCGGAGCGGTTTTCCTGCTCTGGGCGGCGGCGGTTCTTTTGGCGAACATCTACCTCCAATCCGAATCCGTCCAAGGCCGCCTCCGCGATTCGATCTCCCGCGCCGCGGGCATGCCGGCGAAAATCCGCCAAACCTACTACACGCCCTGGTCCGGCATCACTCTCTCGGGTGTCACCCTTCTTCCCGCGGACACCCCCGGCGCTCCGCTTTTGGAGGCGAAATCCCTGCGCGCCTCGATGAGCCTTTTCCGGCTCCTCGGCGGGCAGTTCGTGATCGACCACATCCTCCTGGAATCCCCGGTGCTCGAACTTCGCCCAATCGCCGGTTCCCCGCCTTCGGCCCCCGAGCCGATGCCGGAACCGGTTCCCGCCGACAGCATGGAGGCGATCGAAGTGCCGCTGCCCGGTTCCACACTCGTGCAAACCGAAATCCCCCCGCGCCCGTCGCCCCCGCCCGGCCCCTCTTCGGAAAAACCCGCGCCCGCCGTCCGCATCGAGGCTTTCGAGGTCAACAACGGCCGCGCCGCCCTTCTCGACTCCAAGGGCGCCACCATCGTCGAACTCGAGGGCGTTTTCCTCGATGCGAAGCCCGCCGGCGAAAACCGTTTTTCCGGAACCTACCGCATCGAGCGCGGCGTGGTTTGGGACTCCCTCCGCCCCCGCGCCTTCAACGGCCGCTTCGAGTGGGACAACGGCCGGCTCAGCCTCCCCGACCTCCGCGCCACGCTCGCCGACGGCGAACTCTCGGGCCAACTCGAATGGCTCCCCGGCGGGAACTTCGCCTTCACCGCCCGCGCCGCCCGGCTCGACTTGAAACATCTCGCCAACGACGCCGGACTCGATGCCGAGGGAACACGCGGACAACTCTCCGCGCAGATCGCCCTCGCCGGAGTCGCCGGCCACCCCGCATCCTACCACGGAAACGCCGGGGCCTCCCTCGCCGAGGCCCGCATGGAGCCGATCGAGATCATCCGCCAGCTCGGCGAAATCCTCCGCGTCGAGGAGCTCCGCATGCTCGAACTCAAAACCGCCGAGGCCTCCTTCACCATCGGCGAGGAACAGGTCCTCGTCGACCGCCTCGTTCTCGCCTCCGAGAATTTCATGATCGATGCCACCGGCTCCACCGCCTTCACCGGAGACCTCGATCTCGCCGCCCGCCTCCATGTGAATGAAAAACTCCGGCGCGACACGCGCGGGCTCGTCGGCAGGAACTTCCAGCCGTCCGAAACCGAAGGCTATTCCCACATGCCCTTTTCGGTCACGGGATCCCTCGCCCGCCCGAAGAGCGATCTCCTCGACAAGGTCGTCGGCTTGCGGCTCGGCCAGGATGTCGGAGGCCTGCTCAAAAACCTCCTCCGCATGCCGCAGAAACAAAAAAAATCCAAACCCTCCCCCGCGCCCTCTCCCTCGGCGTCCCCGGCGCCCTGACCACCCCATGCGGATCATCGCAGGCAGCGCGGGCGGTTTGCCGCTCAAGGCTCCTCCCGACGGATTGCGCCCGACCATGGACCGCGTGCGCGCCGCCGTGTTTTCCAGCCTCGGGGATCTCGTTCCCGGCGCGAATATTCTCGACCTCTTCGCCGGCTCCGGAGCCATGGGGATCGAGGCCCTGAGCCGCGGGGCGGCGAGCGCCGTTTTTGTGGACAGCAACGAGCGCTGCACCCGCTGCATCCGCGAAAACCTCCGCGCCACCCGCCTCGAGGGCGTCGTGCAAACACTCGACGCCTTCCGCTTCATCGACCTCTACGCCGAGCCGGCCGCCTTCGACCTGGTCTTCGCCGATCCCCCCTACCACAAGCGCGACTCGGATGCCGACCACGCCGCGGCATTGGTCCGCCTGGAAAAACTCGCCTCCACCCTGCGTCCGCACGGCCTTTTGGTTTTGGAAAAAAACGCCCGCGACCCTCTCCCCCTTGATTCGGTTTTCGACCTCGTCAAATCCCGCCGCTACGGCGGCAGCGAAATCCTCTACCTCGCCCCGCGATGATCCTCGGGATTCGACTTCTCTACAACCTCCTCTTCCCGGTCGTCCTCCTGGTTATGCTGCCGGGATTCCTCTTCCGCATGGTCCGCCGTGGCAAATACCGCCACAAATTCTGGCAGCGGTTCGCGGTCTATTCCGAGGGCGTCGAGCGCAGGATCGCCGGAACCGGCCGCGTCTGGATCCACGCCGTCAGCGTCGGCGAGGTCAACATCGCCCTCAAACTCATCCAAACGCTCCGCGAGCGGGACCCCGCCGTCGAATTCGTCCTCTCCACCACCACCTCCACCGGCTTCAAGCTCGCCGCCACGCGCAAGACGCCCTGGCTCGAACCGGTCTACAATCCCCTCGACCTCCTGCCCGTCGCCCGCCGCGCCATGCGGCTCGTCCGCCCCCGCGCGCTGGTGCTCGTCGAGGCCGAGGTCTGGCCGAACTGCGTGTGCGAGGCGAAATCCCTCGGCATTCCCGTCCTCCTCGTCAACGCCCGCCTCTCCCCGCGCTCCGAGAAACGCTTCCGAAAAATCCGCGCGATCGCCGCCCCCGTCTTCAATCAAATCGACATCCTCTGCCTTCAGGAGCCGGCCGACGAGCCGCGCTGGCGCTCGCTCGGCGTCGATCCCTCCAGGCTCCGCTCCACCGGCAGCATCAAGTTCGACGACTCCGCCGCCGCCCCGCGCCCGGTGAGGGATTTCCGCCCCGTCCTCGACTCCCTCGGCGTCCCGGCCGCCGCACCCGTCCTTCTTGGCGGAAGCACCTTCGAGGGCGAGGAACTCCTCCTCGCCGAAGTCTTCCAGCAACTCCGCAAAGCCCACCCCTCGCTATTCCTCATCCTCGTCCCCCGGCACCAGGAGCGCGCCGATTCCGTCGCCCACCAACTCGCCCAAACCGGTCTCCGCCTCGCCCGACGCACCGAACCGGGGGCTGTGGAAAACCCCGACGCGCTTCTCGTGGACACCACCGGCGAGCTGGCCGGCTGGTATCGCTGCGCCACCGTCGTCTTCATTGGAAAAAGCCTCATGGCGCGCGGCGGACAAAACCCCGTCGAGCCCGTCGAGGCCGGCGCTCCCGTCGTTTTCGGCCCGAACATGCAAAACTTCGCCTCCCTCGCCGACGCCTTTCTTCGCGCCGGCGGCGCGGTCCGGATCTCCGACGCCGGGGAACTCGAAGACGCCGTCGACCGCTTTCTCCGCAGTCCCGAACTCCGCGGGGAATCGACCCTGGCGGCCCGGCGTTGCCTCGAGGTCCATCGCGGCGCCACCCTGCGGACCATCGATCTCCTCCAAGGGCTGCTTCGCCAAAACGAAATCGCCCGCCCGCCCCTCCGGGGCTAGCTTGCGCCGATGCGAACGCCGAACGAGACCCTGGCGCTCGGGATATTCACCCTGGGGGTCAACGTTGTCCTGATGCTGGTGAAAATCGGTGTCGGGCTCGTCGGCAATTCCTACGCGCTGGTGGCCGACGGCATCGAATCGGCGAGCGACATCTTCTCCTCGCTCATCACCTGGGCCGGCTTCCGTTTTTCGTTGCGTCCGGCCGACGAGGCCCATCCCTTCGGCCACGGCAAGCTCGAGGCCCTCGCGGGCGGCTTCGCCGGCGTGACCCTCCTCGCCGCCGCCGGCGTGATCGCGGCCAGTTCCGTCTCCGAAATCCTCACGCCCCACCATGCCCCGGAATGGTTCACCCTGCCGGTGTTGATCGGTGTGGTGGTGGTGAAGGAGTTCCTTTCGCGCCGCATTCTTTCCGCGGGCGAGGAGCTGGGAAGCACCGCCCTGCGCGGCGACGCCTGGCACCATCGCTCGGACGCCATTTCCTCGGGCGCCGCGGCCATCGGCATCACTGTGGCCTTGATCGGAGGCCCCGGCTACGAGGCCGCGGACGATTGGGCGGCCCTCGTGGCCTGCGGCATCATTGTGATCAATGGCGTCCGCATCCTGCGAATCGCCTTGCATGACGTGATGGACGGCGAGGTGCCCGCCGAATGGCACCGCGCCGTGAGGGAATCCGCCCTTGCCACCCCCGGTGTGGTGGACACCGAAAAATGTCGCATCCGCAAGAGCGGCATGAACCGGTTTGTGGAATTGCATGTGCGGGTCGATCCGGCGATCTCGGTCTTCGAAGGCCACGAAATCGGCCACCGGGTGAAGGAGCGCGTGCTTGCCGACAATCCCCTGGTGCTCGACGTGCTGGTGCACATCGAACCGGCTCCGTGACGGCCGCCTGTAGGCGATCGATCCCGCGCCAGGCGCAGGAGGGACCCGC
>CAZVPK010000142.1:0-6717 GCA_964628505.1 uncultured Chthoniobacter sp.
CCCGCGAAGGCCCGCGGTCCGCCAGGCGGTGCGCCTCCTCCTCCATGCTGTAGAGCCCGCCGATGCCGCTGCCGATCATCACGCCGAACCGCGCGCGATCCGTCTTTTCCAAATCGATCCCCGAATCCTCCAGCGCCATCTTCGTCCCCGCCATCGCGAATTGCGTGAACCGGTCCGTGCGCTTCGCCGTTTTCGGATTCTTGAAAAATTTCGCCGCCTCGAAGTCCACGACCTCCCCGGCGATCTTGCAGTCGAAATTCGTCGAGTCGAACGCCTGGAATTTCCGGATGCCGCTCCGCCCCTCGATCAGGGCCTTCCAGAATGTTTGCAAATCGTTTCCAACCGGGCTGACGACCCCGATTCCTGTGACGACGACTCTTCGTTCGCTCATGAGTAGGTAAAAAATTCGACGCCGGCACCGTGCCGACGCAACCCGACAGTTTGTGCGAAGGACCCCGCCGGTTGGCAATGATTATTTTCCCTCCGTTGCGACCCTGGCCGCCGTCGCCCGCCTCCCTCGGCACCTTGCCGCGGCCAAAATAAAATTGACCTCACAAGATGTGGTGTCGATGTTCCGGCAAACCGCGATTCCGACACAATATCTATGCGCTGCCCCAAGTGTGGAACCCTCGACGACAAAGTGATCGACTCCCGCCTCTCCAAGGAGGGCACAAGCATCCGCCGCCGTCGCGAATGTCTCGGTTGCGAGACGCGTTTCACCACCTACGAGGTTCTCGAGCGCAACGAAATCCGCGTCGTCAAACGCGATGGCCGCCGCGAAGCCCTCGACCGCCGCAAGCTCCTCGCCAGCATTGTCAAGGCCTGCGAGAAACGCCCCATCGCCCTCGAACAAATGGAACGCGCCGTCGAGGAGATCCTTCAGGAACTCGAATCCCTCCAGGAGCGCGAGATCGGCTCCAAGCAACTCGGAGCCCGCGTCATGTCCCGCCTCCACACCCTCGACCCCGTCGCCTACGTCCGCTACGCCTCCGTCTACCGCGAATTCCAGGAGGTCGGCGACTTCCTCGAGGAAATCGAGTCCCTCGAAAAACGCATCGCCAGCTCCCCCGACCAGACCGAACTTTTCAAACCATGATCGCCCTGCGCGACAACTTCCCCCTCGTCCGCTTCGACGACGGCAGCGTGATGAACTACGACCGCGCCTGGCTCGCCTCCTCCGTCGCCCGCGCCGCCGAGTCCGCCGGCTACAAGAAATGGTGGCTCGCCAACCACGTCACCGAGAGCGTCTCCAGCTTCCTCCAACAGGATTTCGACGAAAACGTCGTCACCATCGGCCGCCTCGAAAAAGCCGTTCAATCCGTCCTCCAGGTCATCGGATACTCCGATGTCGCCCGATGCTTCCAAACCCTTCCGCCCCCCGTCCGCGCCTCCCTCGCCGACCTCGCCCGCCGCGCCGGCCACGGCTACGAACTCGCCTTCTTCTCCCTCCTCCGCGATTTCCTGCGCGCCATCCCCGACTCCGAATCCCGCCAGGTCGAACTCCTCGACCTCCATCCCTGCGTGAAAATCCTCCGCGGCGCCAAGGCCTGGCGTGCCGATTGCCAGCAACTCACCGGCGAAATCGTCCTCTTCATCCGCAACGAACTCGACCGCTCCCCGCGCCGAAACACCCTCCACCTCCGTCTCGCATGACCCTCTTCGAAAAAATCGCCGCCCGCGAAATCCCCGCCGACATCGTCCACGAGGACGACCTCTGCCTCGCCTTCCGCGACATCTCGCCCCAGGCCCCCGTCCACATCCTCGTCGTTCCGAAAAAACCCGTCCCTCGCCTCGCCGCCGCCGCCCCCGGCGACCAACCCCTCCTCGGCCACCTCCTTCTCGCCGCCGCCGCCATCGCCCGCCGCGAAAACCTCGCCGAGGGCTTCCGCATCGTCGTCAACAACGGCCCCCACGGCGGCGAAACCGTTCCCCACTTGCACATCCACCTCCTCGGCGGACGCCATCTCGCCTGGCCTCCCGGATAAGGGCTTGCCTCCGCCCACGCCCTGCGACAACCTCCTCGCCAATCACGACACCGCCTCCATGAACCTACCGAAACCCGCCAAGGTCAAGGCCCCGAAGTCCTCGCAGGAGATCATCATCCGCAACGTATCCACGCTCCTCGAGGCGGGCATTCGCGAGGCCAGCACCATCACCGACACCACCCTCGCCTCGAAGATCGACGAATACGTTCTCAAACTCGGCTACTCGAACGCCCACGTCCTCGGTGTCCTCGTCCAACTCCTCACCCTCGGAAAAGTCCGGGTCGACTTCCGCGACTACAGCGAGCGCCTCCAACTTCTCGACCCCGACGACAAAATGAGCCGCCCCGAAGCCGTCGCCCTTTTCGACGACCACATGACCGCCCTCCGCGGCGATGACGAGTCCAACCTCAACATGACCCAGAAAATCGTCATCCAGCCCCCGCGCATCCAACTCCCCCGCCGCTAAAAAAAAATCCCGCCGCCCTCGCGGCCCGCCCGCCCGCTCCTCAAGCCGCTTCGCCGGCCAACCGCGCATCGTCCCGCAGCCGCTCCGCCGCCACCCGCCCGGCCCGCGACAACGGCCGCTCGATGAAAAACGCCTGGCGCGGCCTCCCGTCCCGGTGGCGGATCTCCAGGCGGTCCGCCAGAAATCCCTCCCGGTGCTCCACCCCCGCGCCGGCCAGGTCCATCGCCGCCCACACGCCGCCCCGCCATCTCCGCCCCAGAAAAAAAACCTCCGCCGGCCGCTCGCTCACGCTCACGATCCATCCACGCACATTCGCCCCCAGCAGATCCCCCTTGCCGCTCACGCACGGCAACGCCCATTCCACGCCGCCCCCGCAGCCGGGCGCCGTGCGCCTCAGCAGCGCCTCCCAGCCGTCCGGCAGCCTGTCATGCGGCTCCGCGACCTTCTCGTCCTCCGGCGGGGACTTCAGTTTTTTCCAGGCGAACCCCAGCCGCGTCCGCGCCCCGCGCAGGATTCGCGGCAGGAACCACCCCGTGACCCCCAGCCCCAAAACCGCCGCGAGCAAGGCCACAAGCGGGTTCCACGCCAACACCCCCAACCCGCCGAGCACCAGTCCGTCCTCCGCCAAACTCAACACGATGTTCGAAAACGGCTCCGGCGACGCGTTCGCCGCCAGCCTCGTTCCCGCCTTCGCCGTGTGCGCCCCCAACGCCATCCCCCCAGCCAACAACGCCGCCACCACCTCGAACGCCGGATGCGACTCGCCCAACGCCGCCACCGCCAGCGCCGCCGCTCCCACCGGCCGGATCACCGTGTGCGCCGCGTCCCACGCCGTGTCCACCCACGCCACCTTGTCCGCGAAAAATTCCACCACATACATCACCCCCGCCACGGCCAACACCACCGGATTCCCCAGCACCTCGAGCCCCTGCAACGCCACCGGCAACGCCACCCAATCCATCCGCACCGCCAACCCGGTCACAAAGACCGTCAAATACAAATTCACCCCAGCCAGCGTCCCCAGACTCAACGCCACCGCCAGTGTCTTCAACATTTCCATCCCCGAAACCTCGCCCGCCCGCCACGTTTTGTCACGCCCCCTCACCGGATCCGTCCAATCCCCCCGATTCGGCCAATTTTCCCCAAAAAATCTGGCCCGTTTCCTGCTATTGAACAGTTCTCCGCCGACCACAACATCTAGTGGTTCAAAAAAAATCTCCCACCCCTGATGGTATTTTTTTGACAAACTTCCCCGCCCTGTTAAAACTCACACCCACTCGCGCTCCCCGCGCCGCTCCGCAAGGCCCGGCGCACGCGTCCAAGCCCCGAACTCGAACCAAAAACCAGCACCCATCCCGCCATGTCCAACACCACCACCGTCACTCTCGGAGACCGCTCGTTCATCCTCGACCGCGAAAAGGCCGAAGCCGCCTACGCCGCCAAACGCGTCATCAACGGACGCCAGACCATGTTCTTCAACATCCTCCCCCTGAAATACACCTGGGCCTACGACCTCTACAAAACCATGAAGGCGAACCACTGGGAGCCCGAGGACATCCAGATGCAAAAAGACTGCGAGCACTGGCGCGACACCTCCGGCTTCATTTCCGATGTCGACCGCTGGATCATCAAAATGGGCATCGGCTACTTCTCCGCCGCCGAGGGCATCGTCGGCGACAACATCCTTCACGTCATTCGCGAGGCCGTCACCGCGCCGGAACTCAAGCTCGCCCTCGGCCGCCACGCCCAGGAGGAAAACATCCACGCCGATTCCCTCGTCTACATGATCAGCTCTCTCGGCATCAACCCGCACGAATGCGAAGCCATGTTCGAGGACATCGACACGATCAAAAACAAAACCGACTTCGTCGTGTCGAACAGCCGCGCCCTCCGCGGCGACACCGACTTCTCCGATCCCGCCAACAAGGCCGCGCTCGCGAAAAACATGTTCCTCTTCGGCCAATGCATGGAGGGCACCCAGTTCTACGGCCTCTTCGGCATGATCCTCGCCCTCTATCGCCAAAACAAATTCCCCGGCATCGGCCAGATGATCAGCTACACCCTCCGCGACGAGTCGAACCACATCGAACTCCTCCGCCAACTTTTTCAGGACCTCATTGACGAGAACCCCGAGATCTGGACCGACGACTTCCGCGAGGACCTCCGCGCCACGATGGCCGAAGCCGTCCGCCTCGAGAAGGAGTTCATCCGCGACTGCCTGCCCGTCGCCTCGGTCGGCCTCACCGTGGACGAATTCTGCCGCTACATCGACTACATCGGCGACCGCCGCCTCGTCGGAGTCGGCCTCGAGCCGCTCCACAACAACCTCGCGAACCCGCTCCCCTGGCTCTCCGAGATGATGGAGATCAAAAAGGAAACCAACTTCTTCGAAGGCCGCGTCACCGAATACCGCCGCGGCGTCGACCTCGCCGGCGTCTCCGACGACGAACTCTAAAACCCATTCCGCATTTCCCATTTCCCATTTCGAATTAATCAAAAAAATGCCCCGCCACCTCTCTCTCGATGAAGACCTCGCGCTCAAGCGCCTCGTCACCATGCCGCGCGACCAGAAGCCCGATTTCTCCTGGCGCGAACACATCCCAGCCCCCGCCACCCCGCTGAGCGGCATCGTCGTCACCCGCTCGAACGGCGAGGAGCAATCCTTCAACCTCTCCGATGTCGCCGATGAAATCGGCGAGGCGCTCACCGACCTCCTCCTCTCCCGCGAGGAGAAAAACATCTTCAACGAGCGCAACCGCGGCTTCGTCGCCAATGTCGCCCACTCCGTCGCCCTCAGCCTCGCCGAGCAGGCGGAAAAAGCCGGCTCGCTCCGCCTCTCCGAAAACGACCTCTCGCTCCTCATCGAAAAAGCCCTCATCGAAAACGACGCCCACGATGTCGCGAAGAGCCTCGTCTTCAAGCGCTCCGTCCGCACCGGCAAAGGCTCCGCGGACGATCTCCTCGACGCCACCCCCATGACCGTCCGCCTCATCCGCCGCAACGGCGCGGTCGTCCCCTGGATGGAATCCAAGATCGAGCACGCCTGCCGCCGCGCGTTCCTCGACGAAAAGGAAAATCCCGAATCCGCCGCCACCATCGCCCGTTCCGTCACCGAGCGCGTCCGCGCCCGCGAATCCGCTTTCGTCCACATCGAGGATGTTCAGGACCTCGTGCAAGAGGAACTCATGCGGCAGGGCTACTACAAAGTCGCCGCCAGCTATGTCCTCTACCGAGCCCAGCGCGCCAGCCAGCGCGAGGAATCCGCCAAGGCCGACAACGACGCCGCCACCAACGAACTTCAGGATTCCCTCATCATGGTCACCCAGCGCGATGGCCAGAACACGCTCTGGGACGGCAGCGAACTCAAAAAACGAATCCAGTTCGCCATGATCGGCCTCGACCTCAATCTCGACGCCGCCCAGATCGAGCGCGAACTCCGCCGCTCCATCGCGAGCGAAGTCACCGAGGACATCCTGAAAAACACGATCATCCTCAACGCCCGCACCCTCATCGAGCGCGACGCCGATTTCGCGAAGTTCGCCGCCCGCATTCTTCTTTCCTACATCTACGAGGAGGTCCTCGACTGGCGCATCGCCCGCGACGGCATCGAGGGACTCCGCGAGGCCCATCGCAAGGCCTTCAAGAGCTACCTGCGCACCGGTGTGACCATCGAGCGCCTCTCGCCGAAACTCCTCGGCTACGACCTCGACGCCCTCGCCGCCGCCATCGATCCCACCGCCGACATGGACTTCGATTTCCTCGGCATCCAGACCCTCTACGACCGCTACCTCATCGTCGACAAAACCAAGAAACCCGCACGCCGTCTCGAGACTCCGCAGTTCTTCTGGATGCGCGTCGCCATGGGTCTCTTCATCGAGGAACCCTCCGCGAAAGAGGACTGGGTCGTGCGCCTCTACAATCTCTACAAATCCCGCCGCTTCTGCTCGAGCACGCCGACCCTCTTCAATTCCGGCACGCTCCACAGCCAACTCTCCAGTTGCTACCTCTACAAAGTCGACGACTCCATCGAGTCGATCATGCAGCGCGGCATCGCCGAAAACGCCTACCTCTCGAAATGGGCCGGCGGCCTCGGAGGCTCATGGACAGCGGTTCGCGGCACCGGCAGCTACATCAAAGGCACCAACGGCGAATCCCAGGGCGTCATCCCGTTCCTCAAACTCCACAACGACCAACTCGTCGCCGTCAACCAAGGCGGCAAGCGCCGCGGCTCCGGCTGCGCCTACCTTGAGACCTGGCACAACGACA
>CAZVPK010000143.1:0-6707 GCA_964628505.1 uncultured Chthoniobacter sp.
GCGAAGCGGTGGCGAAATCCCGAGGAGGTCTCAACCGCGGGTTCGGATTTTTTCCACAATCCCCGCCACGACCTCGGCCGTCGGCTTGGCGCCGACATTGCCTTGCCCGTGCAACCGAACGCTCACATTTCCCGCCTCCACATCACGGTGGCCGATGACCAACATGGTGTGGACCCGCGCCTTTTCGGCCTCGGCGATTTTGGCCTTCACCGGATCAGACCCGAAATCCGATTCGGCACGGACCATGTGCGAGCGGAGTTCGCGGACGATCGGCTCTGCGTAGGCGACCAATGCGGGATCGTCGTTGAGCGTGATCACGCGCACCTGCTCGGGGGCAAGCCAGAGCGGGAAATTGCCGGCGTAGTGCTCGATCAGGAATCCAATAAAGCGCTCGTGCGTTCCCAGCGGGGCGCGGTGAATGCAGAGCGGAACTTTCTCCGTGTTGTCGCGGTCGCGGTAGTGGAGGCCGAATTTCGCGGGGACGGCAAAGTCCACCTGGTTCGTGGCAATCGTGAATTCGCGTCCGATCGCGCTCCACACCTGCACATCGATCTTGGGTCCGTAGAACGCGGCCTCGTTTGGGACCTCGACGAAGTGGATGCCGCTCTCGACGAGAACCTGGCGAACCATATCCTCGGTTTTTTTCCAAAGCTCGGGTTCGTCCACGAATTTCTGACCCAGCTTTTCGGGATCATGGGTCGAGAAACGCATCTGGTATTTCCCGAGGCCGAAGATTTTGAAGTATTGGAGATACATTTCGTTCACGGCACGGAACTCCTCCGCGAACTGCTCCTCGGTGCAGTAGATGTGGGCATCGTTCATGTTGAGCGAGCGAACGCGCATAAGTCCGAACAACTCGCCGCTCTGCTCGTAGCGGTAGCAGCAGCCGTATTCCGCGAGGCGCAGCGGCAGGTCGCGGTAACTGCGCGGCTCGGCGGCGAAGATGCGATGGTGGTGGGGGCAGTTCATCGCCTTGAGGTAATAGCGCTCGGGCTCGGTCCCCTCCCCTTCGCCGCTTTCCTTCAGCTCCATGGGCGGAAACATGCTCTCGGCGTAGTAGGGAAGGTGGCCGGAGGTTTTATACATCTTCTCCTTGGCGAGGTGCGGGGTGCGGACCCGCGCATAGCCGGCGGCGAACTCGGTTTCCTTGGCGAGTTTTTCGAGTTCCTCGACAAGCACCGCGCCTTTCGGCAGCCAGAGCGGCATGCCGGGACCGACGAATTCGGAGTCGATGGCATAGAGTCCCATCTCGGCGCCGATCTTGCGGTGGTCGCGCTTTTTCGCCTCCTCGAGCATTTGGAAATACTCCTCCATCGCGGTCTTGTTTTTGAACGCGGTGCCGTAGATGCGCTGGAGCTGGGGATTGCGCTCGTCGCCTTTGTAGTAGGCGCTGGCGACATGCGTGAGCTTGAACGCGCCGATGTTCCCGGTGCGCATCACATGGGGCCCGGCGCAGAGGTCGGTGAATTCGCCGTTGCGGTAGAGCGTGATCGTTTCGCCCTCGGGGATGTTTTGGACGATATCGAGTTTGAATTTCGACGGCGTGCCGCGGGCGGAGAGAGCGGCCAACTCACCGCGCTCGGCCATGGCCAGTGCATCGGCGCGGGAAATTTCCACGCGCTCGAAGACATGGTTGGCCTTGATCTCTTTTTTCATCTCCTCCTCGATGCGGGCGAAATCCTCGGGCGAGATGCGGTGCGGCAGGTCGACATCGTAGTAGAAACCATTCTCGACCGGCGGACCGGCGGCGAATTGGGCCTCGGGCCAGATTTTCAAAATCGCCGTGGCGAGGACATGGGCGGCGGAGTGGCGGATGCGTTCGAGTTCGGTCATGGCTTGTCGGATTTTTTCGAAGTGCGGGTCTTGCGCAGGGAAATGGCGTTGTTGGCGGTGAGAAGAGGGATTCCGTTGACGACCGGGTAGGCGACGGCGCGGTCCGAGCGGATCCAGGCATCCTCGATGTTTTGCAAACCCTCGCGCATCCGCAGGGCTTCGAGTTCCCGGTCCGTGGCGAAGCGAAGGCGCTTGCGGGTGGTCGGGCAAACCAGGACGTCGCTGTATTCGTTGGCGTGCATCAGTAGAGGGGAACAGCGGGGTCGATGCGGCGCGACCAGGCGTTGATGCCGCCTTCGACGTTCCAGAGTTTGCGGAATCCGGCGTCACGGAGGAACTCGAGCGCGTTCGCGCTGCGTCCTCCGGACTTGCAGAGGATCAGCGTCTCGGCCTCGGGATCGAGTTCTCCCAGTCGGCCGGGAATCTCGCCGAGCGGGATGTGAACCGCGCCCGGCAAGCCGGCGATTTCGAGTTCGAACGGCTCGCGCACATCGAGGAGGACGAAATTGTCCCCGCGATCGAGGCGCGACTTCAATTCCTCAACGGAGATTTCGGGAAGGGCTTCGGAGTTGTTCATGGCGTTTTTCGAATCGGGAGTTCCACAGAGGATTTCATAATCAACCGGACCGGTGATGGAAGGCGAGTCCGAGCACACCGGGCAAGCCGGATCGCGCCGCAGGCGGAATTCGCGGAAGCGGGTTTTGAGGGCGTCGAAATGGACCAGGCGGCCGAGCAGAGGGTCTCCAAGTCCCGCAACGAGCTTGATGGCCTCGATCGCCTGCATCACGCCGATGATCCCCGGCAGCACGCCGAAGACGCCGGCCTCCGCGCAATTCGGCACGGCGCCCGGCGGCGGAGGCTCGGGATAAAGACAGCGGTAGCACGGCCCTCCCAGCGCGGGGGCGAACACCGAGCACTGACCCTCGAAGCGCGAGACCGATCCGTAAACATTCGGCTTGCCGGTGAACACACAAACGTCGTTCACCAAATACCGCGCGGGAAAATTGTCCGTGCCGTCCAAAACCACATCGTAGCCCTCGAAAATCCCCGGTGCGTTTTCGCCCGAGAGGCGCGCCTCGTGAAGCTCGATGCGCACGTGGGGATTGGCCTCGAGCAAACGGTCCCGCGCGCTTTCCAGTTTTTTCCGGCCGATGTCGGAGGTGCCGTGCAGGATTTGACGATGCAGGTTCGTGGCATCCACCGCGTCGAAATCCACGAGGCCGATCGTGCCGGTTCCTGCGGCGGCGAGATAGAGGGCGGCGGGCGATCCCAGCCCGCCGGCGCCCACGCAGAGGACCTTCGCGGCCTTCAAGCGCTTCTGACCGTCCAGTCCCACTCCGGGCAGGAGGAGTTGCCGCGAATATCTCGCGATCTCGACGCCGGAAAGCTCGACCTCCCCGGCCCGCCCAGGAATTCCCTCGAGCCGACTCACCGCGGTTCGAGGGGGGCCGTCACCACTTCGGGCGGAGCGGGATCGGACCCGGTTGGAATCGCGGGCTCCGAAATCGAGAAATCGGGCCGGAGCGGGATGCCATCGACCTCGGCGGGCATTTCCGCGCCGGATTCGGGCGGAGCGCCTCCCGACGATGCGAATCGCAGGTGCAATCCCGTGTTCCGCAGAAAAACGTCGCGGCCGGTTTCCACTGGCGATCTGTCGAGGCGGATGACGATCGAGTTTTCCCCCTGCCTCAAGTGGCGCGCGGCGATGTAGAGCGAACCCTTCCTCCATCCCGCCAAAAGGAAACCGCCGTTCCAATCCGCCACCAGAGAGGGATCGTCGAGCTGGAAGCCGGGGAAATTCACGGTGCCGATCGGATGGTCGTTGACCCACACCTCGAGTCGCGCCTCGGGATCGAGGCCGAGCGTTTCCAGACGCAACATCGCCGCCTCCATGTCGCCTTCCAAGGGAACCAGGAACCCGATCGATTCCTCGAGAGGTTCGGTCTGGGCGGAGAGTTCCGCCTCGACGATCGCTCCGTTGCGGATGTCGCCGGCCAGCGGAACCGGCCGCGTGCCGTTCACCTCGCGGTCCTCGAAAACATTCAAATCCCCGTCGATCAGCACGGGAAACCGCCGCGCGCCGAGCACCGCCAGTGCGTCCTCCCTGGCGGGACGCACCGCGAGGCTCAACAGCGAATCGAATTTTCCATAGTAGGAAACCAGAAGCTCGCCCCCCTCCCGCGTGAGCATCTGCGGAAGAAGAACCGTGCGCGAATTCAAGCCGACCGGACGCCCGACCTCGCCCAAGCCATAGGAAATCGTCGTCACGGTCCCGTCCTCCGCGCGCCATTCCATCGCGGGTCCGCCATCGCCGTTGTCGGTGAAAACAACCGTCGCAGCGAAAAGATCCACTCCCGGTGCCCGCCAAGAGGGAAGAATCCGCAAAGCGACCAAGGCCGCCTCCGGTTCGATCCTCGGGGAGGCGTCCACCCAGGGCGGCAGGGCGCTCGTGCGCACACCGGGCTGGAGGGCCAGGAGGAAGGGATCGTGGGTTCCCGCGGCATGGGCGAATGTCCCGTCCTGCGCCCGCAGGGGCAGGGAAATCATCGCCAGGGCGATCAGGCAGGCGGTTGTCGCGATTCGGGACATCCGGGCCAGACTAGCCCGCTTCGCCGCAATGAAAAGTCCGCGCATGCCCCGGATCAGCGCTCCTTGGGGACGGCCTGGTTTTTTCGCCGCCGCTGGGATTCGGCGAGGAACTCGGCCTGGGCGTCGAAGGCCCGCTCCTCGGGCGCCCGGGTGCGGAATGCGTAGGTCCCGTCGGACCGCATCGTCTGGGCCTTCACATTGTCGCGCCAGAACCAATCGAGAATCTCCTCGACATGGGCCACCATGCCGGGCGCGCTGACGGGAAAGACCGTCTCGACCCGGCGGAAAAGATTCCGCGGCATCCAGTCGGGACTCCCCAGATAAATCCGGGGCTGGCCGCCGTTCTCGAAGCGGAAAATCCGGCTGTGCTCGAGGAAGCGCCCGACAATGCTGCGAACCTCGATGTTTTCGCTCACACCGGCGATCCCGGGGCGGAGCGCGCACATGCCGCGCACAAGCAGGCGGATCGGAACGCCCGCCGCGGACGCCCGGTAGAGCGCCTCGATGATCCCCTCCTCCACGAGCGAATTCAGCTTGGCGTAGATACCGCAGGGCCTCCCCGCCCAGGCATGGCCGATTTCGTTTTCGATGAGCTCCTGGAACCCCTCGTAGAGCGACCATGGCGCGACCATCAACTCTTTCATCCGCGGAAACCGCGAGACGCCGGTCAGGCAGTTGAAGGTTTCCGCCAACTCGGTCGTCAATTCCTCCCGGCAGGTGAGCAGGCTGAGGTCCGTGTAGATTTTCGCCGTCGAGGGATGGTAGTTGCCGGTGCCCATGTGGGCGTAGCGGCGGATCCGCTCGCCCTCGCTCCGGATGATCAGCATCGCCTTCGCGTGGGTTTTCAGGCCCGTGACGCCGTAAACCACGTCCACGCCGGCCTCGCGCATGATGCGGGCCCAATGGATGTTCGCGGCCTCGTCGAAGCGCGCCTTCAACTCGATTACCGCCGTGACCTGTTTGCCATTCCGGGCCGCGGTGATGAGCGCCTGCACGATCGGTGAATCCGAACTCGTCCGGTAAAGGGTTTGCTTGATCGCGAGCACCTGCGGGTCCTCGGCCGCCTGCGCCAGAAAATCGACCACCGTCTGGAAGCTGTCGTAGGGATGGTGCAGCAGAATGTCCCCGCGGCGGACGTGGAAAAACAGGTCCGACTCCGTGTCGAGGGAGACCACCGAGCAAGGCGTGAAGCGCTTGTAGCGCAGGTCCGGACGGTCGAGTTGCAGCGCGACCGGCATGAGGCGCGAGAAATTCAGCGGGCCGTCGATCCGGAAGACGTCCTCCTCCTCCAGATTGAAAAGGTCCAGCAGGCGGTGCAGCACATGGTCCGGACAGTCCTTCTTCACCTCGAGCCGGACGGCCGCTCCGCGCTTGACCTTGCGAAGCTCCTCCTCGATCGCGTGAAGCAAATTGCTCGCCTCCTCCTCGTCCACATACAGGTTGCTGTTGCGCGTGACCCGGAAGAGATGGGCGCCCTTGACCTTCACCCCGTGGAACAGCGAGGCCGCGTGCTCCTGGATGATGTTTCCCAAAAACACATAATCGTCGCCGTCGCCGCGCTTGGAGAACGGCACCACGCGGGGAAGGATGCGCGGCGCCTGCACCACCGCGATGTCGGTGCTCAACCCCTCGCCCTCCAACTCGACGATCACATTCAGGCTCTTGTTCAGAAGCTGCGGAAACGGATGCGCGGGATCCACGGCGAGCGGCGTGAGCACCGGGTAGATCGTCTCCCGGAAAAACGTCTCGAAATGCGCCCGCTCCTCCGCCGGAACATCGGGGTAGTTGTGGAAGCGGATCCTCTCGGCGACGAGCTCGGGATAAATTTGCTCGCGCCAGCAGCGGTATTGATCGTCCACCATGCGGCGCGTGCGCTCGCTGATGCGGGCGAGAACCTCGGAGGCGGTGAGCCCGTCGGGCCCGGTCTCCGAGGAATTGTTTTGCTTCTGCTGCTTGAGACCCGCGACCCGCACCTCGAAGAACTCGTCGAGGTTCGAACTCACGATGCAAAGAAACTTCAACCGTTCCAGGAGCGGATTGGAGCGGTCGAACGCCTGGTCGAGCACGCGCTGGTTGAACTCCAGCCAACTCAACTCCCGGTTGATGAAATATTCGCGATTGGAAAAATCCACTTGATGAACCCGCCGCGGCGGTGCGGCGGAGCTACCAAGTAAGCCCTGTTGGCCCCTTCGCGCAAGCGCGCCGAAATCAAACAGCCCGCCGAATGCGGGCTCAATCCGCCGCCAGCAGCGCCCGCAGGTTGGCGAAGGAGGCGGCCACATCCT
>CAZVPK010000144.1:0-6673 GCA_964628505.1 uncultured Chthoniobacter sp.
ATACAACTGGGAGATTGCGAATGTCTCCGGCACGCCGGGAACGGATTGGGATTTGATCCGCTCGGGTGGCGGCTCGGGCAATGCCACAATCACCGCCACACCGGCCAGCAAGTTTACGATCTTTGTCCTCGGCAACCCCACGGGCTGGGATCCCTCCACCTCGTATTTGTGGAACATCATCGATTGGGGCGCGGTGACGGGTTTCGACGCCAACGCCTTTGCCGTCGATACGACGGGCTTCACCGGAGCGGCTCCGATCGGCACCTGGGCGCTGGCCAATTCCGGCGGTTTCCTTTCACTCGGATATTTCGTCGGAGATCCGAAGTGGAGCGGCGGGGCGGGAAATTGGAGCACGGGCTTTTTCCCGCCGCTCACAAATGGCGCAAACATCGTTTTCACGGGAACCGGCGGTATTTCGACCAACGACATCGCCGCTGGCACGATCACTTCGATCGGTTCACTCACCTTCGACCTTGGAGCAGGCCCGTTCACGCTCCGCGCCAATCCGGGTTCCTCGGGTTACAATGCCTCCTCGTTGCTCACGCTCGGCGGAGATGTCATCAATAACTCCACCGCCACCCAAACCCTCGAACTCGCCCTCGACCTCCCCGCCGCACGCACCTTCCAAACCTCACCCGGCGATCTCATCCTCTCCGGCCCGATCTCCGGTGCAGGCTCGCTGATTAAAACCGGCCCGGGCTCGCTTTTCCTCCTCAACGACCTCCAACTCGGAGGCCCCATCGAGATTCAGCAGGGCCTTCTTTCCATCAACAGCCGTGCGACCGTCAGCGGTCTGACGGTTTGGACTGGCGCAATGCTGGGCGGCACGGGCCGCATCTTCGGCAATGTGCTCAATCGCGGCACAGTCTCGCCGGGCAACTCGATCGGCACGCTCACGATCGCCGGGGATTACCAGCAGACCTCCAGCGGTTCGCTCGATATCGAAATCGCCAGCCCCTCGAGCTTCGACCGGCTCGTGGTCGGCGGGCAGGCGTCCCTGGCCGGCACGCTGCGAGTGATTCCCATCGAAGGAAACTCCCTCGCCTACGGAGAAAAATACGCGTTCCTGCAGGCGGGGAGCATTTCCGGCTCGTTCGAAACCATCAACGCTCCCGAGGGCTTTCGCGGGCGGTTCCTCAGCGACGACACCACCGGCATTTTGCTGATCGCGCCGGATTCCTACACCCGCGTCGCCGTCACGCCCAACCAGCGCCGCGTTGCCGGGGCGCTCGACTCCTTCATTTCCGCCAACAGCGGTGATCGCCTGGAGGTGAGCATCGCGTTGGACGAATTGACCGAATCGCAATTCCCTTCCGCCTTCGACCAGATCACCCCAGGTTTTTATGAAACCCTTGCCGACCTCGCGATCGAGCAGGCGTTTGTTCAAACCCAACTTCTCAATCAGCGCTTCGGCTCGCTGCGTCTGGGCGTCAACGGATTCCAAACCCTCGGCCTGCCCGAGCAACCGATCCGCAACGACCGCGACGGCTCGCCGGTGGGAGATTTCGGGCTCCAGTCGGCCACGCCCACCAATTGGAGCGCCTGGGTGCTCGGCTCGGGATCCTTCTCGCGAAGCGCGGGCGTTTCCGACATTCCCGACTACCGCAACGACGCCGGCGGATTTCTCGCCGGAGCCGACCACCGCTGGAGCGACGGATTTTCCACCGGCCTCTACGCGGGCTATCAATACAACTTCGCCAAATACGACGCTGGCGGATCCTCGCGCGGCAACAGTGTTCTCTTCGGCGGATATGCCAACTTCTCCCGCGATGGCTATTACGCCGATGCCCTCGTCGGCGGCGGCTACACCGGCTGGCAAACCCGGCGCTCCATCGAGTTTGGATCGATCGACCGCACGGCGAGTGCCGAACCCGGCAGCGGCCAATTCACCGCCGCGCTCAATCTCGGCAAGGATTGGAAAATCGGAAATCTCACCCTCGGCCCGATCGCGGGAGCCCAATACACCTACGCCGGCGTGGGGCCCTTCACCGAGAACGGCGCCGACAGCCTCGACCTCTCCCTCGGCCAGCAGGATGCCAACAGCCTCCGCACCACGCTTGGCGGCCGCATCGCCTACTCGTGGGATCTCAACCAAAACCTCACGCTCGTTCCGGAAATTCGCATGCTGTGGCTGCACGAGTTCCTCGACTATTCGCGCACGATCGATGCGGCCCTTGATGGCGGCTCCGGTCCGGCGTTCGGTTTCGACACCGCGAATCCCGAGCGTGACAGCGTCTTTGCCGGAGCCGGTCTGGGTCTCCGCATCGGCCGCGCCTGGACCGCCAGCGCCTTCTACAATGTGAATTTCGGAAATCCGGATTTCAGCAACAACATCGTAAGCCTCTCTCTCGGAGCCAGGTTTTAAGACCCTCTAGGCGCGGTGGGATATCACCCCGTTTACCCAGTCGGCAATCCATCTCATTTTCCAACCATGGAAAAGGAATTGAAATCCATCCTCGAGGCCGAGCATCTGGAGCATCTCGCGCCGAAGTTCGAGGAACAGGGTGTGACCGATGCGATCCTCGATCAACTCGAGGACGCCGATCTGCGCGAGCTCGGGGTCGAGAAACTCGGCGAGCGCAAGCGGCTCCTCAACGCCTTTGCGAACAACCGCGACATCCCGCTCGCGGGCACCGTGATGATCGGCGTGAGCGGCGGAACGATGCCGGCGGACTCCGAGCTTTCCGGCCTGCGCGTGGAGGATTTTGAAATCGGAAAATACCCTGTCATGCAGGAGGAGTGGGAATGGGTGCGCCTGTGGGCGCTCGCCAAGGGGTATGAACTCGAGACCGGCTACGGCACCGGCAGCGCCCATCCGGTGACGCATGTGAGTTGGTATGACGCCGTGAAGTGGTGCAACGCGAAGAGCGAGCACGAAATTCTCGAACCCGCCTATTACATGGAGGGCAAGGTCTACCGGAACGGGGAGTTCGGTCCCGACGGATCGCGCCTCGTCACCTGGCACAGGAGGGCGAACGGACACCGGCTTCCCACCGAGGCCGAATGGGAGTGGGCCGCCCGCGGCGGTCCGCTCAGTCGCGGCCACACCTTCAGCGGAAGCGACCAGCCCGAGCAGGTCGCCTGGTATGAAAAAAACTCGAACGGCGGCGCGAAGCCGGTCGGATTGAAAAACGCCAACGAACTCGGCATCCACGACATGAGCGGAAACGTCTGGGAATGGTGCTGGGACATGGACCAAACCGGCTCCGCGCACCGCATCCGCGGCGGGAGTTGGAACCACCACTCGAGCAACGGCACCGTGCGCTACCGCATCAGCCGCAGCCCCGACACCCGCTATGGCGTGATCGGATTCCGCCTCGCGCGGAACCGTTGATTTTATGGAGGCCTCGAAAGCGCGCTTGAAATCGGCCCTGCAGGCCACACGCCTCGAGCGTCTCGTGCAGCGGTTTCTCGACGAGGGCATCGGCGACGACATTCTCGACCAGCTCCAGGAAGGCGACCTCGAAAAGCTCGGCGTGGCGCGGATGGGCGACCGCAAGCGCCTGCTTTCGATTTTCCGGAAAATGTTCATCGAAGGCTCGAGCGGAGCGGCCATGCTGGAGGTCAAGGGGGGGGCGATGCCGGAGGGCTCCGAACTTCGAGGAACCACGGTGGCAACCTTTTTGATCGGCAAATTTCCGGTCCTTCAGGAAGACTGGGAATGGGTCCGGGTGTGGGGGATCTGCAACGGCTACGACATCGGCGCCGGGCAGGCCAACGGCTCGTTCGCGCCGGTCACGCATGTGAGTTGGTATGACGCCGTGAAATGGTGCAATGCCAAGAGCGAGCACGAGGGGGGACAGCCGGTTTACCGTTGCGACAAGGAAATCTACCGCCAGGGCGAGTTCGGGCCGAGCGGATCCAAGTTGATCCAGCGAGTGCTCGATGCCGGGGGCTACCGTCTCCCGACCGAGGCGGAATGGGAGTGGGCCGCCATCGGAGGCATCCTCGGCCAACAACGACCGGGGGGGATTTCCGTGGCGGATTCCTCCGAAACAAATGTCCTGCCTCCGTGGCACATCCCTCGAAACATCGGCTTCAATGAATTGGGAATTTACAACATGACCGCCGACGTCTGGGAGTGGTGCTGGGACCATGACGACACGCAATCCGCCCACCGCATTCGCAGCGGAAAGTTTGTGGAGTCCGTGGAAAAGAGCACCTCCAGGCTTCGGATCAGCCGCAGCCCGGACAGCCGTCTCGGCGTGCTGGGCTTCCGACTCGCGAGGAATGTGTAGCGCGCCGGGGAAAACCGATTGTGATGTCCTACATGGGATCCGGTGTCGACTTTCAGAAGTCCCCAATCGCCCGGCTCCCTCCGGAGTCCCGAATCCCTTCGCAAAACCGACGCTCCCGGTTGATTTTGAGCGGGGGCGAGGCAGGTGGGGAAATCCACGGCGATTCGGGAATTTGCCAAGTCGGCCGGGGGGATTTCCCGGATGGGAACTTGGAGAGGCATGCGGCCCGGGATGCCGTATTCCGGAGTCTCGGCCCGCGAAGGCTCGTTTGCGAGATCGAGGGTCTGCTCGGCCGCCGCCAACATCGGTTGAAAGATCAAATCTGTGAACCTCTCCCGCGACGATGCCTCGAAAAAAAATCCCCCGTGGCCTGACCATCGACAAATCTTGAGCGGGCTTCCGGAACGGGGCAGATTCCCCGGCCTCATGTCCCGCTTCCGACTCTACGATCTCAACCCCGAGCAACAGCGCGCCGCCACCCATGAGACCGGTCCGCTGCTGATCCTCGCCGGGGCGGGAACGGGAAAAACCCGCACGATTGTTGCGCGCATCACCTGGCTCGTTTCCACAGGCACGCCCGCCTCGAAAATTCTGGCCGTCACTTTCACCAACAAGGCCGCCCGCGAGATGAAGGAGCGCATCGCGGGAAATCTCACGGAGGAGCAGGCCGACGACATCACCGCCTCGACCTTCCACGCCCTCTGCGTCCGCATCCTGCGCGGCGACGCGGACAAGCTCGGCTACAAAAACAATTTCACGATCTTCGACGAGGGCGACCAGCTTGGGCTCATCAAAAAGGTCATCAACCGCGTGACCGCGAAGGATGAAAAACTCGACCCCGGCCTCGCAAAAAACCTCATCAGCAAAGCCAAAAACAACGGCTGGGCCCCGCCGCAGGACGACGAGACCGTGATCGGCGCGGTCTACTCGCGATACAACCGCGAGCTGCATGCGCTCAACGCGATGGATTTCGACGACCTTCTGGTTCAAGCCGTGAAGCTCCTGAACGACCATCCATCCGTCCGCGAAAAATGGCGTTCCCGGTTTTCCCACATGCTCGTCGACGAGTTCCAGGACACGAACCGCCTGCAGCTCGATCTGGTGAGCCTCCTCGCCTCGGGCGACCCGCCGAATGTTTGCGTGGTGGGCGATGACGACCAGAGCATCTACGGGTGGCGCGGCGCGGAGGTCTCGAACATCCTCGAGTTCGAAAAGCATTTTCCGAATCCCGCCATCGTCCGCCTCGAGCAAAACTACCGCAGCACGAACCAGATTCTCACCGCCGCGAACCGGCTCATCAAAAACAACCCGCGCCGCCGCGTGAAAAACCTCTGGAGTCCCGTCCAGGGCGGCGATCCGGTCCATGTCGTTTCGGTGCCCGACGACAAGACCGAGGCGGAATTCGTCGTCGCCGAAGCCGGCGCGATCCGCAACGCACAGGGCCTGCCGTGGGAGCATTTCGCCGTGATCTACCGCATGAACGCGCAATCGCGTCTGCTCGAGGAAAACCTCCGTCGAATGAAAATCCCCTACCGCCTTGTCGGCGGGAAAAGTTTTTTCGACCGCCGCGAGGTGAAGGACATCCTTGCCACGATCACCTGCCTCGTGAATCCGCAGGACGACATCTCGCTCCTGCGAATCATCAACACCCCGCCGCGCGGCATCGGGCCGACCTCGGTGGAGATCGCGCTCGAGAAAAGCGCCAAGGCCCACCGCAGCCTCTTCGACACGCTCGTCGATCCGGCGTTTGAATCCGAGGTGAGCCGCAAGACCGCCGCCGCGATCCGCACCTTTGCCGAGGACCTCGCCGCCACGCGCATCCACCTTCTCACGCCCGGCGCGGACGCCTGCGCGATCGTCACGAAGTATCTCGAGGAGACGGGGTATTTCGAGGACCTCAAGCGCAGCTGCAAAACGCCCGAGGAGGCGCTCAACCGCGAGTCCGGCGCGAAGGAAATCCTGAACGCCCTCGCCGCGCACCAGACGAAGCGGCGCGGCAGTGTGCAGGATTTCCTCGACGAACTCTCGCTCAACCGCGAGCGCGAGGAGGACAAGAAGGACGACGGAAAGGGTCTCACGCTCATCACGCTCCATGCCGCGAAGGGGCTCGAGTTTCCGCATGTGTTTTTGGTGGGAGTGGAGGACGGCCTGCTTCCGCACGAGCGCTCGAAAAGCGAAGGCACGGTGGACGAGGAGCGGCGGCTCTTCTATGTCGGCATCACGCGCGCGATGAAATCGCTCACGATCACGCATTGCCGCAACCGCCTGAAATTCGGGTCCGCCATGCACTGCCGACCGAGTCCGTTTTTGAAGGAAATCGAAGGCGAGGGCGTCCACGCCGAGGGCTACGAGGACATCATGTCCAAGCCCGCCGACGAGGAGGATGTGGCCGCCTCCTTCGCCAACCTGCGGGCGCTGCTGGCGGCGGATTGAGC
>CAZVPK010000145.1:0-6632 GCA_964628505.1 uncultured Chthoniobacter sp.
CGCCATCGCCGCCCGCACCCCGAGCCGCTGCACGAACAAACACCGCACCCTCCGCTGGTTCTGGCGGCCGTTCTTCCACCGGATTTGCGAAATTCCACGATTCGGAAAACACCAGACCGAACGCGATTTCACCGCCCCCGGCGAGGTTCTCGATCTTGCCGGACCCCCACCGCCGTTGCGCTTCTCGCCGGATCGCGCCAATCCCTGGAAGGAATCCGGGGACTGGCTTGAGAGCGGATATTGCGTGATCCACCTGCACACGCGTTGGGCCCGGAAAGCCTGGCCGATCGGGAATTGGGAGCGATTGATCGAAGCCTTGCTGGAATTTGTTCCCAAGATCGTCTTGAGCTGCGGACCCGGGCGGGAAGAGATCGGGGAAAGCCGTTCCCTTTGTGAAAAATTCGGACCCCGTGTCGAGTCCACGCTCGGGCAAGCCTCGTGGACGCAACTGGCGTGGCTCTTGAGGCACGCGAGGTTTTTTGTCGGTGTGGACACGGCCGCGATGCACCTGGCCGCCGCCTGCCAATGCCCGACCGTCGCGCTTTTCGGTCCGTCACCGGTTTTCGAATACCATCCCTGGCGGGTAAAACACTGGTTGATCCGACCGCAGGACGGGATGTCCGGGGAGGAGGCGGAAAAAATCCCGCGGGATCGCCTCATGGAGAGGATTCCCCTCGAGACGGTGCTTTCGCGATGCCGGGAGGCGGCCTTGGAAAATCAACGGGCGGATCCGGGCATGCGGTCCGGCCTGACAAATACCTCGATGTTCGAAAAATAGGTCCCGGCCAGAATGTAGTTTTCCGAAAGGTGGGCGTGCACCGGCGCGGCCCAGTTTTTAAAGCGGGATATCTCCGTGCGATTGATGTCCCTGTTGTTGACGACAACGGCCACCGGGTGTTTTTCCTTCAGTTCCGCGATGGCCTTCTCCGAGAAATCCGGGGGCTCGGTGGCATTGTCCACATAGAGTTTGAATTGGTAGGAGGGACTTTCCGCCATCACATTCAAGATCGGCACATAGGGAAATGTGACCAAATAGCCGCCATCGCGCGTGGCGGCCTCCAAGGTGTCGCGAAGCCTTTCCCAATCGGCCAGTTCGTTGGGTCTCACGCGGAAGCGGATGCCTCCGGGAGCTTCGAAGAGGGCCGTCTTTCCCCGGGCGATCCGGAGGCTTCCGGAGCCCTCGCGGCCGAAGAGGGAATTGAAGGCCACAACCACCTGCAGGCCGGCGACCGCCAAAACCAGACCCGCCGTCCAGGCACGAAAGTTCCCTGCGCGAATCCAGCCGATCGCCCCGGCGGCCGCGCAGGCGAGGGCGGGATAAAAGGGAACCATGAACTCCGCCAAATGGACGCTGTCGGGGCGAAAGAAAAAATATTGGGGAAACAAGGCCAGGGCACACCCGGTCGTTGTCAAAATCGCCAACCCGGCGCGTCGATCCGCTTCGTTTTCCCGAAAAGCTCCGGCAAGAAACCCTGCGCCGCCAAACGCGGCCAGAATTCCCGCGCTCAAAACCGGGAAATACATCGAGAGGGGAAAATACGAAATCCGCCCGTTTTGAAACGAATCGAGCAGCGGGGGCCGCGGGCGGCGGCCGTCGGAGGAATCCGCGGAAACCGGCTTCACCGGTTGGCTCGTCGCGTTTCCCGCGGGGGCGGGGGGAGGAGCGGCGACAACGGGAGACGCCTCGCCGGCAATCGGCTTGGCGACGCGCGGAGCGGGTTGGAATTTCCGGATTTCGCGTTCAAGTTCCCAACGAAGGAGATTCACGAATTGGGAATATTGCCTGGTGAACTCCGGACCGAAGCCCTGCCGGTGGGCATGATAAACAAAGGGCGCGTGGATTGCGGCAAAGGCGGCGATCGATAACAGGGTGCCCGCGCCCACGGTCCGCAATCTGGAAAGAAATTCCCCGCGCACGCCGAAGGGATAGAGAAAAACCAGTCCCGCCCAGACCGCCGTGGCGATCAACGAGGGCTCGATGCGAATGAGGTAGCAAAGACTCATCGCCGCGCCCGCGAATCCCATCCACAGAATGCTGGAAACCCGCGACCGGTGCGGAACCACATAGCCGTAGACCAAGGCGAACGCGGCCAGAGTTCCGACGAAGCCCACTGTGTTGCGATACATGGCCCCGGGCATCAAGATCATCAAACCTCCCGCGATGGCGGCCGGAATGGCGAAGCCCGTGACCCGGCGGACGAGCAAAAAACCGAGCAGTCCCGAGATCCCCGCCAGCGCCATGAAGTAGATCCTCGAGGCCAAAAGATGCGGTCCGGTGAACTCGAAAATCCACGCGAGCGGATAAAACCACATCAGGTTGTAGCCGATGAACATGTCCTTGATCGGCCTCCAGCCCTCGTTGATCCGCTGGGCGATGAGCACATTGCTGCCGGCCTCGCCGGTCAGGGTGAGATCCGCGTTGAAATAGAGGCCGTAATAAACCAGCGCAAACGCGCCGACACATAAAGCCCCCCGCCGATGCAGAAAGGATTCCAAACGCGCCAGGGCGCGGGCCGCGAGGTTGGTGGGCGGAGCGGACATTTCAAACGATCAAAAGCGGACCCGTCCTCTCCCTCAAGGCGCGATAACGATCCAAGCGGTCCCCGAGGATTTCCTCCAAAGCCGATCGAAGATTTTCCGGGATGGCCGCGCCGCTTGTGGGATTCTGCCGGGAGGCCAAATGCCTCGCGCTGGCGGGGCGCGGCCGGGCGGCCCCCAGAAACCGCAGCACATCGGTCACCAACCCCGCGGGATCCGTCTCGATGCGGGTGGATGGCGCCAGAAGCATGTGCCCGGGTTTCAGGATTTTCCTCCAACGCTCCAGGATTGCGGAATAATCCGCCCGGGCCAACTGGTCCGGGCGCGAGAAAAACTCGACATATTGACTCTCGCCGGCGGGCTTGCCGGTGTCGCGGACGAGGTCCTTGTTGGCGTGCGACCAGGCCCGCTCCACGGGATCGCGCAGGAGCATGATGATCTTGAGATCGGGGTTGAGAACCCTCAAATCCTCCAGCACCTCGGATCCGAGCAGGCAGTAGGAGGCCGTGGATTCCCCGAGAATCCGGGGAGTGTAGAAACACCCGCACCGGCGCAGGGCGTGGTAGTTTTTCAAAAAAAGTTCGCCCGGCGTGTCTTTGAAGGAGGCCAGATAATCCTCCAGGCGGGAATACTTGAAGCGGGGGGAGGCCGGCTCTCCGAGGGTGGAAAAAAAGAACGTTTCCTTGTCGCGATGCATCAGGATTTCGGGATGCCTCACCAGGCTGGCGTGGAGCCAGGTCGAGCCGGTTCTTTGAGGCCCGATACAAAAAAAATCGGGGAATCTCGCCGCCCGGTCGCGCCGTCCCGGAACGATTTTCAAACCGGCCTGCGTCATGCCGGCCATCCTTGGCCATCGGCCGCCCCGCGGACGAGATTTTTATACACTTTCAAATATTCGGAGACCGTGTTTTCCCATGAGAACCGCGCCGCCGAGCGCGCGGCGGCCGCGCCAAAACCACGGCGTTCCTTTTCATCCCCGAGAAGGCGCCGCATCGCCCCGGCGAGGCCCGAAGCGTCTCCAAACGGACGCAGCCATCCGCTGGTTCCGTCCACGACCCGCTCGCGAATTCCCGCCACATCGGTGGCGACAACCGGCAGCCCCGCCGCCATCGCTTCGACCAGAGCCGTGCTGAAGCCTTCCACCTCGGAAGTCATCACAAAAAGATCCGCGGCGCGATACCAGCTCACCAATTCGGCGGGTGGAAATTCCAGAGGGCCGGCCGGAGTCAGTTCCAGAAGCCGCACGGAGTCCGCCAATCCGGGCTCGAGCGGGTAGTCCCGCATGCCGCGCCCCGCCACGACCAGGCAGACCGGATCGGCCATCGAACGGCGAAGTTCCGCAAAAGCGCGGAACAGGGTGGGCAGGTCCTTCTGCGGATGGTTGCGTGCCACGCAAAGGCAAACCCTCCCCGCGACTCCCCTCGAGGCGAGAAACTCCCCGCGGTGGAAGTCTCCCTTGAATAGATCCAGATCGACGGCGTTCGGTATTTCCACGATCCGGCGTTCTTCCACGCCGGCAAGAACCAGTCCGCGGGTCATTCCGCCGGATAGCGAAACGACGCACTGCGCCCGCGATATCGATTTGCGAACATGGGCCGGGAGATTCGACGATCCCTCGAGGGGAACATCGTCTCCGACCGCCCGAACGAGTCCCGGAATCCGCCGCCGAGATTGCCAATCGGCGAAACAGCATCCCGTCGGCGACAGCACCACCGCGTGCCAGACATCGAACCGGTGGCTGGCCTGAATGCGGTCGAGCGTCCACCTCGACAGAAGATAGCCGCCCGCCGGCCACCTCTTGAAAAGGCTCCATTGGTTGGACGGGTAACCCACTGTGGAGTATCCCGGCGCCAGCGGATCGGCATCGAGTCGACGCTTCAACCCGCGCGGCATCACAACGACCGGTTCGTGCCCCAAGCCCGCCAAGCGAAGGGCGAGGTTGTGGTGGAATATCTCCGCCCCCGAGCATTTCGGCAAAAACGTGGGAGTGAAGAGGGCGATTCTCATCGAATCCCGGCGTAGATTTCCTTCAACCGGGTCGCGGCCTCGCGGCAGGCCGGAACCATCGCGTCCCCGGCGGAAAAGCGTCCGGGATCGGAGCATGCCTCGGACAACAAGGAGGCCAGGGCGCCCGAATCGTCCGGTTCGAACAGCCCGGCGTGCGTGTCGCCGAGAACCGCCGTGTTTCCTTCGATGCGGCTCGCCAGGACCGGCAATCCACAAGCCAGCGCCTGCAACAATGCCAGAGGCTGCCCCTCCCAGTGCGAGGCCAGGACGAAAAAATCGAGAGCCTGGAACCAGGGAACGGCCGGCCTCCGGCGGCCGGCGAAAAAAATCCGCACCCCCGAGGAATCGGCCAGCCTTTCCAATTCGGCGCGGGCCGCTCCGTCGCCGACAAAAACGAATGCGGGCCTGCGGTCGGCCGGCAAAAGCGACAGGGCTTTGATGATGGCCGCATGGTTTTTGACCGGGTGAAGCGAGGCCACGGTCCCGCCAACCGGCGTGTCCGTCGGCAGCCCCAAGGCTTCCCTCAAGGCCCTGCGATCCTGGGCCGGATGGAAGACCTCCTTGTCGATCGCATTCGGCACCACATGGAGTTTGTAATCCGGAACCCCCGCGCGCTCCCGGATTTCCTCCGCGGTCTTTTCCGACAGGGCCAACACCGCGTCGGCCTGACGGAAACACAGCCGCAGAAGGAAATTTTTTCGCGGGCCGAGATCGCCAAGCGTTTTTTGCTGGTGGACCACCGAGCGGATGCCCGCGAGCTTCGCCGCGAAAACCCCGTAGAGATGGGCGTGGTAGGTCTGGCTGTGGACCAGTTCGATGCGCTCCCTCGCAAGCCATCGTGACAAATCCCGGATTCCAAACGGCGAAATTCGTTTCGTGGGAAACGCCGGGACCAAATCGACCGGGAGACCGGCCCGGCGGGCCTCCTCCCCGAGAACATCCAGCGACCGGAGACAAACAAACCGCGACTCCACCTCCGGAAAAAGGTGCCGGTGGACGCCCAAAGCGAAATCCTCGGCACCCCCGACCGGCATGCCGACAAATAGGAAGGCGGTTTTCAACAACGCCGAGGATTGGCCCTTTGCTCCAGGTTTTCAAACAGAAGATTGCCGCCGTCCCACGGGGCGTGCGATTTTGACCCGATGCCCGGACCGAGCAAATTGCGGATCGCCTATATCATCAGCCTGCCGCATTCGGGCTCCACCATTTTGGCCCACCACCTTTCCAAACATCGTCCGGTGGTGAACCTCGGTGAAGCGGGTTATGGAATGAGGCGCGTTGCCTCTCGCGGAGCCTCCGATTGCCCGTGTGCCTGCGGAAAACCGGCGGCCGAGTGCGATTTCTGGGGCGGATGGGCGTCGCCCTCCGGTGCGGGCGCTGAATTTTCGCAATCGAAGGCATACAGCGGGTTGGTTGACAGGTTCCGCGATGTTTTTGGCGACGGGGGCATTCTCCTCGATGCGAACAAAACCTCCGAGCCCCTCCGGTTTTTTTGCGCAAAACCGGATTGCGAAGTTTACGCCATCCACCTCGTCCGGGATTTCCGGGGGGCCTGCGTCTCCGAGGCCGCCCGCAAGAAAAAGTCGCACCCGGGACGCCTCGAGTGGTTCACGGCCACCCAGGCGGCCTTTCAGTGGATGCGCAGAAACCTGGCTATTTCGAGGCTCCTGGATTCCCTGCCGTTGGCCGGCAGAAAAATGACGAGCTACGAACGGCTCTGTCTTAACCCCGGCGGCGTTTTGAGGGAAACCACCGCTTGGCTGGGAGCGGACAAGGAATCGGAGCGGCCCAACGATCATACATTGATCGGAAACATGCTGGGGTTTTCCTCCGGAAGCCGCGAAATTTCCTACGACAGCCGCTGGCGAAACAGCCGTGCCTACTACCCGGCTGTGATGCTCTTCCCGCTCCTGCCCCTCCTCAACCGCCGCTGGGTTTATTCCTGACCGAGCAAAATCTCCGCCGCCTGGCTCACATCCTTGTCGCCGCGGCCGCTGAGGTTCGCGATCAGGATCGCGTCTTTCGACATCCCGGGCGCGACTTTGATGACATGCGCGATGGCGTGGGCGGTTTCCAGGGCGGGGATG